>NZ_KV821654.1:0-40366 GCF_001815685.1 Neisseria sp. HMSC056A03
GATGTCCAACTTTTGGGGTGCAGTTCAAAGCTTTCAGACGGCCTTGAGTCATATTGATATCACTATCTTTTAATTTTCAGCTCAGTAGGCAGGCATGATGCCCACCCTCAAAGTTGATTTACGCTTCGTCTTTGACTGCCGCCTGATACAGGTAAACGGTTGCCAACGGCGGTACGGTAACAGACAAGGAATTTGGTTTGCTATACGACCAAACTTCTTCTGTTTCCACCGTTGCGCCGGCAGAAATGCCGCTGCCTTTGTAATGCAGGTCGTCTGAATTGAGGATTTCGCGGTATTCGCCGGCAGAATTCACACCAAAACGGTAGCCTTCACGCACCACAGGCGTGAAGTTGCTAATCACGATAACGCGGTTGCCTTCGCGGTCGCGTCGCTCGAAAACGAATACGGAATTGTCGCCGTCATCGGCAACCAGCCATTCAAAACCTTCAGGCCATTGGTCCAATTGGTAAAGTGGCGCGGTGTCTTTATAGACATGGTTCAACTCGCGTACGAAGTCTTGCACGCCTTTGTGCCAGCCGCCCTCTTGCTCCAGCAGGAACCAATCCAGTCCTTCGTTGTAGTTCCACTCTCTGCCTTGCGCGAACTCGTTGCCCATAAACAAAAGTTTTTTGCCGGGGAAACCGTACATGAAGCCGTAGTAGGCGCGCAGGTTGGCGAATTGCTGCCAGCAGTCGCCGGGCATCCGTCCGAGCAGCGAGCGTTTGCCGTGGACGGCTTCATCGTGTGAAAGCGGCAGAACAAAGTTTTCGCTGTACTGGTACATCATGCCGAAAGTCATTTTGTTGTGATGGTATTTGCGGTTGATGGGGTCTTCCATCATGTAACGCAAAGTATCGTTCATCCAGCCCATATTCCATTTGAAGCTGAAGTTCAAACCTTCTTGGCGGGTTACATTGGCGAACGAAGTAGATTCTTCAGCGATTTCAGTCGCTGCCGGAACTTCCTCTTTCAACATGGTGTTGGTATCACGCAGGAAAGCGATGGCTTCAAGGTTTTCATGGCAGCCGTATTGGTTCGGAATCCACTCGCCGTCTTTGCGCGAATAGTTGCGGTAAATCATCGAAGCCACCGCGTCAACGCGGATACCGTCAAAGCCAAAACGTTCTATCCAATACAGGGCGTTGCCTTGCAGGAAGTTTTTCACTTCGTTTCTGCCGAAGTTTGTAAATTAGGGTGTTCCAGTCTTGGTGGTAGCCTTCGCGCGGGTCGGCGTGTTCGTACAGCGCAGTGCCGTCAAACTTGGCAAGCCCGTGATCGTCGGTCGGGAAGTGTCCAACCACCCAGTCGAGGATGATGCCGATGCCTGGCTTTAATCAGGGCGCGCAATTCGTCGGGCGAACCGAAACGGCTGGTCGGCGCATACAATCCGGTCGCCTGATAGCCCCACGAGCCGTCAAAAGGATATTCGGAAACGGGTAGGAATTCGATATGGGTGAAGCCCATGTCTTTGACGTATGCAACCAATTCTTTGGCGAGCTGTTCGTAAGTCAGCCAGAAGTTGTTTTCGGGATTGCGTTTCCACGAACCCAAATGCACTTCATAAATGCTGATGGGCGCGTCAATGGCGTTGGCGCGGGCGCGGAAGTCGGGTGCGTCCACTTTTTCCGGTAAACCACGCACGACAGACGCCGTATTCGGACGCAACTCCGCGCCGAAGGCATACGGGTCGGTTTTTTGCTGCACATCGCCGTTGGCATTGCGGATTTCAAATTTGTAGAGGGCGTTGAGTTTGACTGCCGGAATAAAGATGTCCCAAATGCCGTTGTCGCGGTGGAAACGCATCACATGGCGGCGGCCATCCCAGTTATTAAATTCGCCGATAACGGAAACGCGTTGCGCATTTGGCGCCCATACGGCAAAGCGTACGCCCTTCACGCCGTCCAACTCGGCAAAATGCGCGCCTAAAGTCTCATAAGGACGCAGGTGCTTGCATTCGGCCAACAGCCAGGAATCCATGTCTTGCAACGCAGAGCTGAAATGATAAGGGTCTTCTTCAATCACAGGCTCGGAGTCTTCGGCATAACGGATACTCAAAGCGTAATCGGGCGCATCATCGGGCAAAACAGCCACAAAGAAACCGCGTTCATCAATTTTTTCAGACGGCATGATGAGTTCGCCGCTGCGGCGGTTCACAATATCCACGCTTACTGCGCCGGGAATCAAAACGCGCACTACTTCATCGCCCTCTGCAAGGCGGTGTCGTCCCAGATAAGCGAACAAGTCGCTGTGGGTGGCAAGAAACAGGCTTTCGACCGTATCGCGCTCGATTTGGTCAAGTTCATGATAAGCCTTGATTTAGCTGTTTGTTTTCATGCGTACCTCGTCAATAATGGCAAGTTGGCCGCCCATGAGGCGGTGTTGTAGGAAATCTTCCAAAGAAACCGGCATTTTTTGCACCCAGTTCGGATAACCGTCCGGCACGCCGGGGACATTCAAATTGTCAATGACGCCCAGCAAGTTTTCCAGTTGTACGGCGTAAAGCTTGCTGCGGCTCAATGCGCCGTATTTGTGCAAAGCCGCCAGCAAAGTTTCATCGGCTTTTGCCGGCATTTGCACGTCTGCACCCAGACAGCCGGTATATTTCAATTTGTCCAGCAAATCGGCTTTATCGTGTTCGCGCTCATCCAAGGCCGTCTGAAAAGCGGCTGCATCAGGCAAAGTACCGAGTTTGAACATCGTATCCAAATCTTTGCCCATCCAATAACCTGCCAGCGGCGCGACATCGTGGGTACTGATGACCGTAATCGCCTGCTCAGGGTATTCTTCAGGCAGTTGGAAACCGTTCCAGCCCTTGCTGAAATACATCACTTTGTAGGAGAACACTTGATAGCGGTTGAGCAGATAACGCGCTTGATCGGGTACCGTACCCAAATCTTCGCCAATGATGACGCAACGGTTTCGCTGGCTTTCCAAAGCCAATATGGCAAAAGTCACTTCGGCGTCGTAATGCACGTATGCACCGAAATCTGCTGTTTTATCGTTTAAAACCCACCACAAACGACACAGCGCCATCACATGGTCAATCCGCAACACGCCATACAGGCGCATGTTTTCACGCAACAGATGGGCAAACTTTTCATAGCCCGTATGCTTCAACATCGACGGATTGAGCGGCGGCAAATCCCAGTTTTGCCCCGTCGGGCTGAACGGATCGGGCGGCGCACCGACCGATACGTCCATACAATAATCTTGGCGGTGTGACCAAGTATCCACACTGCCGCGCGCCACGCCGACCGCCAAATCGCCGTAAATACCAAGTTTGACACCGTATTCGGCAGCGGCTTGGTTAACTTCTTGCAACTGCTCCGCGCAAAGCCATTGCAGCCACATATAAAAACGGATTTCACGTTCATGGCTGCGCGCGAATTTTTCTACTGCTTTGCTATCAGGCTGATGAAATTCAGACAGCCATGACTGCCAACCCACTTGTCCGGAACGACTGTAATACTGGTCCAAAGCCTCAAACAAACCGAAGCCCTGCAAAGCTTTGCCTTTTTCTAATACAAATGCTTCAAATGCAGCGCGTTCATTTGCCGCAGCTTCGCAAGTATCCTGTTCAAACGCGTTAAACGCCATTTGCAGCGCATCACGCTTGCATGTCCAAACCGCCGTATAAGTTACCGTTTCCGTAACACGCAAAGCAGCAATGCGCTGACGGATTTTCGGTTGTGCCAGCCAGTTTTTCAGTTGCTCGTTATAAGTAAATGCGCCGACTTTTTCGATATCCAAGTAAATCGGATTGAGCCATTCGCGCGAAGAAGGGCTATACGGGCTGGCAAAGGCAGGCTTGCTGGTAAACAAGGCGTGCAAAGGGTTGATACCGACAAAATCCAGCTTTTTCTCTGCCGCATATTTCATCAGGTTCAGCAAATCAGTAAAGTCGCCTATGCCCCAGTTGCGCTCGGAACGCAGGCTGTACAAATGCATGGTCAAGCCATTCATCCGACCGCCATTGGCAAGCAGTTTGGGTTGGTAAACCGATTCAGGCGCAACAATCAGGCGTATAAGGCGACATTTGCCGCCGGTCTCAGCCGACAAAGTGTAATAACCGCAAGCCAGTCGGGGCAGCTTAATCCAAAGCGTATCGTTGTCGCCCGGATATAAAGTCAAGCTCTGACACTCATCCGCCTCATCAATCAATACGACCGCTTCCGCACCATGAAATTCAGACGGCATCTGTAAAGATTCTTCGCCGTTTTCATGCGCGACCATCGTATTCAGATAAAGGCCGTCTGAATCAGCTTTGCTTTTGTCCAAAACAGCAACGATCGATTCCAACACTTCAGGTTTGGTCGCATGATATGTACCGTTGATGTCGTGGTAGCCTAAATCAATACCGGCCGCTACGGCCTGCTGCTCCAATGTTTCACTCATTGCATTCTGCCTGTTTTACCAATATCTGAATCTTAATACAGATTGTGTCGCACCGTTACATGTAATTCATTGTAATATCTAACAAAATCCATATTTCCCTGCTTGATTTGACCTGCGCCAAAATTTCCTATTTATCTGTCTTGTAAAAACTTAAGGCCGTCTGAAAAGGAAGGTTTCATTCCTTTTCAGACGGCCTTTATCATGCTTCAAGCCTGATTAGTGGTGGTGATGACCGTGCGGGCCATGTACGTGACCGTGGGCAATTTCTTCCTCAGTCGCATCGCGCACACCTTCAACAGTCGCTTTGAACAATATTTTCATACCGGCCAAAGGATGGTTGCCGTCCACTACGGCTTTACCGTCGGCAACATCGGTTACACGATAAATCAATACATCGCCTGTTTCCGGATCATCGGCTTCAAACATCATGCCGACTTCAACTTCAACAGGAAATACGCTTACATCTTCAATACGTACCAGCTCAGGATCTTGCTCGCCGAAGGCATCATCAGGCGACAAAGCCACTTCAACAGTATCGCCTACATTTTTGCCGTGCAACGCTTCTTCCACCAAAGGGAAAATACCGTCATAACCGCCATGCAGGTAAGCAATCGGCTCTTCGGTTTTGTCCAACAACTGGTTGTTTGCATCGTACATTTCATAATGCAGGGAAACTACGGAATTTTTAACAATAGACATCATGTCGTCCTTAATCAATATTTAAAAGTCAGGTTCAGGCTATTCTATCACAGCTGTAACTAAACAATCGGTTTACCTTAAACAAATACTTTTGGCGAACACAACAAAACCAAAAAAGTCCATATAAAAAACAAAATTGAATGATTCCAATCCATAAAAGTTGCTTTTTCACAACACAAAGTTGCTAAATTACAAAAAACTTCCCAAACGCAAAAACATTCTAAATCTTTAAAACCGACAACAGCCAAAAACAAACAAGTTATTGAATACAAACAACCTTTAAAATTTTCATTAATTATGAATATTTTTAGATGATTTTTTACCTGCTTCCCTGATTTACATTATTTTCGCTAATTTTGTATTGATTTTAGCCCGCAAACAGTTAAGCAACGTTGCATTGGCCCACCCCATGGGGCATAATAACGAAAATTCAGCAATGAATTTCTACTGTACAGGCCGTTTGACGGCTATTTTAGTTTAAATCGATTTAAAAAAGGTCCTCAAAAATGAAAAAATCTCTGTTCGCTGCTGCTTTGTTGTCTTTAGCTTTGGCCGCTTGTGGCGGTGCTGATAAAGCTGCTGAAACTGCTGCTTCTGCTGCTTCTGAAGCCGCTGCTTCTGCTACTGAAGCTGCTGCATCTGCTACCGAAGCTACCGCTTCTGCTGCTACCGAAGCTACTGAAGCCGCTGCTTCTGCTACCGAAGCTGCTGCATCTGCTACTGAAGCCGCTGCATCTGCTACTGAAGCCGCTGCTTCTGCTGCTTCTGAAGCTGCTAAATAATATTCTTTTGAATATAAGAAAAGCAGGATACCATTGCGTATCCTGCTTTTTTACATTCTTCATTTTCCCCTTTCCGACTTTTCCGCCTGACTGCCATGCACCTTCACGACCGTTTTGCTGAGTTTCTTTCCGCCTCTGAAATCATTGAAGCTACTCCGGCCTTGTTAAACGACCAACGCCGTCGTTTTATTTCTTCGCCGGATATTGTCTTACAGCCGAACTCTGTCGAGAGCGTGCAGAAAATCATGCGTTTCTGTTTTGAAAACCGTATCCGCGTAACCCCGCAAGGCGGCAATACCGGATTATGCGGCGCAACGGTAACCACCGAAGGCGTACTACTAAACCTCTCTAAGCTCAACCGTATCCGCGATATCAACCTTGCCGACAACAGCATGACGGTTGAAGCAGGCGTGATTTTGCAAAATGCTCAAAAGGCGGCAGCCGAAGTTGGACGACTGTTTCCGCTCAGCCTTGCCAGCGAAGGCTCTTGCCAAATCGGCGGCAATATCGCCTGTAATGCCGGCGGTTTGAATGTCTTGCGTTACGGCAGCATGCGTGATTTGGTATTGGGTTTGGAAGTCGTTTTACCAAACGGCGAACTGGTTTCCCACTTTCAGCCCCTGCACAAAAACACGACCGGCTACGACTTGCGCCATCTTTTTATCGGCAGCGAAGGAACATTGGGCATCATTACCACCGCCACACTCAAACTCTTTGCCCAACCCAAAACCAAAGCAACCGCATGGGTAGGTTTAGACGATATTGAATCCGCCGTCTCGCTTTTAACTGCGGTGCAAGGCCATTTTGCCGAACGCTTGACCAGCTTCGAGCTGATCAGCCGCTTTGCCCTCGATTTATCTTCGGAATTCAGCCAACTCAAAAAGCCTGCCGATGCGGAATGGCATATTTTGATTGAACTTGCAGATTCCGTTTCCGATGCCGGACTGGATGAAAAACTTGCCGAATTTCTCTATAAAAACGGATGGGAAAACAGCATCTTGGCGCAATCCGAGCAAGAGCGCTCCGACTTATGGACCTTGCGTGAAAATATTTCCGCTTCCCAACGCAAACTCGGCACCAGCATCAAACACGACATTGCCGTCCCTATCGCCCAAGTGGCCGCCTTTGTCCGCCAATGCGCCCCTGCCCTGGAAACCCGTTTTCCCGGCATACAAATTGTCTGCTTCGGACATTTAGGCGACGGCAGCCTGCATTACAATACATTCCTGCCCAACGTATTGAGCAACGAAGCCTACCAATACGAAGACGCCGTCAATACCATTGTTTATGAAAACATCCTTGCCTGCCACGGCACGATTGCCGCCGAACACGGCGTAGGCATCATCAAAAAACATTGGCTGCCCCGTGTGCGTACACAGGCCGAACTCGTTCTGATGCATGCCATCAAAAATCAGCTTGACCCTTATGGCATTATGAATCCGGACAAACTCCTGCCTTCTTTGGATTAACCAATACGAAAAGGCCGTCTGAAACATTTCAGACGGCCTTTTATCTTATCCAAACTATTTCAATGCCGTTTTCCAATCCAATCCGCCTAAGGACGGTACCTGTATCACTTCGTTGGTATCCAAATTGACCGCCGTCAGCTCTCCGCCCCACAACGCGCCGGTATCCAAAGCAATGACCTGATCGGTATTAACGTAGCCCAATGACGACCAATGTCCGAACACGGTAATATAATCCAAATTCTGCCTATCAGGCGCTTTAAACCAAGGGCGCAGGTAAAGCGGCATTTTTTTCAGAGTGGATTTATATTCGTAATCCAACTCGCCTTTATACGTCAGCGCACGCATACGGGTAAAGACGTTGATAATCATGCGTAGGCGCTCATAGCCTGTCAAATCGTCCGTCCACTCGGTCGGCTTGTTGCCGTACATTTTGCCAAAAAATTTCCTGTATTTTTTACCTTGCAATTCATCCTCAGCTTCACGGGCAAGGCTTTCGGCTTTATCAACCGACCATTGCGGCAAAATACCGGCATGCACCATCACATGTCTGTCACCGCGCACCAACAGCGGCTGATGACGCAGCCAGTCAAGCATGGCATAACTATCGGGATGGGTCAAAATCGGCTCAACCGTATCACTGCGCTTAAGCGTTCCTTCACCGCAACCGACTGCCAAAAGATGTAAATCATGATTGCCCAAAACCATTTGCACACTGCTGTCATGCTCTTTGGCAAATTTCAGGGTTTCCAAGGACTTCGGGCCGCGATTGACAATATCACCAACCAGCCAAAGGGTGTCCGTACCATGATTAAAGCCGATTTTGGCAAGCAACAAAGTCAGCTCGTCAAAACAGCCTTGAATGTCTCCGATTGCGTAATGTGCCATTATTATTGTTTTCCGTTGTTTTTATTTTCAGACGGCCTCAAGCCCAGCCCAGGCCGTCTGAAAACATCAATTATGCATTTAAAACCAATACTGCCTCTGCTTCAACCTGAACGCCTTTAGGCAGGCTGGCCACGCCAACTGCCGCACGCGCAGGGAAAGGCTGTTCGATAAATTCAGCCATCACTTCATTGAATACGGCAAAGTTGGCCAAATCGGTCAAATAAGCATTGAGTTTGACGATATCGTTCAAAGAACCGCCGGCCGCTTCGGCTACGGCTTGCAGGTTTTTAAATACTTGCACTGCTTCTGCGCGGAAGTCGCCATCGCCGACCACAGTCATCGTAGCCGGATCCAAAGGAATCTGACCGCTCATATAAACCGTGTCGCCTGCACGGACTGCTTGGCTGTATGCACCAATCGCGGCAGGGGCTTTGTCGGTATGGATAATGGTTTTAGACATGATATTCTCCTCAAATAGAAATGTCAGAATCAGGTGGAAGCTTCGAATTTTACTTTCAACAGAAATACGTTTCAATAAAAGCATTCAATTAATGCGTTTATCCCGTCTTGTTCTTCCCCGATTTTAAACCTACAATCCTACACATTATTCATTTAAAAGCCGAAATTATCATGTTTTTTGTCTTATCCCCAGCCAAAAACCTCAACGAAAAAGACCCTTCCCCCGTCAGCAGCTTTACCCAGCCCGACCTTCTGCCCGAAGCAGAAATCCTGATGCAGGAGTTGCGCCAGCTTGCCCCTCAACAAATCGCCGAGCTGATGCATGTTTCCGACAAAATCGCCCTGCTCAATACTGAACGCAATGCCGTATGGCACACGCCGTTTACCCCTGAAAACGCCAAACAAGCCGTATTTATGTTCAACGGCGATGTCTACGAAGGCATCGCCGCCGATACGCTCAAACCGGAACAAATCGACTACCTGCAACAACACGTCCGCCTACTCTCCGGCTTATACGGCGTACTGCGCCCGCTCGACTTGATGCAGCCCTACCGCTTGGAAATGGGCACGGCCTTTGCCAACTCGCGCGGCAAAACCCTCTACGAATTTTGGGGCGATAAAATTACCGACCTGCTCAATCAAACGCTGAAGCAGGCCGATAGCGACGTTTTAATCAACCTCGCCTCACAAGAATATTTCAAATCCGTCAACACCAAAAAACTCAACGCACGCCTGATTACGCCGATTTTTAAAGACGAGAAAAACGGCAAATACAAAATCATCAGCTTCTACGCCAAACGTGCGCGCGGTTTGATGGTGCGCTACGCGGCAGAACACGGCATTACCGAGCCTGAAATGCTCAAAAATTTCGATTACGAGGGCTATTCATTCAATGAAGCAGCTTCAAACGAAGCCGAATGGGTATTCATGCGTGAAGAACAATCTAAATAAAAACAGAATCCTAGATATTTTTTCTAAAATACCTCTTGGCAAAGGCCGTAAGTTCCATTAATATTACGGCTTCAAGAATGGAAGCGTGGCAGAGCGGTTTAATGCAACGGTCTTGAAAACCGTCGAGGGTTGATAGCCCTCCGTGAGTTCGAATCTCACCGCTTCCGCCATTCTTGATAAGGATATAAAGACTTGATTGATTCAAGTCTTTTTTATTTTTGTCCTTTTGAAATTTAAGTTTATGTTGACGGGTCAACATTATCGATAAACAAAAGGCCGTCTGAAACTTCCCTATCCGGTTTCAGACGGCCTTTTAAACTTTATACCTATCCAAGTACCCCTTCCCTGTTTATAACCAAATACAAAACCAAAGGCCGTCTGAAAACTACTTCAGACGGCCTTTTCCTTTTCTACAAATCAAATGCGGCGTTAATCAAACGTTTGGTGTAATCGTTTTGCGGATGGTGGAAAATCTGATCCGCGCTGCAGTATTCAACCATTTCGCCCTGCTTCATCACAATCACGTTGTCGCTGACAGCGCGCACGACAGACAAATCATGACTGATGAACATATAAGTCAGACCGTATTTCTTCTGCAAATCGCGCAAAAGTTCGACCACTTTGGATTGTACGGAGCGGTCAAGTGCAGAGGTCGGCTCGTCCAAAAGGATGAATTTCGGGCGCAGGATAACGGCGCGTGCAATAGCGATACGCTGACGCTGGCCGCCGGAGAATTCATGCGGATAGCGGTTGAGCGCGTCAAGCGGCAGGGACACTTCCTTCATGACTTCCAAAACACGCTGGATACGTTCTTTTTTGGTCATTTCAGGATGATGAACCGTCAAACCTTCGCCAATAATTTCGCCAACGGTCAGGCGTGGGGAAAGCGAACCGAACGGATCTTGGAACACAATTTGCCGTTGCGATTTCAGACGGCGTGCTTCTTCGGCAGTATAGTTTTTCAGGTCTTTGCCTTCAAAGGAGATATGGCCGGTATAAGGCAGCATCTGCATGACGGCTTTACCCAGCGTGGATTTGCCGGAACCGGACTCGCCGACGACGCCCAATGTTTCGCCTTCTTTAATTTTGAAGCTGATGCCTTTGACGGCATCAAAAGTTTTGAGCGGTTTGCCGAAAAAGTTTTGCTTCAATACGAAAGAAACATTGACATTATCGGCATCAATCAACACACCGGCGTTGTTTTCTTCCGGCTCTTTCATGCCTTTGGGAATGGCATTGATGAGCTCGGCGGTATATTCGTGTTTCGGATGGGCAAATACTTCTTTGATTTTGCCGCGCTCGACAATTTCACCGTTGCGCATGACGCAGACGGTTTTGGAATAGTGCTCCGCCAAACCCAAATCGTGGGTAATGAAGATAATCGCCATGCCCATTTGCTGTTGCAAATCGTGGAGCAAATCGAGAATCTCGGCTTGAATGGTCACATCCAAAGCCGTGGTCGGTTCGTCGGCAATCAGCAGGTCAGGTTCATTGATGAGCGCCATGGCAATCATGATGCGTTGCAGCTGACCGCCGGAAAACTCGTGCGGATATTGCTTCATGCGGCGTTCGGCTTCTTTGATGCCCACACGCTCCAGCAATGCCAATGCCTTCTGCCCGGCTTCTTTTTTGCCGAGCTTTTTATTGTGCACACGCGCCGCTTCAATCAGCTGCGCACCGATACGCATAAACGGATTGAGCGAGGTCATCGGCTCTTGGAAAATCACGCTGATGCGGTTGCCGCGCAAATCACGCAGGGTTTTCTCATCTGCATCCAAAATGGAAATATCGTCAAAAGTAATGCGCGAATCTTTGCTATATCGGGCAAATTTCTCAGGCAGCAGGCGCATAACGGACATAGATGTTACAGACTTGCCCGAACCGGACTCGCCGACCAAAGCCAATGTTTCGCCCTCTGCCACTTTAAAGCTGACATTACGCACGGCGTGCACGTTCTTTTCATGCAATTCAAAATTGATGTCCAGATTTTCTACAACCAGTAACTGTTTTGTCATTTTGATTATCCTTTTGGTTGTGGTTTAGCGGTCTTTCGGGTCGAGCGCATCGCGCAGGCCGTCGCCGATAAAATTGAAACAGAACAAAGTGGTTACCAAGAAGAAACTCGGCACGAGCAGCTGCCAAGGTGCGGCTTCCATAGAAATCGCGCCTTCTTGCAACATCGAACCCCAACTGGTCATCGGCTCTTGCACGCCCAAGCCCAAAAAGCTCAAGAAGGATTCAAACATAATCATGCCCGGCACCAGCAAAGAGGCATACACCATCACCACGCCCAAAACATTCGGAATAATGTGGCGCGTTACGATTTTACGTTTCGCCACGCCGCTCACACGCGCCGCTTCGACAAACTCTTTATGCTTCAAGCTCAAAGTTTGACCGCGCACGATACGCGCCACGTCCAGCCAAGACACCAAACCCACGGCGGCAAAAATCAAAAGCAGGTTGCGGCCGAAGAACGTAGTCAGCAGAATCACGAAAAACATAAACGGAAACGCGTTCAAAATTTCCAAAAAGCGCATCATCAGCGAATCGAGCTTACCGCCGATAAAGCCGGCAATCGCGCCATAAAGCGTACCGATGACAACGGCCACCAATGCGCCGGCCACACCGACCAGCAAGGAAATACGTCCGCCGGTTGCCGCGCGCGACAGCAAATCGCGGCCGAGCAAGTCCGTACCCAGATAGTGATGGGTAGAAAAGGACGGCGGAATCTGCATATTGTCCCAGTCGGTAAAGTCGTAGGTGTAGCGGACAATCCATGGCGCCACAATCACAAAAATGCTGATCAGCAACAGGATGATAATGCTGTACACCGCCGCTTTGTTCTGTTTAAAACGCCGCCATGCGTCGCTCCACAGGCTTTTGCCGTGTACTTGGGCGTATTCTGCTGCCTCTGCGAGGGCCTGAATTTGCTTCTTTTTGAATAACATAATGTTCTCTCTCGCTTTTTATTCTTTCTTCAGGCCGTCTGAACATTTCAGACGGCCTTTGCACAAATGGGATTAATAACGGATTTTCGGATCAATAATGGCATACAGAATATCAAGGATGGCATTGAACAAAATAGTCATAATGCCCACCAAAATCGTTAAACCCAAAATCATGCCGTAGTCGCGGTTGAGCGCGCCGTTGACAAACAATTGTCCGACGCCGGGAATACCGAATACGTTTTCAATCACAATGGAGCCGGTGATGATGCCGACGAATGCCGGGCCTAAGAAAGAAACAATCGGCAGCATGGCGGGACGCAGCGCATGGCGCAGAATGATGCGGCTCATGGGCAGGCCTTTGGCGCGTGCCGTGCGGATAAAGGGGCTGTTCAATACTTCAATCATCGCGCCGCGCGTAATCCGCGCGATACTGGATACATAACCGATGGACAAAGTAACAACGGGCAGAATCAAGTTCATCAGTGCGCCATCGTTCCAGCCGCCGGCAGGCAGCCATTGCAGTCTGACGGCAAACACCAGTACCAATACCGGCGCCATCACAAAGCTGGGAACGACGATACCGGTCATCGCACCGCTCATCAGCGCATAATCCAGCCAGCTGTTTTGTTTTAAGGCGGCGATGATGCCGATAAACATGCCGAAGATGGCGGCAATCAGAAAGGCGTAGAAGCCGAGTTCCGCCGATACCGGCAGGGATTGGGCAAGCAACTCATTAACGCTGAAATCTTTATATTTGAACGACGGCCCCAAATCCCCCTGTGCCAATTGTTTGAGGTAGTGGAAATATTGGAGGTACATCGGATCATTGAGGTGGTATTTGGCTTCGATGTTGGCCATGACCGCAGGCGGCAGGTTGCGTTCGCCTGTGAACGGGCTGCCCGGCGCGAGCCGCATCAGGAAAAACGATACGGTAATCAACACCAGCATGGTCGGGATGGAAGCACATATCCGTTTGATGATGAATTTCAACATAATCAGGCTGTCCTGTCTGAACATACCGGACTCGTGAAAACAAAGCTGACCTGAAGCGGAAATCGGATGAATGGCAGCAGGCATCTGTAACGTCGCCGCGCCGGTTTCTCTCTCTATTCCGACCGGGTTATTGTTTTTATTCGGAGTCGGGTAAGGTTTTGTAGTTTGTAGATAATTGTTGTTATCAGGCCGTCTGAAACTTGGTATCCGCCGTTTCAGACGGCCTTTCACGTTAACGCGCCAAAGGTTCGGTTCGTTCGATCAGCCATGCTTTGGCCGCGCCTTCTGTCAAAGGCTCGAGACGGCGGCGCACTTCGGCGTGATATTGGTTCAGCCATTCGATTTCGCTGCCGGTCATCAGTTTGGTATCAATCAGGCGCGTATCGATTGGGCAGAGGGTAACGGTTTCAAAATACAGGAATTTGCCGAACTCGGTTTCCTCTGGGTTTTCAACCGGACGGTTGATTACCAGGCTTTCGATACGGATGCCCCATTTGCCCGGACGGTAAAGACCCGGCTCGTTGGAAGTCAGCATGCCTGACTTCATCGCGTGATGCGGTTGCGGCACGGCGGCAACGGCAATGCTTTGCGGGCCTTCATGCACATTGAGGAAATAGCCCACGCCATGACCTGTACCGTGACCGTAATCGCATTGCGCCTGCCAGAGCGATTTGCGGCAGATGGCATCAATCATCGGGCCTTTGATGTTTTCAGGGAAAATGGTCTCCGCCAGAGAAATATGCGCCTTCAACACCAAAGTGTAGTCGCGCTTCATGGCCGCACTCGGATTGCCGACAGGCACCACACGCGTGATATCGGTCGTACCGCCCCAGTATTGGCCGCCGGAGTCAATCAGCAGCATACCGTCGCCTTTGATTTTGCTGTTATTTTCCGGTGTCGCGCTGTAATGAGGCAATGCGGCATTGGCATTGTAGCCGGCGATGGTGTCGAAACTTGGCGAAATAAAGCCGGGACGTTGGCTGCGGTGTTTATAGAGCATGCCGTCGATGTCCAGCTCGCTCAATTCGCCGCCGTCTGCCAAGATTTGTTCAAACTCGGCAAAGAAGCCGCACAATGCCGCGCCGTCTTCCGCCATGGTATTGCGGATATGGGCGATATCGGCATCGGATTTGACTGATTTGAAGAATGTGCTTGGGTGGATGGTTTCAATCAAACGGACGTCTTCAGGCAGGCGGCGCAAAGTGCCGATCGCGGTTTTGTTCGGATCAATCAGCAATGCGCCCTTAACGCCTGCCAAATAGTCCGCCGCTTGCGCATAAGGCAATACTTCAAAACCTGCTGCTTTCAAAGCTTCGGCAGATTCGGCTTTCAGACGGCCTGCATCGGTAAACAATACAGCTTTGTCTTGGCTGATAAACAAATGGGACAAGAACACGGGGTTGAACGGCACATCATCGCCGCGCAGATTGGTAATCCAAGCGATGTCGTCCAAAGAAGAAACCAAATGCGCATCTGCGCCCTGCTCTTTCATGGCCGCACGAATACGGGCCAGTTTTTCGGCTGCAGTTTCGGAAACGTAGTCGGGATGGTGAACGTAGATTTCCGGAGTCGACAATGCAGGACGGTCGTCCCATACTTCGTCCAACAAGGTTTCAGGATATTCGAGGCGGATGTTTTTGGCGGCAAGTGCCTGTTTCAAACCGCGCTCGCCGCTGAGTGCGAACATATCGGCAGGCGCGCCGACCACTGCGCCCTCGGGCAGATTTTGTGCCAACCATTCGGTATAAGGCGCATCAACACCCATTTTTTGCAGCTCGATGCCGTTTGGCGCAAGCTGTTGGCCTGCCTGTTCCCAATAGCGGCTGTCCGTCCACACGCCTGCTTTATCGGCGGTCACCACCAAAGTGCCGGCCGAACCGGTAAAGCCGGAAAAATCGCGGCGTGCCTGCCAATGCTCGGGCAGGTATTCGGAAAGGTGCGGATCGGCAGAAGGGATGACAAACGCGTCCACGCCATGTTTTTTCATGGCTTCGCGTAAAGCGGACAAACGTTGTTGTACAGATTTCATGTGTTATGTCTCCTGTTGTTTCAGACGGCCTCTGTCATCAAGGCCGTCTGAAAACTTGTGCTGTCTATAATCAATCTATTTTTTCGGTGCGAACGACCAGCTCTTGACCGTGTAGTTCCGCAAAGGGTCTTTGTCGGAATAGCCGATAATATCGGGTTTGACCATACGCACTTCAACCTGATGATACAGCGGAATCAGTGCAGCGTCTTCTTGAAGCTGCTTCTCCGCATCGGCATAGAGCTGGCTGCGTGCTTCCTTGCTGACACCATCTTTCAGCGTATTGTTCATAAATGTGTCAAACGCCGCGCTTTTGTAGCGGAATGCATTATTTGAGTTGTTAGATTTCAAGATATTGAGCATACCTGCTGGATCGTTGAAATCGGAACACCAGCCGCTGAACGAAACCTTGAAATTGCCTTGCGCGCGCGTATCCAAATAAGTTTTCCATTCCTCGTTGGACAAAGTCGGACGGATAAACGGAATGGCGGCTTTCCACACCGACTGCACGGCAGTAATTTGTTTTTTGGACGCTTCGCTGGTGCTGTACAAAATATCGAACTCAAGCGGATGGTCATCGTTGTAGCCTGCTTCGTTCAACAGTTTGCGCGCAGTTTCGATGCGTTTTTCAGGCGTCCACTCTTTCCACTCAGGGTAAACAGGAATCACGCCCTGCATTTGCGGCGGCGTCAATTGGAACGCAGGCGTATCGCCACGGCCGCCCACTTTGACGACAATGTCGCGGCGCGTCAGCATATTGAGCGCCTTGCGGACGCGCGGATCGTTAAACGGCGCTGCTTCGTGGTTCGGCTCCAAATACCAACTACATAAAGAAGTTGTACGTTTCACTTGTCCCGGAAACTCAATATCCGCCACTTTGACCTGATCACTGGGAATGCCGTAAGTCACATCAATTTCATTGGCGCGATAACGGTTGTACTCGCCGCTGCCTGATAAGAAAACCGCCTTCGGAATGGCCACTTTGTCTTTATCGTAATAATTGGGATTGCGTTCCATATTGATGTGGCTGTTGACTTTCCAATCCGTTAAAAGATAAGCGCCACTGGAAACGTAATGACCGGGCTGTGTCCACTTATTGCCATATTTTTCAACAGTGGCGCGGTGAACCGGAAACGTGAATTGCTGAATCAGCATATCGGGGAAATAAGGCACGGGCGCAATCAGCGTAAATTGCAGGGTCTTCGCGTCCAACGCCTTGACGCCCAATGTCTCAGGCTTGGCTTTGCCGTTTAATATATCTTCCGCATTTTCCACTTGTGCATCGACCAAATAGCTGCCAAAAGGTGCGCCAGTGGCCGGATCGGCAAGACGGCGGAAGCTGTATACAAAATCTTCGGCAGTAATCGGATCGCCATTGCTCCATTTGGCATCACGCAGATGGAAGGTCCAAATACGCTCTCCCTCGCTCTCCCATTTTTCCGCCAAAGCAGGAATGGTTTTGCCTTCGGCATCCGTACCGACCAAACCATCCATCAACTGACGGATAATCGCACCGGCCGCCATATCGCCGCTCATCTGAGGATCCAGCGTACCCGGCTCGACGCCGTTGCTGACCACCACGCGCTCATAATCGGTACGTTTAAACTCAGGAGCAGGCTTGACATCGCGGCTGCACGCCGACAACGCGAATACGGCAGCCAATGATGCAACCAACAGCGGATAGGTTTTTCCGGCCATATTTCATTCCTTCTTTTGGGTATTCTTCTTTTTCAGACGGCCTAATGATTCAAACTACACTCGACTACATTTATTTAGAATTTTTCCAGTGCAGTTAAATCATCTATTTCAAGTCATGAAAATAGTGTTTTAAACCACATATTCCATCAGGATAATAGTGAGCCATCCAAGATTGTTGGCAAATTAACACAAAAATACGTAACTGAAAACTATTTTTCAATTTATCCTACGATAAATTACAAATGTATTGATTTTTTATAATTTGTCAAATAAGATTATCCGAATACCCCGTCCCCAATTAAGAAAAAGACATAAAAGGAGAACAAAATGAACAAGTTATCTTGTTTTGTTGCCATTACCCTCATCGGCTCTTCCATGAGCATTGCCCACGCCGAACCTAAAATGAACGGTACCATATACATTATGACCGAGGTCGAGCACAACAATAAAACCGGCGTAACCAATACAACCATTTCCGATAAAAGTTCCAGTCTTTATCTCTCCGATGAAGTACGACTCAACAACGACTTATGGCTGAAATGGCAACTTGGCTCCTTTATTTACTTCGATTCCGACCGCTGGGGCGGCTGGGGCACTGCCGACTCATACGTCGCGCTCAACAGCTACAAAAACCTTGGTACCGTCAAAATGGGTTACATCAGTACACCCATGAACAGCATTTATCTGAACCCGTTCGACACCAACAGCTCGATTCTGGAATTCGGCAAAATTTCCCGCTTCGGCCAACGCCGCGTTTCTATGGCTTATGAGTCTCCTTGGAAAAACGGTTTCCAATTCAAATTCAACGTCTCCCCTGGTTCCAATGCCGCACGCAACAACAACGACTGGAATCCGGACAAAAAACGTGACGGCGACTGGGTTTTCGGCTGGGGTGTGGACTACAACCACCCAAACAACGGCTTTAACGCCCACTACGCTGCCGAATACGCACCCAACGACTCTCCGACCGAAACCAAAGACTTCCAAGCCCATGCATTCATGGCCGGATACAGCAAAGACAAAATCTCCGTCGATGCCGCGTTCCAATACGCCAAAAACACTTGCGACGGCTTCAGCTGCTGGGGCGTATGGAAAGATGCGGCAGGCAACGTAGCTGGTTCTTACGACAAAGAAATCAACAACACCAAAGAATTTATGGTGTCCGGCTCATACAAGGTAGGCAATTTCAAACCTCAAATCGGCTTCGCCTACGGTAAAAGTTCTATCGGCGAAGACTACAAACACGTTGCCGTCAGCACTGATTACAGCTTCTCCAAACGGACAACTGCCACACTCGGCGCCGGCTGGTTGAAAGAAAACGTCAATCCGAAATACGACAAAGATTTGCCGAAAAAATCTTCTTACGCAGTGGGCATGGTATTCAAACACCGCTATTAATGCCTGACAGATTAAAGGCCGTCTGAAACAATTGTTCAGACGGCCTTTTCTACATCCTATAAATAAACTTGCAGCCCACCTTAAAAATCATTACATTGCCCACACTCAAGCAACAAAAACGTCATCATGAACGCCCACCGCACCCTCATCATCTCCGTTTTTATCGTCGCCAGCTGCGGCCTCGCTTACGAGCTCATCATTGCCGCGCTCGCAAGCTATCTTTTGGGCGACAGTATTTTGCAGTTTTCCTCCGTCATCGGGCTTTATCTGTTTTCAATGGGTATCGGCGCACACCTGACCCAATACATTAAAGATAAAGACGTATTGCACCGCTTTATCGAAATCGAACTTCTGGTCGGCATCATCGGCGGCATTTCCGCGCTGGCATTATTTGTGGCCTTCGGTTTATCCGCTGCCCCGTTCCGCACCCTGCTCTACGCTTTTGTACTGATTGTCGGCATGATTGTCGGCATGGAAATTCCTTTGGTCATGCGCGTGTTAAACCTCAAAGGCGCAGAATTTAAAGAACTCGTTGCCAAAGTCCTGACCTTCGACTACTTGGGCGCACTCGCCGTTTCCCTGCTCTTCCCGCTCCTGCTCGCCCCCAAACTCGGCATGGCGCGTTCCGCCCTCTTGTTCGGCATCCTCAACGCCGCCGTCGCCTACCTGACCGCGCGCGTATTCAAAGCCGAATTGCCCCGCTATCACGCCATCCGTACACGTGCGTTTATCGTATTGACCGCGCTCATTACACTCTTTGCCTACGCCGACCGTATTTCCTTTAAAGCCGAACAAAGCTATTTCGGCGATCCCGTCGTCTATCAAAGCCATTCTCCCTACCAACGGCTAGTCGTTACACGCTGGAAAGACGATACCCGTCTCTATATCAACGGCAACCTGCAATTCTCCTCACGCGACGAAGCACGTTACCATGAAGCACTCGTTCTGCCTGCCATGCAGATGGTGCCCCATGCCGAACGCGTCCTTATTCTCGGCGGCGGAGACGGATTGGCGGCACGCGAAGTCTTGAAATATCCGCAGGTCAAAAATGTTACTTTGGTCGATCTCGATCCCGACATGACCACCACTTTTAGAACCTCCGCCACCTTGAGCGCGCTCAACCAAGGTTCACTGTCCCATCCCAAAATGCACGTCGTCAACGACGATGCCGCCAAATGGCTGGAAGCGTCGTCTGAAAAATTCGACGTTATCATCATCGACCTACCCGACCCGTCCAATTTCTCGCTGGGTAAACTCTACTCCGTCCCCATGTACCGCCTCGTCGCCCGCCATCTTCAGCCGCAGGGCAAAATCGTCGTCCAATCCACCTCGCCCTACTTCGCCCCCAACGCCTACTGGTCGGTCGTTGCCACCCTCGAAGCCGCCGGCCTTTCCACCGCGCCTTATCACGTTTACGTCCCCTCCTTCGGCGAATGGGGATTTGTGTTGGCAGGGTTTGACCAAAACTTCCCCATTCCGCAAAAATTCGACGTACCCACCCGCTATCTCAATGCTCAAACCGTTGCCGAAATGTTCCGCTTTCCGCCCGATATGGCAAGGCGCAAGGTTGAAGCAAATTATTTGAACAACCAAATTCTCGTCAGTTATTTTGAAAGCGATTGGAACAATGTGATGCGATAGAATATCTAAAGGCCGTCTGAAACATCTTTCTTCTTTTTATCTCCGTTCAGACGGCCTCATCGCCCGTTTACCCTTTTTCACACAGCATTTGCTTGAAAAAATAAGGTTTATCTTTATCTAGATAGAAGACAATCGACACTATCCGTTGAATGAAGGAAGAAACTCTTATGCAGTATTTTGGAATCGGTTTTTTGGTTTTAATCTTTTTGGAAATCATGTCCATCGTCTGGGTTGCCGACTGGCTTGGCGGCGGTTGGACGCTGTTTGTGATGGCTCTCAGCTTTATCAGCGGTATCTTTATGCTGCGCCATACCGGCATCTCCGGCTTATTGCTCGCAGGCGCAGCCGTCCGCAGCGGACAAAACATTTCCCTCTATCAGATGCTGTGGCCGATTCGCTATACTGCCGCCGCGGTTTTCCTGCTCAGCCCCGGTTTTATTTCAACCGCCGTTGCCCTGCTCTTGCTGATTCCGTTTAAAGGCAACGCGGCCGTTTCTTCTACACAGTCTTTCCAAAGCCGCCAGACTTACAGCTCCGCCAAAGATAATGAAGATATTATCGAAGGCGAATATACGGTTACGCGCACCAGCAAAGCCGACAAACCGCAAGACTATATCGAACACAAACCCGATTGACGACTTCCTTCATAAAAGGCCGTCTGAATTAGGAATACCTCAAAAGTGTTTCATATTTCAGACGGCCTTAATCATTTCCTGGCTTTGAAAATGTAAATATCAGTTTGTAATTCGGTTATTCCGCATAATTCATTTAAAATAAGCAACTATTTTGATTCTAAAAACGACACAGTATCCAATGAACGTTCAACGTCTTTTCCCTCTCTCCCTCAGCTTGATTACCGCCGCTGTTTTATCGGCGTGCGCCACCCAAAACACACCGACTGCTTCGAATACCGAAACCGTCGTTCAGCCTAAATCTACTTCTATACCTTCACGCCACGCCGACAGCGAGTCCAAAATCCTGTCCGATTACAGCCAATACCAAAGCGCCATCGATACCGCCAAACGCGGCGACGATGCATGGGTACAACAATTTTTATCCCAAGCCAGCGACAGCGCAATGGCTGAAAACGTCCGCAACGAATGGCTGAAAACCTTGGGCGCGCGCGGCCAATGGGATTTGTTCCGTCAAGAATTCAGTAAATTGAATGCCGCCGGAGTCGCACAAGAAGTGCAATGTTATGCCGATTTGAGCAGCGGCAATTACAGCAAAGCCGCCGAGCTGGTTCGCGTGACCGGCAAACTGCCTGCCGGCTGTACCCGCTTGGTTGAAAGCGCGGCAGCTTCAGGCCGTCTGAACACCAACGACGCATGGCGTCGCGTGCGCGGCTTATTGAGCAACAGTCAAACCACAGATGCACGCAACCTCGCCGCCGCATTGGGCAGCCCCTTTGAAGGTGGCGCGCAAGGTGCGACCGAATACAGCCTGTTGAACGTGATCGGCAAAGATGCACGCAAATCCGCTTCTGCCGCCGCTACCCTGTCCGACATGGAATCCGGCCTCAGCCGCGAACAACGCAGCTTCGCATGGGGCGTATTGGGCCACTACCATGCACAAAGCCAAAACATGCCGACTGCTTTAAGCTACTACGGCCGCGTTTCCGACCACAAGCAACTGACCGACGAACAATTGGAATGGTACGCACGCGCCGCTTTGCGCCTGCAGCGTTGGGATGAATTGGCAAGCGTGATTCAGCATATGCCTGAAAAACTGCAAAAAGACCCGACATGGCAATATTGGCTGGGCCGCAGCTTTGCCGCACAAGGCAAAAGCAACCAAGCCAAAGAAATGTATGAAAAAGCTGCCGCTTCCGGCCGCAATTTCTACGCCGTAATGGCAGGTGAAGAATTGGGCCGCCGCATCAATACGCGCAACAACGTTTCCGATGCCGATGCCAAAGACGTCCGCCGCATGAGCGAAGACGGTGCCATCAAACGCGCATTGGTTCTGTTTAAAAACAGCCAAAGCAACGGCGACTCCAAAATGCGCCGTCAGGCACAGGCAGAATGGCGTTTTGCCACCCGCGACTTCAATGAAGACAACCTGCTGACTGCCGCACAAGTCGCTTTTGACAACCAGTTCTACGACATGGCAATCAACAGCGCAGACCGTACCGACCATAAGCTCAACTACAAACTGCGCTATCTCTCGCCATTTAAGGATATTACCGTCCGCTATGCCGCACAGGCAGGCGTTGACCCTGCATGGGTTTACGGCTTGATTCGCCAAGAGAGCCGCTTTGTCATGGGCGCGCAATCCAGCGTCGGCGCACAAGGCCTGATGCAGGTCATGCCTGCAACCGCCCGCGAAATCGCCGGCAAAATCGGCATGAGCAGCAGCGAACTCTACACCATGGACGGCAACATCCGCATGGGTACTTGGTACATGGCAGATGCCAAACGCCGCCTGCAAAATAACGAAGTAATGGCCACCGCAGGCTACAATGCCGGCCCCGGCCGCGCCCGCAACTGGCAGGCTTCTTCTCCTTTGGAAGGCGCCATCTACGCCGAGACCATCCCATTCACCGAAACCCGTGACTACGTGAAAAAAGTCATGACCAACGCGACTTATTACGCGTCATTGTTCAATGAGCCGCAAACTTCGTTGAAACAACGTATGGGTACGGTTCCCGGCCGCTATTAATACCCGATAGGCCGTCTAAAAAGTGAGACAGAATCCAACGTTCAGACGGCCTGCAATCTTGACAGACTATCGGGTTTATAAGATAATCGCCCGATTGTTTCTGACCGAAAAGGTCACTTGCACGGCAAAAGCCGACTTGTTAGGAGGTGATGTTTACATCACGGCGCGTATCCCGCCCTGCCCTAAGCAAACCAGCGATACAACAACTCCCCTATTATGACAAACCGTCCTCTATTTCTTACAACGGTTTGATTGAACAAAATTTAAAGGAAATAAAATGCCAGCTATTCGTGTTAAAGAGAATGAACCATTTGAAGTTGCCATGCGTCGTTTCAAACGTGCCGTAGAAAAAACCGGTCTGTTGACCGAGCTGCGCGCCCGTGAAGCGTACGAAAAACCAACTACCGAACGCAAACGCAAAAAAGCTGCTGCAGCCAAACGTCTGCAAAAACGTCTGCGCAGCCAACAACTGCCTCCTAAAATGTACTAATTACAGGCCTGCCCTGTGATAAACAACACACCGCAAGGGCTGCTTTGCGGTGTGTTTTGTTTTTCAGACGGCATTTTTTATATAAAGTGAGAACATTATGAGCCTAAAAACACAATTAACCGAAGACATGAAAACCGCCATGCGTGCCAAAGACCAAGTGTCTTTAAGCACCATCCGCCTGATTAATGCCGCCATCAAACAATTTGAAGTAGATGAGCGCACTGAAGCCGATGACGCAAAAGTCATCTCTATCCTGACCAAAATGGTGAAACAGCGCAAAGACAGCGCCAAAATCTATACCGAAGCCGGCCGTCAAGATTTGGCTGATAAAGAAAACGCGGAAATCGAAATCCTCAACCGCTACCTGCCGCAAATGATGTCCGCAGAAGAAATCAAGACTGTCGTTGAAGCAGTCATTACAGAAACCGGTGCATCAGGCATGGCCGATATGGGCAAAGTTATGGGTGTACTGAAAACCCGTCTGGCCGGAAAAGCCGACATGGGTGAAGTCAACAAGGTTTTGAAAGCCGCATTGACTGCTTAATCATCAATAATCAAAAAGGCCGTCTGAAATATTACTTTCAGACGGCCTTTCTTATTGTGCTAATCAAGCAGCAGTTACTTTACTTTCATGACGCAACAAAGTAATCAAATTGCTGATACGTTTTTTCATGGAACGACGATCGACAATTTGGTCGATTGCGCCCTTCTCCAACAAAAATTCTGCACGTTGGAAACCTTCCGGTAAGGTTTCGCGTACAGTCTGCTCGATAACGCGCGGACCAGCAAAACCAATCAGAGCATTCGGTTCTGCCAAAACCACATCGCCCAAGAAGGCAAAGCTGGCAGATACGCCGCCCATGGTCGGGTCGGTCAATACGGAAATAAACGGCAGACGTTTTTCAGTCAGCAAATGCAAAGCCGCGCTGGTCTTCGTCATCTGCATCAAAGAGTTAATCCCTTCCTGCATACGCGCACCACCGGAAGCCGCCACGCAAATAAACGAACAATTATCTGCAACGGCACGACGTACCCCCTGAACGAAACGCTCACCCACGACCGAACCCATAGAGCCGCCGATAAAACGGAATTCAAACGCAGCCACAACGACAGGCAGGCCGTTCATGGTGCCTTTCATAACAACCAAAGCATCGTCTTCGCCGGTTGCTTTACGCGCAGCCGCGAGGCGGTCAGGATATTTTTTGCTGTCTTTAAACTTCAGCGGGTCGGTCGGTTTAATATTGGCTGCAATCTCTTCACGGCCTTCTTCATCCAAAAGCAGATTCAAACGTTCGCGCGCAGAAAGCGGATTGTGGTGATTACATTTCGGGCAGACTTCGCTGTTTTGCTTCAACTCGGTTGAATAAACCGTTGCCGAACAAGACGGACATTTGTGCCACAGGCCTTCAGGGACGCTGGACGAACTGCTTCGGTTTTTAATTTTCGGAGGAAGAATTTTATCTAGCCAGCTCATGAATGACTCCTTGGAATTCAGAATTCAGACGACCTGTTGAATGTAAGGCCGTCTGAAATAATGGAATAAAAAATATTAGCGAATCGCGTCTTTCAACTCTTTAACCAACACGCCTACCGCTTCGGCCTCGCTACCTGCGTGACTTTCAATCTCTTTGACGATACGACTGCCGACAATAACGGCATCCGCTACCGCACCAATCTTACGCGCACTCTCCGCATTATTGATGCCGAAGCCGACTCCAATCGGAATATCAATGTATTTGCGCAAAAGCTCTATTTTACGCGAAACTTCTTCAGTGTCCAAACTTGCCGCACCAGTCACGCCTTTGAGCGATACATAATACACAAAACCGCCGGCTACTTTGGCAATCGTTTGAATACGCTCCTCAGTTGTCGTTGGCGCAATAAGGAAAATACAATCAATACCTTGCGCTTTCAACGACTCATGCAAAGGCGCAATGGTTTCTACCGGAGAATCCACGGTCAACACGCCATCTACACCTGCTTCGGCAGCCGCTTGCGCAAACGCCTGATAGCCCATTTTATGTACTGGGTTCAAATAGCCCATTAACACAACCGGCGTTTTATCATTGGTTTGGCGGAACAAGCGTACTGTTTCCAATACATCGCGCAAAGAAACATGATTTGCCAACGCCCTTTCAGCCGCACGTTGAATAGTCGGGCCATCCGCCATAGGGTCAGAAAACGGCACACCTAGTTCCAAAATATCAGCACCATTAGCCACCAGGCTATGCATCAATGCCAAGGTTGTCTCAAGGCTGGGATCACCCACCGTAATATAAGGAATCAGTGCTTTTGCGCCATTGAGCGCTGAGAAAGTTTGTTGGATTCTGCTCATTTTCTGCTATCCATTTCATCGATTTGAATGTTGTCCGGCAGCCTGTTTATTCTACCGTTACATTTATTTTAAAACCTCAGTCTGCCATGAAAAGGCGGCATCTATCCGCATTATCTAATGACTGTTTCTTCCCAATCGGCAAACAAGAGGCTAAGTATAACATTTACGGCTATTTCATAGAATCATTTGCAATCAAGATTCTGATATTTTGAAAGCAATATAAAACAATAAAGGCCGTCTGAAAATCATTCAAACAGCCTTTATTAGAATCAATTATGCAAATCTTTGTATGCCTTCGCACTTTTGATCACAATTTCCCTATCGATTACAGCTCGACATGGTGGTTTTGTTGTTCAGAACCCAGATGACGCTCCAAATCAGACAAAACCTGCATCAGACCATGACGCACTTCTTCGGCATTGGCGGCAGGATTGCCGTTTGCATCCAAAGCGCCACGGCTGAACGTATCGATATATGGTTCAAACGTATCTTTCAGTTTCAACAACTTAACTACATCTGAACGCGTATATCGATCGCCACCGTATCCAATTACAACATTATTTTCATGTTGCCATTGAGCAAACTGAGCCGGGCTGATTTGCACCAATTGGCACATCTCATCCAACGTAAAATAACGCTTGGCAGGAATAACCGGATTATTGTTGTTTGTCATAGTAATGCTCCACCATGCCTTTGAGTTTTTGGCTGGCATGGAAAGTCACCACACGGCGTGCGGTAATCGGCACTTCTTCGCCTGTTTTAGGGTTACGGCCAGGGCGTTGAGGTTTGTCGCGCAATTGGAAATTACCGAAACCGGAAATTTTAATTTCTTCACCACGCGCCAAAGTGCTGCGGATTTCTTCAAAAAAGAGCTCGACGATTTCTTTGGCATCATTCTTGGTGACGTTGCTGACTTTGTCGACCAAAATATCAGCCAATTCTGCTTTAGTTAGTGTCATGTGTTTACCTTCATTCAAACTGGTGCAATTATTACCAAAATTCTTTTAAAAATCAAGTCCTCACCAAAAATCAAATATTATTGGTGATTTTTGGCGACAACTTTTATCTTATTTTAAGCGCGAAGTTGTGCGTCTATTTCTACTGCCGCTTTAATCATTTTCGCAACCAAAGGCTCGATGACTTCATCTGTCAGCGTGTTTTCCATATCTTGCAAAATGATTTTGACGGCAACGCTCTTCATGCCTTCAGGCACGCCCGTACCGCGGTAAACGTCAAACACGCTGATTTCTTGAACCAACTTGTTCGCCGCCGCTTTCAGGGCATTTAACAAATCATCATGCGTCACAGCTTCAGGCATTACAAATGCCAAATCTCGGCGTGCAGGTTGGAATTTGGATACGGACTGATAACGGGTTTTCTCACGACCCAACACCGCTGTCATGTCGACTTCAAATACCAGCGGCGCTTGCGGCAAGTCGTATTTTTGCAGCCATTTCGGATGCAATTCTCCAAGAAAACCAACAATCGCATTATTCACAACGATGAATGCGCTTCTCCCTGGATGCAATGCAGGATGCGCATATTCCATGCTTTCTAAATATGGGATACCTTTTCCCGCTTCCTCCTGACCAACAAGATTGCCAACCATCCCACCAGCAATCCCTCCTGCTAATGTCCCACCAACGGTATTTCGTACTGCCTCACCAAGAGTTTTTTTCCCATCAAATACATCTATAAGACTGGATAGTCCTGTTGCCATACCACCTATAACAGCTCCTGCTTTTGCACCACTTACTGTATTCGCTTCAATATCAGTATTTTTCTCTACAATATTTTTCTCACGATATGTCGGCTTAGGGGAAAGATATTTCACATCTTTGTTTTTCAACAGATTTTCCACATCTGCCTTGATGTCGTAAAAATCCGCGTTGCGCGTTTTCTCGCCCCATTGTTCGGGCATCGCCGCGCCGTACCACAAGCCGCCGATGCGTTCGTTTTGCACAAACTGGCCGTCTGAACCTTTGCTGAACACGCGGGCAATTTCAAACACGCGCACGCGGTTTTGCTTGCGGTTCAGATTGTTTTGCAAAACTTCCACCAAGCCACCAATGAGCGTGGAACGCATCACGGCATACTGCGCCGCCAGCGGGTTTTGCAGGCGGATGGGGTTGGCGTTGGCGGCAAAATCGAGTTCCCACTGCTCGTCAACGAAGGCATAGCTGACCACTTCGCGGTAGCCACGCGCCGCCATTTCGTTATAAACCGCAAAACGCGGACGGCGGGTTTCGGGCAGCGCCAGCATTTTCAGACGACCTGACGTGTAATCGTCAGGGATATTTTCATAGCCGTAAACGCGGCCGATTTCTTCAATCAAATCGGCTTCGATTTCGATGTCGAAACGGAAGCTAGGAGAAGTAACACGGAAGCCTTCTGCGGTTTTCTCAGGCTGCAAACCCAAGTGTTGCAAGATAATTTCGACTTGCTCGGCAAGAATTTCAACGCCCAATACCGTTTTCAGACGACCTAAACGCAATTCAACCTGTTTTGCCTCAGGCAATTTTCCTTGTGCTTCAACCATTTCACCGGCTGCACCACCGCAAATCTGCACCACCAATTCGGTAGCACGCTCAATAGCATCAGCTTGCAAGCAGTAATCCACGCCACGCTCAAAACGGAAAGAAGAATCCGAGCCAAAACCATATTGACGGGATTTACCGGCAATAATCTCCGGAGCAAACCAAGCTGCTTCCAACACAATATTTTGCGTCTTATCAGAAACCGCGCTTGCCTCGCCGCCCATCAAGCCGGCCAAGCTCAACGCACCTTTTTCATCAGCGACCACCAGTGTATTGTCAGCCAAAGTAACCGTCTTCTCGTTCAGACACGCCAAAGTCTCGCCATTTTGAGCACGGCGGACAATCAAACTGCCTGACAGCTTGTCAGCATCGAAAACGTGCATAGGCTGACCGATTTCCAGCATCACATAGTTGCCGATGTCCACCAATGCGGAAATGCTGCGGATACCGCTGCGCTCCAAACGTTGTTTCATCCAATCAGGGGTAGCCGCTTTCGCATTGACATTTTCAATCACGCGACTGATAAAACGGCCACAGTCAGCCGGTGCATCAATACGGACAGCCTGTTTTTTCTCACTGCCGATAGAGGCCGTCTGAATTTCAACAGGCGTAAACGCACATTGAGTCAACGCAGAAACCTCACGCGCAATGCCCTTAACACTCAAGCAATCAGCACGGTTAGGCGTAATTTTCAATGTAAACAGCGTATCGTCCAAATCCAAGTATTCACGGATATTGGTACCGATAGGCGCATCTTCAGGCAGAATGTGCAGACCGTCTACACCATCATCAGGCAAACCCAGTTCATTGGTCGAACACAGCATACCGTTTGATGGCACACCACGCATTTTAGTCGGCTTAATTTTAAAGTTACCCGGCAAAACGGCACCCGGCAACGAACACGGCACTTTAATACCCGGCTTGACATTCGGCGCACCACAAACAATCTGAACCAACTCGCCCGTACCGGCATCAACTTGGGTAACGTTCAAACGGTCTGCATCAGGGTGTTTTTCAACGGATTTTACTTCGGCAACAACCACACCACTGAAAGCAGGGGCGGCAGTATCGATTTCTTCCACTTCCAAACCGGCCATGGTCAAAAGATGTTCCAGTTTATCGGCAGAAAGATCAGGATTGGCTTGGGTTTTCAGCCATGAGTAGGAGAATTGCATGGTTTAACTCTCTTTTTATGAAACCGTATGAAAATATTTAATATTTCAAACAGCATATACTGCAAATTTTTAAAAAGTAAATATCTACTAATTCATTTAATTAAAAAGAAATTTCGTATATTTCTTGAATTGTATCTTGATTATAAATTCGTTGGTCTGTTTCAATAACTCTAATACTCTCACTTTCCGAAATATGAATAAGTTTCAACTCTTCTATTAAAGTATCATATTCCCCTGTATGAGCTAGCACAAACGAATCAATTCCCATATAACTGTTAGAGTCCCTTCTTCGAGCAACGACTTCAGACTCAGACAAAGTTAAAACATAACATTTTGCCTGTCTATGAACATACTTGGTTGCCATAGCCTCTAAATCTGCTTGTTTCCAACGTTCTCTTAAAGTTGTTTTGGCACTAATTGTTATTGGTGTCTTTCTGTTATACAAAACAATGTCTAAATTAACATTAGGAACAAAGGCTAATTTGGCTTGAGTATAGATGGGACTAATATTTTCTCTTAACAATGACAAAATAATTAACTGCTCGAACACCCCTCCATTTATAGATTGATTATTTTCATATTCTTCTTTATATTTTTCCCAATAATTTCTAATAAACTCACTTGCCAACCAATTTGGCTGAATAGGATAATTATGAATTAACTCCTTAACAATCCTTTGTATTTTGCCACTGCTCATAGTATTAATCCTTAAGCCCAAGTTTTATTAAAATCCGCTCAGCTGTAGCCTGAATCGCTGGCACAGCAACCGAATTACCAAATTGTTTGTATGCGGAAGCATCTGCAACCGGGATTTTAAATTCTTCAGGAAACCCTTGCAGCCTTGCCCATTCGCGCGGAGTCATTTTTCTGATTCCTTCACGGTTTACCTCGCCTTTGATATTGGTGGTCGGAGTAAAATCGGTAATACGCTTGTCGATTACCAAATTCCGCTCCCTTCCCATACCGCCGACGACAATCGCATTGGCAATCCCGTCATCGGGAATAATTTCATATCCGAACCCATTACCCTTTTCCTCATGCCTTTGTTTGTGTTTTCTTAAAGTATCGATGTATTGGGTGGACAAATAATATTTTGTTGGCACGGTATCTTTTTCCCGTATATCCTTAAAGGCTACCTGAATTCCTGTCGGTTCGGGATATTCGAAATCTTTAATATTGGTATCTCCCCGAAAGCCGACAATAAAAATCCTTTCGCGGTTTTGCGGCACGCCGAAATCCTTTGCGTTGACAATTTTCGGCTCGGGTACAAAATACCCCAAATCTTCCCTCAGAGTATTCAATATCGTCTGCAACGTCCTGCCTCGGTCGTGATTGGTCAGTCCTTTTACGTTTTCCAAAAAGAATGCCTTGGGACGATGCCTGCGGATAATTTCCGCCACATCGAAAAACAATGTGCCGCGCGTATCTTCAAACCCCCCGCGCCGACCGGCAATCGAAAAAGCTTGACAGGGGAAACCCGCACACAGCACATCAAATTGCTTCGGAATGTATTGTTTGGTTTCTTCCAGAGTAATATCACCGAACGGTACTTCCCCGAAATTGGCTTCATACGTCTGTTTGGCTTTCTCGTCCCACTCACTCGAGAACACACATTTTCCGCCCAAGTTCTGCATCGCTATGCGGAAGCCGCCAATACCTGCAAACAAATCGATAAAGGTAAATTTGGGCTTCAAGGCCGTCTGAAAAGTACCACTGTTTTCAAAAAGGCAGTATTGCGCTGCTTTTTCTTCCAAATATTCGCCTTGATTACTACCCTTAATTTCGTTTTTGTAAATCAATTCTTCTTGCCCGGATGATTTCTTTGACTTTTTCTGCACAGCTGGTTGTATCTTTAACGACATCGTTACTCCAAAAACGTAAAACCGTCCAGCCCTCGGCTTTCAGACGGCCTGTTACTTCTATATCCCTTTGGATATTGCGCTCAATTTTGGCAATCCAAAACTCACGATTTCCCTTTATTTCCGCTTTTTTCTGTTCCCAATCCTTACCGTGCCAGAATTCTCCATCGACAAATACGGCAACTTTATATTTTTTAAACGAAAAATCAGGTTTCCCAAAAATGCTTCCGCTATTTTTCCGATACCTGAGCCCTAAAGCCCACATCGCCTTTGCCAATGCAAGCTCAGGTTTCGTCCCTTTACTTTTGTTGGCACGCATACATTTTTTGCGCTGCTCTGGGGTTAATTTATCCATTGGGATTATTTGAAATTTATTTAAACTGCTTCAAAAAGTTCAAATCATTATCGAAGAACAGGCGCAAGTCATTCACGTTGTAACGCAGCATAGCGAAGCGGTCGAGACCAATACCAAAGGCGAAACCGGTATATTTTTCAGGATCGATATTGACGTTTTTCAACACGTTAGGATGTACCATACCGCAACCGCCTACTTCCAACCATTTGCCGTTTTCACCCATGATGTCGATTTCGGCAGAAGGCTCGGTAAACGGGAAGAAAGACGGACGGAAACGTACTTGCAAGTCATCGCGTTCAAAGAAGCGACGGATAAAGTCAGTGAACACTGCTTTCAAGTCGGCAAAAGTTACGCCCTCTTCTACCCACAAACCTTCGGCCTGATGGAACATAGGCGAGTGAGTGGCGTCACTGTCCACGCGGTAAACGCGACCGGGAGCAATAATGCGGATAGGCGGCTCTTTTTTGTCGAGCATATAGCGGATTTGAATAGGCGAAGTGTGTGTGCGCAAAACGTCGCCGTTTTCAACGTAGAAGGTATCTTGCATTGCACGCGCAGGGTGATTTGCAGGAATATTCAAGGCTTGGAAATTATGGAAATCGTCTTCGATTTCAGGGCCGTCCGCCACTTCAAAACCCATACCGTGAAACAGCTCGACCACACGTTGCAAAGTCAAAGTAACTGGATGCAAACCGCCATATTCTTGCGCACGGCCCGGCAAAGTAATATCCAAGGCTTCTGCAGCCAATTGGGCTTGCAGCTTGGCTTCATTCAGGGCATCGCGTTTGGCATTAAAGGCCGTCTGAAACTGATTTTTGCATTCGTTGATGTGCGCGCCTATGGTTTTACGTTCTTCAGGAGACATTTGACCCAAAGTTTTCAAAAGTCCGGTCAATTCGCCGGTTTTACCAAGATAGCGTGCTTTAATTTGTTCTAAGGCATTGAAGTCTTGCGCGGCTTCAATAGCGGCAATACCTTCCGCAACGATACGGTTTACATTTTCCATGGTGGTTTATCGTCTGTTTGTTGATGGCAGGTCGTCTGAAACAACAAAGCCGTCTGTTGGATTTGATTGCAAACCCGTTCAGACGGCCTTTTGTCTTATTGCGGCCAATCCGTTTGATAAGAGAGGCCTATTTTATCGCAAATTAGTATAAAAAAATAGAGTTTAAAGAAAGAAAATCAACTACATAGGATTTCTTTAAAAAAAGGAAAAAGGAAGCATAAGCTTCCTTTTTAAATAATCTTATCGAATTAAGCAGCCAAAGCAGCTTTAGCTTTTTCAACCAATTGTGCAAATGCAGCTTTGTCGAATACAGCCAAATCAGCCAATACTTTGCGGTCGATTTCGATAGCAGCGCGTTTCAGGCCGTTCATGAATTTGCTGTAAGACAGACCATTTTCACGGGCACCTGCGTTGATACGAACGATCCACAGTTGACGGAATTGACGTTTGCGTTGGCGACGGTCACGGTATGCGTATTGACCGGCTTTCATTACCGCTTGTTTGGCAACACGGTAAACGTTTTTACGACGACCGCGGTAGCCTTTGGCTAACGCGAAGACTTTTTGGTGACGAGCACGAGCGGTAACACCGCGTTTTACGCGTGGCATATTCTAAACTCCTTAAGCGTAGGGCAACATTTTAGCAACAGAAGCCAAATCGCGTGAATCAACCATAGCGGTGCCGCGCAATTGACGTTTAGTTTTAGTGGTTTTTTTGGTCAGGATGTGACTTTTGAACGCATGACCGCGTTTTACACCACCGTTACCCAGTACTTTAAAGCGTTTTTTCGCGCTAGACTTGGTTTTCATTTTAGGCATTGGAAAACTCCATTCGTTATTAGATAAGGTATAAGGGGTTTTGAAATAAATTTCAAACACTTGGAACCCAAAATACCACGGTTTTTGCCGCTAATTAAACCTTATTTCGAGCGGCAATCGAAATAAGCCTTGCATTATAGCTTTATTTTTTCTTAGGCGCAATCATCATCACCATTTGGCGGCCTTCCATTTTAGGGAAGGACTCGATTTGTGCCACTTCAGCCAACTCTTCTTTTACGCGTTCAAGCAGTTGGGCGCCCAATTGTTGGTGTGCCATCTCACGACCGCGGAAACGCAATGTCACTTTAACTTTGTCACCATCGGCAAGGAAGCGGTTGATGTTGCGCATCTTGATTTGATAGTCGCCTTCATCAGTACCCGGACGGAATTTAATTTCCTTGATTTGTACCTGCTTTTGGTTTTTCTTGGCTTCGTCGCGCTTCTTGGCTTGTTGGTATTTGTATTTACCGTAATCCATCAGTTTGCATACGGGCGGTTTGGCAGTCGGGGAAATTTCTACCAAATCGACATCTTGCTCTTCGGCCATAGCCAGAGCTTCACGAACTGAAACGACACCAAGCTGATCGCCTGACTCACTGATTAATCGCACTTCTTTGGCGGTAATTTCACCATTGATTCGTGCTTCGCGTTCTTGAGCGATGATGAATACTCCTATAAAAATTAATGATTGACGAGGGCGTCAGTGATTTCTTGCTGCAATTGCGCAATAAAATCATCTACATTCAAAGAACCCAAGTCTTCTGCTTTGCGGCGTACCGCAACTTTGTTTTCTTGTTTCTCTTTATCGCCGACAACGATTTGATAAGGGAAACGGTATTGACTGTTGTCACGGATTTTGTAACCAATTTTTTCGTTACGCAAATCCAATTCGACACGGAAGCCCGCCGCCTGCAACTTGGCAGCCACTTCGCGACAATAATCTGCTTGGTTCTCGGTGATATTCATAATCACCATTTGAACCGGCGCAAGCCACAATGGGAATGAGCCTGCATGGTTTTCAATCAGAATACCGATGAAGCGCTCCAACGAACCCAAAATAGCACGGTGCAACATTACGGGACGCGCACGGTCGTTGTTTTCTGTTACATACTCGGCATTCAAACGCTCCGGCAATACAAAGTCCAACTGCAGAGTACCGCACTGCCAAGAGCGACCCAAAGCATCTTTAACATGGTACTCAATCTTAGGACCATAGAATGCGCCTTCGCCCGGCAACTCTTCCCACTCTACGCCGCAAGCGGTCAATGCGTCACGCAGACCTTGTTCGGCCTTATCCCAAACTTCGTCAGAACCTGCACGTTGCTCAGGGCGGAGAGACAGCTTCACAGCAACATCATGGAAGCCGAATTGTTTGTAAATACGAACCAGCAATTCATTGAATGCACGTGCTTCATCAACGATTTGATCTTCGGTACAGAAGATATGCGCATCATCCTGCACAAAACCGCGAACACGCATCAGACCATGCAATGCGCCGCTTGGTTCATTACGGTGGCAAGAACCGAACTCAGCCAAACGCATTGGCAAATCGCGATATGAGCGCAAGCCGTTATTAAAAATTTGCACATGACCCGGACAATTCATCGGTTTAACCGCGTATTCGCGTTTTTCTGAACTGGTCACGAACATATTGTCTTTATAGTTTTCCCAGTGGCCGGATTTTTCCCAGAAGGTTTTATCCATAATCTGAGGTGTTTTCACCTCTTTATAACCGGCAGCATTCAGCTCTTTGCGCATATGCTGCTCAATCACTTGCCACAAAGCCCAGCCTTTAGGATGCCAGAACACCATGCCCGGCGCTTCATCTTGTAGGTGGAACAAATCCAATTGTTTACCCAGCTTACGGTGGTCGCGTTTTTCCGCTTCCTCGATGCGTTGGATATAGGCTTTCAATTCGTCCTTACTTGCCCAAGCCGTACCGTAAACACGTTGCAACATTTCATTGTTGCTGTCGCCGCGCCAGTATGCGCCTGCCAGCTTGGTCAGCTTGAAGTTTTTCAAGAAACGGGTATTGGGAACGTGAGGACCGCGGCACATATCGACGTATTCTTGATGATGATACATACCCATCGCTTCCACTTCAGGCATGTCTTCAATCAGACGCAATTTGTACTCTTCGCCGCGATCTTGGAAAATTTTGACGGTTTCTGCACGAGGCGTCATCACTTTAATGACGTCATAGTCTTGTGCAATCAACTCTTTCATGCGCGCTTCGATGGCGGCTACATCATCAGGCGTAAATGGTTTTTCAGTTGCGATATCGTAATAGAACCCGTCTTCAATCACCGGGCCGATAACCATTTTGGCATCTGGGTAGAGCTGCTTGACCGCATGACCGACCAAGTGCGCGCAGGAGTGGCGGATAATTTCCACACCTTCTTTGTCTTTAGGCGTAATGATTTGAACGTGGGCATCTTCGGTAATCGGATCGCAAGCGTCCACCAATTTACCGTTAACCTTGCCCGCTACCGTTGCCTTTGCCAAACCTGCACCGATAGACGCTGCAATTTGCGCCACGGTAACGGGTGATTCATATTGGCGGACCGAACCGTCCGGCAAGGTAATGTTCAACATCAGAAAGCTCCAAAACATTAAAAAATAACGGCATAAAGCCGTTATGGAAATTTGGTAGGCACAATTGGACTCGAACCAACGACCCCCACCATGTCAAGGTGGTGCTCTAACCAACTGAGCTATGTGCCTTCATCTAAGTCGCTTATTGTAACGAAGCGTGTTCTCTTTTGCAAGCATCTGTAAATACTTTTCAGACGGCCTGAATATTTTTGTTTGATTTATACCTCATTTTTTATTTCCTTCATCATTCAGGCCGTCTGAAGCATTGTTTTGACAAAGATAAAATCCAGCCGTCAACCAACGAAAAATCCTTTATAATCTGCCCTTTCATTTCGCACACACGCGAACGTCCAATCTATTATTGCTATGCTCAAATTTACCTTACACAAAAAAGACGGTCATGCCCGACGCGGCACTTTGGAACTGAACCACGGTAAAATCGAAACGCCGGTATTTATGCCGGTCGGCACTTACGGTTCGGTCAAAGCGATGAACCCGCAAAACCTGCATGACATCAAAGCGCAAATCATCTTAGGCAACACTTACCATCTGTGGCTGCGCCCAAGTTTGGAAGTCATCGAACAATTCGGTGGCCTGCACGAATTTATCGGCTGGGATAAGCCGATTTTGACCGACTCGGGCGGTTTCCAAGTATTTTCGTTGTCCGACATGCGTAAGCTGACCGAAGAAGGCTGTACATTCCAAAGCCCGATCAACGGCGACAAACTGTTCCTCTCCCCCGAAGTGTCGATGAAAATCCAAACTGTGTTGAATTCCGATATCGTAATGCAGTTGGACGAATGCACCCCGGGCGAGGCAACGCACAGCCAAGCGCAAAAATCGCTGCAAATGAGCCTGCGCTGGGCGGAACGAAGCAAAAAGGCTTTTGAAGACCTGAAAAACCCGAATGCGCTGTTTGGCATCGTACAAGGCGCGATGTATGAAGATTTGCGCGAAGAATCGCTGAAAGGCTTGGAAGAGCTCGACTTCCCCGGCTTGGCCATCGGCGGCTTGTCCGTTGGCGAACCCAAGCCCGAAATGTACCGCATGTTGCGCGCTGTCGGCCCTATCCTGCCGGAACAAAAACCTCATTATTTGATGGGTGTCGGCACGCCTGAAGACTTGGTGTACGGCGTGGCTCACGGCGTGGATATGTTCGACTGCGTCATGCCTACCCGCAATGCGCGTAACGGCTGGCTGTTTACCCGTTTTGGCGATTTGAAAATCAAAAACGCCAAACACAAACTCGACAAGCGTCCGATTGATGAAAGCTGCACCTGCTACGCCTGTCAGAATTTCAGCCGCTCCTACCTGCACCATCTGCACCGAGTCGGCGAAATCTTGGGCGCACAGCTCAACACCATCCACAATCTGCACTTCTACCAAGTCATCATGGCAGAAATGCGCGAAGCCATCGAACAAGGCAAATTTACCGATTGGCAGGCGCAATTCCATGAAAACCGTGCCCGCGGTGTGGATTAATCCTTTTAAAGGCCGTCTGAAATCAGGTTTGGATTCAAACTGCTTTTCAGACGGCCTCAATATTCTCAATTAATAAAGCACAATTATGTCCCGTTTCCATACCGAACCGCCCTTAGCCTACACTGCACAAAACCGTACCGCCGTCCTGCTGCTCAACCTCGGTACGCCTGACGCGCCCACTGCTGCCGCAGTAAAGCCTTACTTGAAAGAATTTTTGTCCGATCAACGTGTTGTCGAACTGCCAAAGCTCTTATGGCAACCGATATTGCGCGGCTTGGTATTGACTTTTCGCCCCAAAAAAAGCGCGCATGCCTATGAAAAAGTTTGGTTTAAAGAAGGTTCGCCGCTTGAGGTTTATACACACCGCCAAGCAGAAGCCCTGGCCAAACATTTGCCCGATGTCATCGTCCGTCATGCCATGACTTACGGCAATCCAAGCGTTGCCGATGTTTTGGCGGAACTCAAAGCCCAAGGCGTGGGCAAATTGCTGGTCATTCCTCTCTATCCGCAATATGCCGGCTCTTCTACCGGCGCGGCTTTGGACAAAGTGTTTCAAGAGTTATTACTGCAACGCAACCAAATGAGCGTCCGCACTGTCTCCCGCTATTACGACGATGCCGCCTATATTCAAGCCATGAAGCAGCATATTGAAGCCTATTGGGCTCAAAACGGACGCAGCGAAAAACTGATGTTGAGTTTCCACGGCATTCCGCAAAAACATCACGATGACGGCGACCCCTATCCTGACGAGTGCCACCATACCGCCAAGCTGTTGGCACAGGCATTGGGCTTGTCCGAACAAGAATACATCGTTTCTTTCCAAAGCCAGTTTGGCAAATCCCAATGGATCAAGCCCAGCACGCAAGCCCTGTTTGATCAGCTGCCGAAACAAGGCACAACCAAACTCGACGTATTCTGCCCCGGTTTTCTGGCCGACTGCCTCGAAACCATGGAAGAAATCGCCATTATGGGACGCGAACAATTCCACGCCGCAGGCGGCAAAGAATACCGTTACATCCCCTGTCTCAACGATTCCGCCGACTGGATTACCGCACTTGCACAATTAAGTCGAGTCAATCTGCAAGGCTGGATTTGACCTAAACCAAAGGCCGTCTGAAAAATCTACTTTCAGACGGCCTTTAGCGTTATCATCAAGCTATTAAAACGCAAACCAAGCGTGTGGCCATCAAAAACACCGCTCAAAAAGGAATACATCATGACTGCACTCCGCCCTATCCTGCTCCTTCTAACTGCGCTCAGCATTCCAACCGCTTTTGCCGCTGATGCCGCGCTGATGAGCAAAGGACAAAAAATTTACGAAACCAACTGCGCTGCCTGCCATGGTAAAAAAGGTGAAGGCCGGGGTGCCATGTTCCCGCCTTTATTCCAGTCCGACTATATCAATAAAAAACCGCAAGTGCTGTTGCAAAGCATGACCAAAGGCATCAACGGCCCAATTAAAGTAAACGGCAAATCCTACAACGGCTTTATGCCTGCTACCGCCATCAACGATGCCGATGTCGCCGCCGTTGCCACTTACATCATGAACGCCTTTAATAATGGCGGCGGTACGATTACTGAAGCAGATGTCAAAAAATCTCACGGGAAAAAATAAAACGTCTCTCCCCTAAAGGCCGTCTGAACATTTCAGACGGCCTTTTCGATATGGAACACATTTTTGTTTCCATATTTATGGTTATGCAACATCAACAAACATACGCAAAAAACCGTCAATCCCAAAAAAGCATATGCGTTTTGTGTTAAAGTAAACATTATTTATCGGCTGTTTTGCGCCTAGGCCGTCTGAAAGGTTTTCCGTTATGAACTTTTTCCGCAAGACTGTTTTATTTTTAGTCGTCCTCTCCATATTTGCCGCCTGCGGCTCCTTTATTTCCCAATACGTTTTGGGCATGAACCCGTGCGTATTGTGCATCCTGCAACGCTTGTGCGTATTGGCTGTCGGGCTGTTGGCCATTGTTACGGCATTCAGTTCTCAATCTTCCAAATTTGCCCGCTCGCTCTCGGCATTGTTGATTGCCGCTCCGGCCGTTTACGGAGCAGGTGTCGCCGCCTATCAAATTTGGCTGCAAAGCCTGCCGCCCGGCACCGCCCCTTCTTGCGGCGCACCTTGGACTTTCCGCCTGCGCGACTGGCCTTTGTTCGATTGGTTTGAACCCATCGTCCGCGGTTTTGGCAACTGCGCCGAGCCGGACTATCTATTCGGCGTTGCCCTGCCGGTGTGGAGTATTTTGTATTTCGGCTTTGTCGTATTGCTGCTGCTTTGGGCTTGGTTGAAAACCAGAAAAATCTGATTGGTTTCGATATAAAAAGGCCGTCTGAAATTTCAGACGGCCTGAGACCTTTGCAAAAAAGCCTTTCCTCTAACAGCCGAAACCTAAATAAAGATTTTCGGCTGTTTTTGTTTCAAATATCCAATAATTCTATTCAAATACTCCCTTAATCCCCCTTAAATACCTGATTAATCAGGCATCCGGACCGAGACCTTTGCAAAATTCCTTTTTCCCCAACAGCCTAAACCCAAACACAGGTTTTCGGCTGTTTTTATTTCAAATATCCACTGATTCTACTCAAATACCCCCTTAATCCCCCTTGGATACCTGATTAATCAGGCACTCAGCCACCTTTTAGGCGGCAACAGGCGCACTTAGCCTGTTGGCGGCTTTCAAAAGGTTCAAACACATCGCCTTC
>NZ_KV821655.1:0-829 GCF_001815685.1 Neisseria sp. HMSC056A03
GGTGCCGTCGGCTTTGGTGTATGCAACCGGAGCCTGATCCTGCAAAGCAGCCTGCACGGCTTTCAGCTGCGATACGTTTACGGCATCGGTATCTGCCGAACCTGCAGCCAAATTGGTTAGGCGGCGGTACATCTTGCTACCAGCCATAAAATGGCTTGTATCCCCGCCCAGCGAAACTTCGCCATATTTAACCCCGGCTTCGTTGATGTCGCCGGCAATGACGGAAGTTGCGTTCGGCTTGTAGGCGGCGGCGGTCAAATCCGCATCGCCTGCCGTAGAAAGCGAACCCAATGCCACGTTGAAGTTGGTATCGTTTTTAACCCTCGCGCTATCGCCCAATGCTAGGTTGTTGTTGAGACGGTTAGGCAGGCCGGGGATGAGTGCCGTGCCGTTGCCGGTATCCGCGCCGGAGCCGACGGCCGTACCGCCGTTCTTAGCGGTGGCAGCCGCGCCGATGGCGATGCCGCCCGCTCCGGTGGCGCCGCTGACTTCGGCAGCCGCACCGATGGCGATCGAGCCGTTACCTTGAGCGATCGTTCCGCTACCGATGGCGACAGCATCATTATCTTGCGCACTTGCACCCACGCCGGCAGCCAATGCGTTAAGACCAGTCGCGCCGTCATTATTGAAATTGCCACCGTGTGCGCCGCCACCGTCGTTCACGCTGTAATAGTGGGTTGCAGAACTGTTGACCTGATTGGCTACAGCTTTCAACTGATCTTCCGTGGCTGCACGTCCGCTGACAATGCCGGCAGGATTCCAAGTTTTGTTGGTCAGGCCGGTAACCGTACCGGCACTACCGTCGACAGTAACCGGGCTGCCGCCGCTA
>NZ_KV821656.1:0-47680 GCF_001815685.1 Neisseria sp. HMSC056A03
GATGTCCAACTTTTGGGGTGCAGTTCAAAGTTCAGACGGCCTTTCCTATTTAAAGTTGCGACAAAGACAATCATCCCTATTATTGTAATCATTTAATCAAAAATGATTGCTTGATAAATGTTTGCCATATATCAACCCAATATTCCCAAATTGCCACTATCATTAACTTTCTTATTATGAAAAAGCTTTTTTATATCGATAATTTATTTTGTATAAATTTTTCATTTTACCTAATATAAATAAATAGAAGCTCTTATGTTGAACAAACATCTCTTTTTATCTTTGCTAATGGCTGTCTCTACTGCAACGGTATCCGCCGAAACCCATCATGCACATTGGTCTTACACAGGTGAAAACGATGCTGCACACTGGGGTGATTTGAGTGAAGACTTTGCTGTCTGCAAAACAGGCAAACAGCAATCTCCAGTGGACTTCTCCACAACAAAAGCAGTAAAAGGCAAACAACTGGCATACCGTTACAACATCGCCGACTACAAAGTAGAAAATAACGGCCATACCCTTCAAGCCACGCCGCAAGGCAAGGCTCAAACTATCGTGATTAACGGTAAAACCTATACCTTCAAACAATTCCACTTCCATACGCCGAGCGAACATACTTTCAAAGGCAGACATTTCCCGATGGAAGCGCATTTCGTCCATCAAGCCGAAGACGGTACTTTGGCAGTCATCGGCTCTGTATTTAAACCGGGCAAAAACAATCCTGCCCTGTCCGCACTTACTGCAAAAAAACTGAAGGCGGGCGAATCCGTAACGTTGAAAAACTTAAATATCCAAGCCCTGCTGCCTAAAGATAGCAAGTCCTTCCAACTGAAAGGCTCGCTGACAACGCCGCCTTGCAGCGAAAACGTTACTTGGGTTGTCTTAAAAACTCCGGTTCAGGCAGATGCGGCGCAGTTTAATGCCATGCGCGACATTATCGGCGGAGAAAACAACCGTCCCGTACAACCTTTGAACGACCGCGAAGTCAATGAAGACAAATAACTTCTAAGGCCGTCTGAAAACAAAAAAAGCACCCGGATAACGGGTGCTTTTTCAATCACATTAATCAGGCTTTTTTGTTACCCAACGCGGCTTTTACAAACGCACTGAACAAAGGATGACCTTTGCGCGGATTGGAAGTGAATTCCGGATGGAACTGACACGCGAAGAACCAAGGATGATTTGGCAATTCGATGGTTTCAACCAAACGCTCGCGGCCTGCGGATACGCCGCCGATGACCAAACCTGCTTTTTCCAACTGAGGAACATAGTTGTTGTTGACCTCATAGCGGTGGCGATGGCGTTCGCGGATATGTTCGCTGCCGTAGATTTTTGCGGCAAGACTGCCCGGTTTGAGATCAACTTCTTGCGCACCCAAACGCATGGTGCCGCCCAAATCGGCAGATTCGTCGCGGGTTTCTACGCTGCCGTCGGCAGTTTGCCATTCGTCAATCAGGGCAACGACAGGCGCGGCGCATTTCAAGTCAAACTCGGTAGAGTTCGCACCTTTCAAGCCTGCAACATCGCGGGCGTATTCGATCAGGGCGATTTGCATACCCAAGCAGATGCCCAAGTATGGTACGTTGTTTTCACGCGCATATCGTACAGCGGCAATTTTGCCTTCTACGCCGCGTGAACCGAAGCCGCCCGGCACCAAAATCGCGTCCATGTCTTTGAGCATGGAAACGTCGCCATTGCCCTTCTCGATGCTTTCGCTGTCGACAAAAGTAATTTGTACGTCGGTTTCAGTGTGAATACCAGCGTGCTTCAGGGCTTCGATCAATGATTTGTAGGACTCGGTCAAATCAACGTATTTGCCGACCATCGCGATTTTGACGGTATGTTTCGGATTTCGAATCGCGTGAACGATTTTCTTCCATTCGGTCAAATCGGCTTGTTTGACATTCAGTTGGAGCTGCTCGGTAATAATGCTGTCAATGCCTTGGTTATGCAGCATTTCAGGGCATTCGTAAATACTGTCCACATCGTAGCTGCCCACGATGGCGCGTTCTTCAACGTTACAGAACAAAGCAATCTTACGGCGCTCGTCCGCAGGCATTTCTCTGTCCATACGGCAGATCAGGATATCCGGTTGCAAACCGATGCTCAACATTTCTTTAACGGTATGCTGGGTCGGTTTGGTTTTGATTTCGCCGGCGGCGGCAATGTAAGGAACATAGCTCAGGTGGGCAAACAATGTATTGTTGCGGCCGAGCTGGCTGCGCATTTGACGGATGGCTTCCAAGAAAGGCAAAGATTCGATATCGCCGACTGTGCCACCGATTTCGACAATCGCCACATCATAACCGGCCGCGCCTTCATGGATGCGGCGTTTGATTTCATCAGTAATGTGCGGAATTACTTGTACGGTACCGCCCAGATAGTCGCCACGACGCTCTTTGGCAATCACGTTTTCATAGACTTGGCCGGTACTGAAGCTGTTACGGCGAGTCATGGTGGCGTTGATGAAACGCTCGTAGTGACCGAGGTCGAGGTCGGTTTCCGCGCCGTCATCAGTCACGAATACTTCGCCGTGTTGAAACGGGCTCATGGTACCCGGGTCAACGTTGATATACGGGTCGAGTTTAAGCATGGTCACGTTCAAGCCACGCGACTCGAGAATAGTAGCAATAGAAGCGGCGGCGATACCTTTACCTAAAGAAGATACAACGCCGCCGGTTACGAAAATAAATTTAGTCATGATGTGATACCCATGTTGGAATGTATGATTTTAACTTGAAGCAGCATATTCTGGCAAACGGCAAAAGCTTCAGGCCGTCTGAAAATAGCGTTTTCAGACGGCCTTATCATACTGATTCTATATATCAGCGCAGCTCGCGGCGCAGGATTTTGCCAACGTTGGATTTTGGCAACTCGTCGCGGAATTCGATGTCTTTCGGCACTTTATAAGCGGTCAGTTCTTTACGGCAGAAATCGATCAGCTCTTCCTTGGTCAAAGACGGGTCTTTGCGTACGACGAAGACCTTAATCGCTTCGCCGGTTTTCTCACTTTTCACGCCGATACACGCGACTTCCAAGACTTTGTCGTTGCCGGCCACCACTTCTTCAATTTCGTTCGGATACACATTGAAACCAGATACCACAATCAAATCTTTTTTGCGGTCCACCAGCTTCAGCCAGCCTTTTTCATCCATCACGGCAATGTCGCCGGTCTCCAAAAAGCCGCGTGCATCGATTGCTTTGGCGGTTTCTTCAGGACGATTCCAATAGCCTTTCATCACTTGCGGGCCGCGCACCCACAATTCGCCCGGTTGTCCGATAGGCACTTCTTTGCCGTCTGCATCGCGCAATTCTATCTCAGTTGAAGGAACAGGCAGGCCGATACCGCCGCTGTAAGCTTCGATATTCAAAGGATTGCAACATACGCCCGGACTGGCTTCGGTCAAGCCGTAGGCCTCCACAATCGGCGTACCGGTGATTTTTTTCCATTTTTCCGCCACGGCTCTTTGCGTTGCCATACCGCCGCCCAAAGTCAGCTTCAAACGGGAAAAATCGACTTCGGCAAAATCTGGACGGTTGACCATCGCATTAAACAGGGTATTCACACCGATGAATACGCTAATCGGCTCTTTTTTCAATTCACCGATAAATCCTTTCATGTCGCGCGGATTGGTAATCAGGATGATTTTAGAACCGGTATTCGCAAAGATCATCAGGTTCACCGTCAAGGCAAAGATATGATACAGCGGCAACGCGGCAATAACCGTTTCTTTGCCTTCGTGCAGGCTGTTTTTAATCCATTCTTTTGCCTGCAACATATTGGCGCAGATATTGCCGTGAGTGAGGACGGCGCCTTTCGCCAAACCGGTCGTACCGCCCGTATATTGCAGCAAAGCAGTATCGTCGCGCGTCAACTCGACTGGTTTGAACGAATTGGCCGCACCTTGCTTCAAGGCCGTCTGAAAAGTCACGGTATTGGGAATGCGGTATTCCGGCACCATTTTTTTCACTTTGCGGATGACGAAGTTCATCAACGCGCCTTTAATCATGCCGAACATATCGCCGACCGACGCGACAATCACATGTTTGATTTGCGTACGCGGTAACACCAATTCTAACGTATTGGCAAAGTTCTCCAACACGACAATCGTTGTCGCGCCACTGTCTTTCAACTGATGCTCCAACTCGCGCGGCGTATAAAGCGGATTGGTATTCACTGCCACCAAACCGGCCTGCAAAATACCGAAAAGCGCAATCGGATATTGCAAAACGTTCGGCATCATAATCGCCACACGCTCACCGCGCGGCAGTTTCAATACGTTTTGCAGGTAAGAAGCAAAATCGGTAGCCAACTTGCCCACTTCGGCATAAGTCAGCGTTTTGCCCATGTTTTGAAAAGCAGGTTTATCCGCGAATTTCTCGACACTTTGACGGAATACGTCGCTGATGGAGCTGTATTGAGAAATATCGATTTCAGAGTTTACGCCTTGTTCATAGCTTTTGAGCCAGAGTTTTTCCATATTGATCAGTCTTTTATTTAGTCGTTTTTTGAAATCGAGGCCGTCTGAAAGGCTTTATTTCAATCCGCCGCTTCGTTTTCAGATGGCCCTTTTATTAAGCAGTAATAATGACAGGCTTGTCGGTGGACATGATGATACCGCCGCCCAAGCACACATCGCCGTCATACAGTACCGCAGATTGTCCGGGGGTTACCGCCCATTGCGGCTCGTCAAAGACAAGCTCGACGGTTTCATCATCCAAGTAACGCAACGTACAAGGTGCGTCAGCCATACGGTAGCGCGTTTTGCAGGTATAGCGTCCTTCTTTCGGGCGTTCGGGCAATGTGAAACTCAAATCGTTCATGATCAGGCTTTGCGTATAAAGCAAAGGATGGTCATGGCCTTGGACGACAATCAGTTCGTTTTTGGTCAAATCCTTGGCCGCCACAAACCATGGCTCACCTGCGCCACCGATACCCAAGCCTTTGCGTTGGCCCAGCGTGTAAAACATCAAGCCGACGTGTTCGCCGACTACTTTGCCTTCAGGGGTAACCATTTTGCCATTATTGGTCGGCAGGTATTTTTGCAGAAATTCGCGGAACGGGCGTTCGCCGATAAAGCAAATACCGGTACTGTCTTTTTTGGTTGCAGTCGGTAATTTGAATTCTTCGGCAAGACGGCGGACTTCAGGCTTTTCTAACTCGCCCAATGGGAAAATCGCGCGCTCAAGTTGGAAAGGTTTGAGGCGGTACAAGAAATAGCTTTGGTCTTTGTTTTGATCCAAGCCTTTGAGCAGGTAATGCACGCCATTGCGAACTTCTTTGCGGGCATAGTGTCCGGTGGCAATGGTATCGGCGCCCTGCTCAATGGCATAATCCAAAAAGCATTTGAATTTGATTTCGGCATTGCACAAGACATCCGGATTTGGCGTGCGGCCTGCGCTGTATTCTTTGAGGAAATAGGCAAATACATTGTCTTTATATTGCGCGGCAAAATTGACGATGTCGATATCGATACCGATGATATCGGCAACGGCAATGGCATCAAAGGAGTCTTGTTTGATGCTGCAATATTCGTCGTTGTCGTCATCTTCCCAGTTCTGCATGAACACACCGCTGATTTGATGGCCTTGCTGTTTGAGCAGGGCCGCGGTAACGGATGAATCGACGCCGCCGGAAAGGCCGACGATGATGTTTGTTGGTGTGTTGGTAGTATTCATGAGGGGAATGTGGGTTTTAAATACATTTTTTAAAGCGTGATTTTAGCACATTTTGATTTAACGACAGAAAAGGCCGTCTGAAAGCCCAATGACTTTCAGACGGCCTTTATATGCAAATTCAAGCAATTAGTGTTGATGCGCGCCACCGTGACCATGGCCGTGACCGTGATCCATGCCGGATTGCGGTGCAGTTTTCACTTCCAGCTCGACAGTTTGAGGTTTCGCGTTTTTGAATTTCAGGGTAACAGGTACTTTTTCGCCTTCTTTCAGCGGTTTTTTCAGACCCATGAACATAACGTGGTAGCTGCCTGGTTTCAGCTCGGTTACGCCTTTTTCTTCCAGCGGGATGCCGCCTTTAACTTCGCGCATGCGCATTACGCCGTTGTCGTTTACATGGGTATGTACTTCGATACGCTCGGCTACCGGGCTGCTGCCGCCAACCAAGAAGTCTTTTTTAGCTTCATCGTTGTGGATTTTCATGAATGCGCCACCCATTTTCATACCTTCAACGGTAGAACGTGCCCAACCGTCTTCAATATGGATACCGGCTGCAGATACGGAAGTTGCCAAGCCTGCCAGAATCAGGGTTGCCATTAATTTTTTCATGTTTTGCTCCTTATGTTTGCCAAATGGCTGGGATATACAGCCTTTATCTTACAACCGAAGGCCGTCTGAAAACTTTGATATAGATTAAGTAATACTATCTAATCCTAATGAATTACCATATTACCACATTTCTAAGCAGTTAATGCAAAAATCCAAACAATAAATAACATTAACAAAGCCATCAGTTGCGCGGCCGAACCGGCATCTTTGGCACGCTTGGCCAGCTCGTGTTTTTCAGTAGAGGTATGGTCAACAGCTGCCTCGATGGCGGTATTAAACAATTCGGTAATCAGTGAAATAAACGATGCGACAACAAGCACCATTTTGGTGACCGGGCCGAAATCAAGGAACAAAGCCAAGACAATTAAAATCAGGTTCAGCCAAAAAACTTGGCGAAATGCGCTTTCATAACGATACGCGGCAGCCAGTCCGTCTTTGGAATAACCAAACGCATTGATAATGCGCTTGATACCGTTTTTTCCTTTTTTCTCGGAAGCGTAGGAAGATGGTTTCATCATATACTCAACATGAAAAGGCCGTCTGAAAAGAAACGGTCGGGTTAATTTTCAGACGGCCTTTGGGTTTATGGTTTCGCCCAAGATGCGACGGCATCTGCAAACATGGCGGCAACGTCGAAATCTTTTTGCTTCATGATTTCTTGGAAGCCGGTCGGGCTGGTTACGTTGACTTCGGTCAGGTTGCTACCGATGACATCCAAACCGGCAAGCAAAATACCGCGGCGTTTCAATTCAGGCGCCAGGGTTTCTGCAATTTCACGGTCGCGCTCGCTCAATTCCTGTGCCACGCCGCGACCGCCGGCAGCCAAGTTGCCGCGCGTTTCTCCGTTTTGCGGAATACGCGCCAAAGCATACGGAACAACTTCCCCACCAATAATCAGAATGCGCTTGTCGCCATGTACGATTTCAGGAATATAACGTTGCGCCATGATGGTACGTGAATCAAGCTGCATCAGGGTTTCCAAAATACTGCCGATATTGGGGTCGGATTCGGTCAGGCGGAAAATGCCCATACCGCCCATGCCGTCCAAAGGTTTGATGATGATGTCGCCGTGTTCTTTCAAAAAGGCACGGACATCGGCGGAACGTGTGGTAACCAAAGTGGGCGCGGTAAACTGGTTGAAGTTCAAAATCGCCAATTTCTCATTGAAATCTCGCATTGCCTGCCCGCTGTTAAATACTTTTGCCCCCTGCTGCTCTGCCAACGTCAAAAACTGGGTTGCGTACAGATATTGCATATCAAACGGCGGATCAGTGCGCATAATGACCGCATCGAAATCTTTCAAGGCCGTCTGAACTTTTGCCTCTGCTTTAAACCATTCGTGATCATCATCGTTTTTCGCGCCGACAAACTCAAATGCCGCTGCCTGAGCCACCACCAAACCTTCACGGACGGACAATTCTCCGCTCAAGGTATGAAAAAGCTGCCAACCGCGCTTTGCCATTTCACGCATCATGGCGTAAGTAGTGTCTTTATAGGTTTTAAAACTTGCCATCGGATCGGCGATAAACAGGACTTTCATCAAAATTTCCTTGTAAACAGACGATATAATCATACCTTGTATTCTGCCTGCCTGAAAAGGTGGCAAAATATAGAAAAGGCCGTCTGAATCCTATTTTCAGACGGCCTTGAGGCTTTTAGGCAGCTGCCAAATGTAAGAGTTCGGCGGCATGGCTGCGTGTGGTATCGGTAATGATTTCGCCACCCAGCATACGCGCGATTTCCTCAATGCGCTGATGATGGCTCAAGACGCTGATTTCGCTGACGGTTTGTTCGCCTTCGCTATGCTTACGAACCTGCCAATGGTTTTCACCGCAAGAGGCGACTTGAGGAAGATGGGTTACCGCCAGGACTTGATGTTTTTTACCTAAGGCACGCAGAGCTTTACCGACCATTTCAGCAACGCCGCCACCAATACCGGTATCCACTTCGTCGAAAATCAATGTCGGTACTTGTGTGTATTGGCTGGCAACCACTTGTAAAGCCAAGCTGATACGTGCCAATTCGCCGCCGGAAGCCACTTTGTTCAAAGGACGGGACGGATTGCCTTTATTCGCCGCCACTTGGAATTGCACCTGCTCCAAACCATGCGCGGTCGGTGAAGACGGCAACAAGACGATGTCAAAACGTGCGCCTTTCATGGCCAAATGCTGCATATGCTCGGTGGTCTCTTCACCCAAACGGCCGGCTGCCTGATGGCGCATGGCGGAGAGAATATGCGCGGCTTCATGGTATTCGGCAAGATTGCGTGCGACTGTATTTTCCAAGGCTTCCAAATCGGCAGCCGCTTGCAGGTTTTGCAGGCGCTCGTCAATTTCTACCAACTTTTGCGGCAACTCTTCCGGCTCAATGCGGTATTTGCGCGCCATGCTCATCAATTCGCCCATACGGCTTTCTTGTGCGGCCAATTCATTAGGATCGATATCACTGCGACCGGCCACATCGCGCATATTGGCACTGATTTCACCCAATTCTGCCTCAATACTTGCCAACATATTCAGACTCTCGGCGAAGCGCGGCTCAATGTTTTGCAGATTGCCCAATAATTTTTGGCATTGATAGATTTGACGTTGGATGCCGTTGTCTCCGTCTATGCTGTCACCTACTTGTTCGGCGGTTTGCAGCAACTCGGCCGAATGCGCCAGGCTGTCGTGGCTTTGGCTTAAGGTTTCCCATTCGTTGGGCTTGAGCTCCAATTGGTTCAATTCATTAAACTGCCATTCCAAACGCTCGCGTTCGATGGCCATGGTTTCTGCCTGCTTTTGTGCTTCTTGCAGTGCCTTTTTCGCATTGACCCAATTTTGATAAAGCTGTTTGACCGTTTCTGCCTGCTCTTTGCTGCCGGCAAACGCATCCAATAACTCGCGTTGCGCAGATTCTTGATTCAATGAGTGATGGGCATTTTGGCCGTGAATATCGATTAACTGCTCGCCGATGGCTTTCAGTTGCGCCAATGTTGCTGCCTGATTATTGATATAACTGCGGCTTTTGCCCTTGGCATCGATAATACGGCGGATGCTGAGCTCTTCGGCATCTTCTTCCAAAAGGCCTTGTTCCTGCAGCTGCGCTTTCAGTTCGGGCAAACCGCTGATGTCGAATAAAGCCGACAACTGCGCTTCTTTGGCACCGCTGCGCACTTGGCTGTAATCGGCCTTATCGCCCAACAACAGGCCAATCGCATCTAGAGTAATCGATTTGCCTGCACCGGTCTCGCCTGTCAATACGGTAAAGCCGTTTTGAAAATCAAGATTCAAGTTTTCAACAATGACAAAATCACGCAAAGAAAGTGCCAACAGCATTGTAGTATTCCTTAGTAAATCACCCGCACCTATGCGGAATAGCTTTAGATAAGCTGATTATAACTAAGATTTTTTATAGTTTGAATCAGATTTTTCTTATAATTTATCTAAGATATTTATTTTAAAAAAATTATTTTTTTAAACAGGCAATAAAAAGGCCGTCTGAATATGGCTACATGTTCAGACGGCCTAAATTTATTTTACTCTGCCAGTTCTACTTGTTCATGCCCCATCAATTCCTGCCCCACTCCGGCAAGCAGGTTCAGATAACGCTCATACTGCTTGAGCATATCGGCAATCAATTCTTTTTGCGTCATATATTGCACATCGTATCTATCGCGCCCATCCGAGAAATACGTCAACGGTATGAACGTTGCCGCATATTTGAAATGAGGCAGGCCGTCTTCGCGAATCAACTGGTCGGTAATTTCTCGCTTTACGGATTTAATCCCATAGACAAAATCCCTTACCGTCCCTTTATGTACCACCAGCTCCACCGACGGCTCATCCTGTTGCAACAGGCAACGAATTTCTACGTCCATATTGTATTTTTCGGTCAATTCGTCTTTCAATTCCTGCATTGCCAGAAGCGCCATATTTTTCATAAATTTGATGATATCGACTTCCTGCGTCTGATTCATCATTTGGCCAAGGCGTTCCCTCCAATGATCGCCCGACCAGAAAATACTGCCCGGATTGACGGCGGTTGCAAAATATTTGGCATCGTTGTTCAGGGCTTTCCACAAAGAAACCATCATAAAAATCATCAACACCGCAAACGGCAGAGACGCAATCAGGGTCATGGTTTGCAAGATGGGCAAACCGCCGGCACCCAGCAACACAATGGCCACAGCCGAAATCAACACACCCCACATAACATCATAGTGTTATACAACAATAAAGGCCGTCTGAAACACGATTGTTTCAGACGGCCTTTACATTCAAATCAGTTAATCAGTCTGCTTCCTGATTCAACTGCTTCTTCAGCTTCCTCATCGCCTGTCGGCGGCGTTTCCATCAAATCAGGCAACACCAGCTCGCCCAATTCAGTCAGCGGCGGCAATTCTTCCAAACTTTCCAAACGCAAATCGCTTAAGAATGTTGCCGTTGTCGCCCACAAAGCCGGACGGCCGATAGAATCACGATGGCCGATGACTTCAATCCAGCCTCTATCCTGCAAGGTTTGCATGACATTTTGCGACACCGCCACGCCGCGTATACCTTCGATATCGCCACGCGTTACCGGTTGCTGATAGGCAATAATCGCCAGCGTTTCCATCACGGCGCGGGAATAACGTGGCGCGCGCTGCTCTTGCAGGCTGCCCAGTCGTTCAAATGCGGCTTGGTCGATTTGGAAGCGCCAGCCCTCATGGGTATGCACCAGTTGCAAAGCCCTGCCCTGCCAGCGGGCCTTCAGTTGCGCCAACACGTCAATCAGCTTGTCTTGCGACAACGGCGGCACGCACAATTCGCGCATGGTTTTCTCGTTTAGGGGTTCGACTTGCGTCAACAGCGCCGCTTCAATCAGCGCATCGGGAGAAAGTTTTTCAGTCATAATAAAATCAATGTTCAGACGGCATAAACAGCCAAAGGCCGTCTGAAAGACAATATGGTCAACGGTTTGTTACGCGCTCAAATGCGCTTTCAGTTTTTCTTCGTCCAAAAACCAATGGCAGATTTCGGTATCGCCATCCAGCAAAACAGGCACCAGCTCATTGTACTTTTCTTCTAAAACCGGATCTTCATCAACATCGACAATATCCAGCTCAAATCCAAACTGCTCCTGATAAGGCTTTAATTGTTCGCGCATTTTGTGGCACAGGCTGCAATACTCCCGAAACATCAAGGTCAGTTTCATGGCGGTTACTCTCGGAGGGACAAAAGCGGCCATTGTATAGCAAAATGCCTCCAAACCATACAGGCATGACAAAGGCCGTCTGAACAGGCGTGAAACGAAATCAAGGATTTCTGTCACGCCTTCAGACGGCCTTTGTGTACATTCTAAAATTAAGACTGAACGTTGATACCGGCAGTCACGGTATTTTGGGCACTGCTTGCAGTCAAAAATGACGCTGCCAATTCGCCGCAACAACCGCAACAAGTCGCCACACCTAATTGAGCCTGCAAATCGCTCATGGTGGTTGCACCGGCGGCGATAGTCTCTTTGATGTCGTGGTCAGTAATGGCATTGCAGATGCATACGAACATGATGTGCTCCAATTATTTTGTTACTCTCTGTAATTGAGAGTAGGATTTATTCTTAAACGTAAATATAAATAAAAACGGTTTGCATTGCAATATTGACACAGCCCTTTTGCTTTAAAATTTTTCTATGAAATTTTATATTTTGATTGATATTTTATAATTTTAAAGTTTGATAACCTTTCAGACGGCCTCAATAACAAAAAGCGGCATCTTCGAGATGCCGCCTTTATTTATGAACGGGAATGGTGTTCATCGACCATGTTTTTCAAACGGATATTGGCAACATGGGTATAAATCTGCGTGGTGTTGATATCGGAATGTCCCAACATCATCTGGACTGAGCGCAAATCGACGCCGTGATTGACCAAATGCGTAGCAAAAGCATGGCGCAAACCGTGCGGGCTGAGCGAAGCAATACCGGCCGCTTCGGCATATTCTTTGACTATCATCCATGCAAGCTGACGGCTGATGCCGCTGCGTTTTTGGCTGACAAACACTTCGTCGCAGATTTTGTTTTTCAGCAACAACGGGCGCGATTCGTTGCAATAGCGTTCCACCCAATATGCCGCTTCCTGCCCCAACGGAACCAGGCGCAATTTGTCGCCCTTGCCTATGGTACGGATACTGCCGCGATGTAAATCGATATCGCTGAGCGTCAATTTGACGGCTTCGGTCACGCGCAAGCCTGTTGCATACATGACTTCGAGTAAGGCTTTGTCGCGTAGTCCGTGCGGCGTTTCCACATCCGGTGCAGCCAGCAGCGCATCGATTTGGGCTTCGGTAATCAGCGTGGGCAGTTTGCGTTCCGACTTCGGCGCTTTGAGAAAACGGGTGGGATTGTTTGCTCTTTGGCCTGTTTCTTCCAACCAGCCGTACATGCGCTTGCAAGCCGACAATGCCCGCGCTTGGGACGTGTTTTTTTCCCCTTCCGCATACACGGCATCAGACAGGGCAAATTCATCGGCACTCAACCAATCCTGTCCGCCCTCGGCCAAACGCGCTGCAACTTTGACCAAATCACGGCGGTAACTTTGCAGCGTATTGTGGCTGAGCCTGTCTTGCAGCCAAAGGGATTCAAGCAGCTTGTCTATTAAATCGTCCATATTCATCAAACTGTATTGAAAGGCCGTCTGAACGGCATGACTTTACATCCGTTCAGACGGCCTTAGGTTTTCAAAGCCCTATTAAGAGGCTTGAGAAATGGTATCCAAAACTTCCTGCGCGTGTCCGGCCACTTTGACTTTGCGCCATTCATGGGCGATTTCGCCGTTTTCGTCCAGCACAAACGTGCTTCGCTCGATGCCGAGGGATTCTTTACCGTAAAGCTTTTTCAGCTTGATCACGTCAAACAGTTTGCAGACGGTTTCTTCTTTGTCGCTCAATAATTCAAACTGAAAGCCTTGTTTGGCACAGAAATTCTGATGCGATTTGACACCGTCGCGCGAAATACCGACAACGGTATAGCCCAATGCTGTGAATTGTTCCAATCGGGCATTGAAATCCAAGCCTTCGGTGGTACAGCCGGGCGTGCTGTCTTTAGGATAAAAATAGACAACCAACGGCAAATGTTCGGCGGAGTTAAAATCGCTGCCGGAAGAAGATGGGAGTGTGAATTGATATTTTGACATATTATTCCTTTCAGACGGCCTAAACCTAGCCTGCGTTTATTTTTCGCTTAAATTCAAATAACTGCGCGTACCTTGAAAATCTTCCAATGCGCGCAACAAAAGCTGGAAATGGTCGTCATTGCCGGCCAAATCCAACTCATCGGCATTGACAGTCAGCAAAGGCGCGCTTTGATACAAATGGAAGAAATGACTATATTCGTCATGCACACGTCCCAAATAGCCTTCGGGAAACAAGCTGATAATGCCTTCGTGACGTTTTTGCAGACGTTTGCGGTTGTTTTCGACAGCGGTTTGCAGATAAATCACCACATCGGGCTCTGCGTATTGCGGCAGAATGCGTTGCTTCATATCGGCAAAAAGCTGCTGCTCGTCATCATTCAAAACGATGGGCGTAAAAATACGGTCTTTTTCCGGTAGAAAATCAGCCACAACCATTCCACCTTGCGCACATTGGTCGTCAATAATATTCACGCTTTCAGCGCGGCGCGTCAGGAAGAAAAGTTCGGCAGCCAAGCCATTATTGGAAACATTGCTATAAAACTTCATGAGAAACGGATTATGATCCGGATTCTCCGACAACAGCAACGCGCTGAAATGCTCTGCCAAGCGGCGGCTCAAAGCGGTCTTGCCACTACCGATGGCGCCTTCGACAACAATATAACGAGGATTCATAGTAACTCTTTGTAATGTGTTTCCCGACAATATTTTATAGCAAAAAAGGCGTGTCCAACACGCCCTTTCTTGTTTTAGTCCGTTTTTCAGACGGCCCTTATTCTTTCAACAGGCGAATACCCTGCCCGCCCAAAGCCTGAGCCAAATCAGCCGCACGACCATGCTCGCCCAACCCGAAATCCGGAAGGATTTCGGCCAGCGGCAACATAACGAAACTGCGCTCATGTGCACGCGGATGAGGCAAAGTCAGATGCGGGTCATCGCTGCGAATACCGTCAAAATCGATAATGTCTAAATCCAAAGTGCGCGGCGCATTACGAAAAGTACGTTCGCGCCCAAATTCGGCCTCGATGCGGTTTAACTCCGCCAACAGCGCCACGCCGTCCAATGATGTTTTCACGGTACAAACGGCGTTCACAAAATCGGGCTGATCATCATAGCCGACTGGCGCAGTCAGATACAGGGAAGATGTTTTTTCGAGCCGGATATGCGGATGCGCGGCCAATTCAGCCAAAGCGGCGCGAACCTGTTCGGCAGGATTGGCAAGATTGCTGCCCAAAGCGACAACGGCAAAATGCGGATACATTTCAGACGGCCTCTTTTAAAACGGCAGCGTTTTGGTTTTGGCAAGGAAAACAATCGTGGCAACACACGACATGGACAAAACGTAGACGATATAGAATTTCGGCGAACGCGGACGCGAACGCATCATAATCATGCCCAACACAATATAAACCAGCAACAGCAGGATTTTCATGCCGAGCCACGGCGCATTAAACGGTGAAAAATGGGTAATCTTCATCAGCCACAAGCCGGTAAACAGCAACATGGTGTCGTTCAAATGCGGCATGGCCTTCCAAATGCCTGCCAACGGTTTCTCAGGATGACGCCAGAGCAGGAAAAAACGGATGTTGAACAACAGGATGGTGATGGCAACGAAAATCTGATGGCTGTATTTTACAAACAGATATTGCATGGCAGTTTCTTATGTTGAGGGTTGAAAAACAAAGCAGCTATTTTACCGCAAACATCTATTTCTGACGCAACTTTTCAATCGCCAGCAGATAGGGAGGCGCATTGCGGCGGTTGACAAAGCCATAGCGTAACACGGCAAAGGCTTCCTGCGGCAAAGTTTCCGCCCATTGCACAATCGCTTCAGCCTCTATTCGGCCGGCTTCATGTCCCGGATACAATACCGCTACGGCAAGGCCGCCCTCTTTCAGCAAACCCAAAGTATCCGTCAGCGCACGGATGCTGCTTGCCGCTTCAGTCGTACAGCTTTTATCGCCACCCGGCAGCCAACCGAAATTAAATACTGCAGCATCTAAAGGCTCATCGATATAAGATAAAAGGTTTTCATGGCCGCCATGTATCAGGGCTACCCGGCCATCTACGCCGTTTTCTTTCAGACGGCCTTGGGTCTGCATTAATGCTTTAGATTGCACATCAAACGCCCACACCCTACCCGTCTCGCCAACCGACTGCGCCAACAGCAAAGTATCATGCCCATTTCCAGCCGTCGCATCCAAAGCGCGGCCGCCTGCTTTTAAGGCTTGTCGTAACAGGGAGTGTGCAAAGGGAAGAATGTTTTCAAGCAGCATGATAAAGGTCGTCTGAAAATAAAAATACCCTACCGCAAAAGCGGTAAGGTATTGAAAAACAGGAATGCGTTACATCATTTATTCGGCAGGTTGTTGCGCAGTCTCAACTTGAACCGGAGCAGCTGCGGCAGCGGCTTGAGGTTGTTTGTTTTCGTGTTGCAGGCTGACTGCGCGTGCAGGAACGATTGTTGAGATAGCGTGTTTGTAAACCATTTGAGTGACGGAAGTATTACGCAGCAGAACAACGTACTGGTCGAATGATTCCACTTGGCCTTGCAGCTTGATGCCGTTTACCAAGTAGATTGAAACCGGAACGTGCTCTTTACGCAACGCATTCAAAAAAGGATCTTGTAACATTTGTCCTTTAGCTGTCATATTTTTGAGCTCCATTATTATGATTGTAAAGACGCCAAAATCGGCGTTTGATGGGATTGTAGCCCCGAATAGGATAAATTACCAACTATTTTTTTTCTATCACACCGTTTAGGAATCCAGCAATAAGGGAATTTCTCGTTAAACCGACTGTTTCATTTCCATATTCACAACAATCCCAAATCCAAATTGAATGTTTTTTTAAAATTCGGCAAACCCTATCGAAAATATGCCATGAAGCTCTAATGAGCTGTTTTTCATTATAAAAAGGCCGTCTGAAATTGTTCAGACGGCCTTTGTGCTTATTTGCTAAATTGTTTTTTCACGCTGACTTTGGTTTTCTTCTTGAAGCGGTTTTTCTCTTCCTTGCGGCCTTCGCGTTTCTCAATACGGTTGCTCAGGCTGACACGGCGCAGTGGTTTTTTCTTCGGTTTGTCTTCCGCATTTTCATACGGGTTTTCCGAAACATTGTATTGAATTCTGAGCGGCGTACCTTGCAGATTGAAGGCTTTGCGGAATGTTTGGGTCAGATAGCGTGTGTAGCTGTCAGAAATGGCATGCAGCGAATTGCCGTGTACCACAATCACCGGCGGATTCATGCCGCCTTGGTGGGCATAACGCATTTTCGGACGCACCAAGCCAGCACGCGGCGGTTGTTGCCGCTCAATCGCGCTTTGCAATACGCGCGTGATTTTCGGTGTCGGCATCTTAATCATCGCAGCATTGTAGGCAGCCTGAATGCTTTCAAACAAACCGTCTATACCGCGCTCTTTCAACGCAGAAATAAAGTGGAACTTAGCAAAATCAAGGAAATACAGTTTGCGGTTGATATCGCGTTTCACTTGCTCGCGCCGCTCTTCGCTGATGCCGTCCCATTTGTTGACCGCTACCACCAAGGCACGGCCTGCTTCCAAGGCAAAACCTGCAATCGTCGCATCTTGATCGGCGATATCTTGTTGAGCATCCAACACCAAAACAGCAACGTTTGCCGCTTCAACCGCCTGCATGGCTTTGATAACGGAAAATTTTTCTACTGCTTCATCTACTTTGCCGCGACGGCGCACACCTGCGGTATCTATGATGGTAAACGGTTTGCCTTCACGTTCAAAATCAATATGGATACTGTCGCGCGTCGTGCCTGCCATATCAAAAGCAATCACGCGCTCTTCTCCGAGAATAGCGTTTACCAAGGTCGATTTACCGACATTTGGACGGCCGATTACAGCAAAAACAGGATGTTTGGCTTCTTCCTCTTCCTTTTCAGGCTCAGGGAATGTTTCCAAAATATCTTCAATCAGATAATACACGCCATCGCCGTGCGCACCTGAAATAACATAAGGGTCGCCCAGGGCAAGTTCGTAGAACTCGGCGGCAAGTACGGCCCTATTGCCACCCTCGCCTTTATTCACGGCCAAATAAACGGGACGCGGGCTTTGGCGTAAACGGTCGGCAATGATTTTATCTTGTGGCGTCAAACCGGTACGGCCGTCCACCAAAAACACAACTGCATCGGCTTCATCGACAGCCTGCAAGGTTTGTTTTGCCATTTCGTGCAAAATACCGCTGTCCACAACCGGCTCAAAACCGCCTGTATCGATGACCAAATAAGGTTTGCTGCCGACTTTGCCATGACCGTAATGGCGGTCACGCGTCAGGCCGGGCAAGTCATGCACGAGCGCGTCTTTGGTACGCGTCAAACGGTTGAATAAAGTAGATTTGCCGACATTGGGGCGGCCGACAAGCGCGATTGTTGGTTTCATGTGGAGTCTTTCTGTGTCAAGTGCCGCCTAAAAACGGGAGCGGAACACAAGCAGGTGTTTTAAAAACACGGTTGATAAGGATAAGTGTAGGCCGTCTGAAAAGTCATGGCAACTTCAGACGGCCTTGATTTCAAAAAAACTTATTTCAAGCTGTCGATTTTCATTTGCAGCAATTCGCGGCCCACGGCGGTTTGCGGCAATTTGCTCAAAGCAGCTTCGTAACTTTGTACGGCTTCTTTGGTTTTATTTTGGGCAACGTAAACATCGCCTTTGGTTTCCAGCATCAAAGGCTCGAAATCAGCCTCAACCTGAGTATTCAGGGCATTGATGGCGGCATCGTATTTTTTTTGCTGCAACAGGGTAACGCCCAAACGCTGCGCTGCCAAAGCTTGAACCAGCGGTGCGTTTTGATTTTTCAGCACCCAATTCAAATGACCTTCCGCCACATCATAACGGCCGGCATCAAACTCAGTTGCCGCTACCATCAAAGTGGCTTGGGCTGTCGAAATAGAATCAGGATAGTTTTTTTGCAATTCGGCCAAATCGGCGTTGATGGCTTTGGGGTCGGTTTTTTGCTGCGCCTTTTCCACCATTTGCGCCAATACGGCAGCGGCTTCCTGATCTTTTGAAGCTTTTTGGCCTTGGTAAATGGTGTAACCCAAATACCCCAAAGCCGCCACGATCAGCAAGGCAAAGATCCAACGGCCGGTGCGTTTCCAAAAATATTTAAAGTTGTCTAACTCTTGTTGTTCTTCCAAATGGGCTGCCATTTATGCGTTCTTCCATTGTTGTAAAGTGTCTGTCAAATCAGCGGCGGCAACGGTTTGTTGTTCGTGTTTGCCCTGCATATCTTTCAGGGTAACCGTACCGTTTGCCAGCTCATCCTGAGCCACAATCAGGGCAAAGCGTGCGCCACTGTTGTCTGCTTTTTTCATTTGCGCTTTCAGGCTCTGATAGCCGGAATGCTGCATCACATTGAAACCTTGAGCGCGCAAGGCTTGCGCGTATTTCATCACCTGCAAGTCCGCACCTTCACCTTGGTGCATTGCATAGACATCAGGCGCAGCGTTCACTTCCAGCGAGCCGTATTCGTTCACCAAAAGCAGCAGGCGCTCAATACCCATTGCAAAGCCGATAGACGGCGCAGGTTTGCCGCCAAGTTCTTCAATCAAACCATCGTAACGGCCGCCACCGCACACAGTCGCCTGCGCGCCGAGTTTGTCGGTCGTCCACTCAAAAACCGTCTGATTGTAATAATCCAAACCACGGACCAGGCGCGGATTTTCAATATATTGAATACCCAAACCATCCAACATCACCTTGAAGCGTGCATAGTGGTTTTGCGAAGCCTCGCCCAAGTAATCCACCAGACGCGGCGCCGCGTTGCAGATTTCCTGCAAATCAGGGTTTTTCGTATCCAAAACGCGCAAAGGATTGGTTTTCAGACGGCGTTTGCTGTCTTCATCCAGTTGCGCCTCATAGCGGGTCAAATATTCAACCAATGCCGCACGGTGTGCCACACGCTCCTCACGGTTGCCCAAGCTGTTGATTTCCAAAGTCAGATATTCACGAATACCCAATTTTTCCCACAAGTCGGCAGACATCGCTATGATTTCCGCATCGATATCCGGCCCTTCAAAACCCAAAGCCTCGATACCGACCTGATGGAACTGACGATAACGGCCTTTTTGCGGACGCTCGCGGCGGAACATCGGCCCCATATACCACAGCTTTTGCGGGCTGTTGTACAGAAGGTTGTGTTCGACCACAGCACGCAGACAAGAAGCCGTACCTTCAGGACGCAGGCTCAAACTCAAAGAATCGTTTGAATCGGAGAAGGTGTACATTTCCTTGCCGACCACATCGGTTTCCTCGCCGATGGAGCGGACAAACAAACCGGTTTGCTCGACAATCGGCGTACGGATTTGCTGATAGCCGTAAGCGCGTGTCCAACGGCCGACCGTATCTTCAAACGCCTGCCAAAACGCAGCCGTCAGTTTGAAATCTTTTTGTTCGACAGGTAAAAGGTCGTTCATACCTTTTACAGATTGAATTTTTTGTGCCATTTCAATATGGGATAAGCGAAAATCAAATAGTTGGGCATTATAGCTGATTTTTAAGGGTTTGTGAGGTTGGGAACAAATCAAAAGGCCGTCTGAAAATCGGTTTTCGCATTCAGACGGTCTTCAATTTTAAACGGGTTTACCTTGCTGTTACCGTTTTGGTGGCAGCGATTTTTTCATCGGCATAGCGCACCACGTCTTTGATGACTTGTTTTTGCACGGCGGAAATTAGAGTTTGCATATAAGCGTAGTCAGGTTCGCCGTCTTCTACAGGTAAATTAATCATCAGATTATCTGCGTCTTTGGCGTAGAAATTCCGCCCATAGTGGAACTCTCCCGTATATGCTGCCTTATGGATGGCGGAAGTAATGAACAACACCGCCATTTTTTCCAATTCATCGGTATGCACGACTGCTACATGGTCGTCTGCGCCGTATTCGTAATTACGGTATTTTGCCGAACCAAACATATCTATCGTAACAGTATTGGCTTTGAAACGGTGAACCGGATTCCCGATAAAGGCGGAAATGCCCGTATCCGCTTCGCCTGCGGTGACAAATGGCAGGCAGCCTGAAATTCTGTCATCGCTTTTTAGGCGTTTACCGCGTGTGGCATTGCCAAATAAGGTTTCAAGATTGAATTTTGCCCACTTTCGTTGTCCAAAAGCCGCCAACGCCTGCTTTTCTTCTGCCGTCAGCCGATAATCTTTCAGCCCTGCGGCTGAAAGGTAGGCTTCCAGCTCGGCGGAACGCCGAGCTTCCAGCTCGGCCACGAAATTTTCCATAAAGTCAAGATTTATTTGACCATTTTTGATGGGAAGATGAACTTTTGTAGAACGCATCTCCTTTCTGTTAAATTTCACTCCGTAATCATATTTTTTGGTTGTCGCAATTCTGCTTGCCGTAATGATTATATGTGCAATTGCCCTGTTGAATCTTGCCATTATAGGCTTGGGGACAAAATGTTGAATATGCGAATAACCGATAAAGGCCTTCTCTTGATAAAACATTGTATCCGCACCAATCGTTGTATCAGAACAAGTTATCGTATTTCCTATATTATTTGCCGGCAGCTTGGAAAATCCCATTACTCCATTATCCACGGAAGAATTTGAAACCAAAGGTACAGTACCATTTACTGAAATAATTTCTTCATTACTCAGCCGATAATATTTTGTCGGATTGATTTCAAATAAATCTCCTAGTTTAAACTCTCCCCACTCAACTTCATTCAGCATCTCAGTCAAGTGGATATCTACTTTCCCAGAGTATCATCTTCCTTATTTTGGCGTTTTAACAGATTGGAAACTTCCCAGGCGAGATAGTCACTGACGGTTTTTTTGAAATCATCAAGCGTCGGCTTTGTGTCAATTGGAGCAGATTGGTTCCAGTCCGCTCCATTTTTCGGATTGATCGTGCCTTCGTAATACTCTTTCTCGCTGAAAATATTGAGTTTCTTCTTACCGAAGCGGACTAAATTTACCAATTCCGCATAACGACCTCGTGCATTGCCAGTATCTTTGAGATTATTGCTGGCTTTTTTGCGGTTGGTACGGGTATAACCGTCATTTGAAAAATCGATAAATTTAACAGTTTCGTCTTTCTCATGCGGTTCGCCTACTTTGAAAACATAAATATTAGTTTGCACGCTGGATTTACCAATAAACAAATCAAGAGGCATTTTTATGCTAGCAAGCAGAGTATTGTTTTGCAGAATCCGCCTGTTAATTTCGCGGACTTTTCCTGAACCTGCGGAATTTTGGATAATGATGGCGGCGTAGCCTTTTTCCATCATGTTCAATGCACGTTCAACAAAGTTCATGCCGTTGCCGTTGGCAGAATACGGAGGATTAAGGATAAAGGCATCAGCGGGGAATTTATGGTCGGTTTTACCGAAGCCGTATTTGCCGTCAAAATCGGTCAGTGAGTCTTTGTTTAAGATATTAGAGCTACCGTCGCCCATCAGAATCATATTCAAAATGGCAAGCATATAGACGTTAGAAAGCAACTCCAAACCCAAAAGCTGTTCAGCTTTGATTTGTGCTTCTTTTTCTCGTAGTTCTTGTGGGGAATCTATGCTGTTTTTAGCATCTATCAGCATTTCATTCATGGCAGCAACCAACAGCCCGGCTGAACCTGTGGCAAAGTCCCAAACATAGGAATCTTTATTAACGCGGGCAAGTTTGGCAAGTAATGTGGCGACATAAGATGGGGTCAGCACCACGTCGTTGAGCTTATCTTGAGTAAAGCCCAGCCATGAGTACATTTCGTTAAAGAGCTTGCCAGTAAAATCGGTAGTCAGCCCGATTTTGTAGTAGATGCCCAAGTCATCGACAATTTTGGTAAAGACACGTTTTAATTGGGTTTCGCCACTGTGAACTTTATTGATATTTTCGGTCAGAAGAGTATTGGACAATGTGCGTAAAATCATCTCTTTCTTTTCTTTGGGTAGAGCTTTTTCTTCCAAGAAAGACTCGATTTTGCGCACAAGGATATCGCCGTCTCTCCAGCCGCGTTCGTTTGATGATTTGAGGTCGGATTTTTCCAGAGGCGCAACTTTTCCGGGTATGCCGATGGTGGCGATGATAGCGGCGGCGACGAGATAGACGCGGTCGTTTTCACCTAGGCCTTTTTCGTTTTGGTAGATGTCGTTGTTGAGCTTGGTTAGGCTGGCATCAATTTCTTTTTCACGCTTTTCTTTGAGCCTGTCCAATTCTTCGGGCGTGAGCGAGAGTTCTTCAACTTGGCTGATGAAATCTTCAAAGTGTTCTGCTGCTAGAAATGAAAAGTCGTCAAAATCGCCGACGCGCTGCCCTACGCCTAAATTGCTTTTAGACACATAATACACGCCGATTTCATGACGAATTTCTCCCTGCTCGTCTTTGTAGCCCGTCATGCCGACGGCGATGATGTCAGTGTAACTGGTATGGTGCAGTACGGCGTTGGCGTAATGTACCGCGCCGTTTACGGCATAGCCGTTGATGTTTTTGAAAATTGGCTCGTTTTTAGCGTTGCGGTTTTCGACATTACCATCAGCATCAAGTTTTTCCAGTTTGTCTTTATGACCTTTATATTCGATAAGCACGGGATAGTAACGCCCGTTTTTACTGCTTTGTAGCAAAAGCTTCACATCGGGACGGTTTCCGCCGGTGCCACCGTTTTTGGAATAATAGTCGTCTAAGGCTTTGTCAATTTCAGTATTGAGGCTTGCTTGTTCAAGTCTGTAATCGAGCTTGTAGGATTTCAGCCAACCGTTAGCAAGATCAGCGATATTGGGTTCAATGGATTTGTTGGATTTTTTGCTTGCTTGGGTCATTGGTTTTATCCGACATATGAAATGTGTAAACAACCGCTATGATAATATACTCGCCCCTTTCATGCTTGATTTATTCCTACTAAAGTCGTTTGAAAACCATCCTCAAAATTTTCAAACAACCTTTAACTTGAATAGTTAATCTGTTTGCAATATCAAATCCGGAAAAGATGTCGTTCCTATTCTTCCTGAAAAAATACAGTTTTCCTACTTTACAACAGGTTGTCCTTTATAAAAGATAGATTTCCATCTACAACGAAAATCATGATAAAAAGTGCAATATCGCGTCAATAGCAATCAAAAGGCCGTCTGAAAAAACCCTAAAAACCGAGTACAATCCGCCGCATGAAAAAACGTACCAATCCCCTACCCCTTTTAGACGGTGTCAAACCCAGCTACTTGGTTTTGCCGCATGAAAAGCAGTTTTACGGCTTGCCGCTGCTGCATTTTTTATGCGCTCATTTTCCCTTTGTCGGCGAAGAAAACTGGCGGCGGCGGCTGAACAGCGGTTTTGTGGTGGGCGCGGATGGCGTGCCGTTTGATGAGAATACCTTGTTCGAACCCGGCAAGACGATGTTTTATTACCGTGAAACCAGCCGTGAGAGCGAGCCGCGTATTCCGTTTGAAGAAAAGATTTTGCATATTGATGAGCACCTGATTGTGGTGGACAAACCGCATTTTCTGCCCGTCATCCCCAGCGGCAGATTTTTGCGGGAAACCTTGCTCACGCGCCTGCGTTTGCGGTCTGAATTGCAGCATTTGAATGTTGAAGACATTACGCCGATTCATCGCTTGGACAAAGATACGGCAGGCGTTATGCTGCTTTCGCTCAACCCTGCCACGCGTCGTGATTATCAGACCATGTTCCAAGAAAAAACCGTACAAAAAACCTATGAAGCGGTGGCGCCGACGCGGACGGATTTGGACTATCCGCTGGATCTTTCGTCACGAATGGAACGCGGCGAAAAATTCTTTCTCACGCGTGAAACGGAAGGCGAACCCAACGCCCACACAACCATCGAACTTATCGAAAACCGCGGTGCATTCAGCCTCTACCGCCTCACGCCGCATACCGGAAAGAAACACCAGCTCCGCGTGCATATGATGAGTTTGAATATGCCGCTGATGAACGATGCGCTTTACCCTAACCCCTTGGCGGCCGGTGATGAAGACTACGACAGACCTTTAAAACTTCTGGCCAAAAGAATAGAATTTACCGATCCTGTCAGCGGAGAAATCCGCGCATTTGAAAGCGATTTTGCACTTTAAGTTATCCAATCCAATAAAAAAGGCCGTCTGAAAAGTTTCAGACGGCCTTTTTGTCACAAAATCATTTGATTAGTGATGAATACAGCTGCACTCTTTGTTCATATCAATCACCATACGACCGGTAATTTTACCTTCGCGCATTTCTTGGAAGATGGCAGGCGCTTCATCCAAAGCACGCAACTGGACTTTAGGCACAACCAAGCCTTCTGCGCCGAATTGGAATGCTTCTTCCAAATCTTTACGGGTACCGACCAGAGAGCCGACCACTTCGATGCCGTCCAAGACCAGACGCGGGATGGACAGGTCCATAGATTCGGGCGGCAGACCGATGGCAACGACGCGACCGCCTGCACGGACGCAGTCCACGGCAGAGTTGAACGCGGCGGCAGATACGGCGGTAACAACGGCTGCATGTGCGCCGCCGGTTTTTTCCTGAATCACTTTGGCTGCGTCTTCTTTGGCGGCGTTGATGACTAAATCTGCACCGCTTTCTTTAGCGAATGCCAGTTTTTCATCGTTGATGTCGATGGCGACGACGTGTGCGCCGAATACTTTTTTCGCGTATTGGACACCCAAGTTACCCAAACCGCCCGCACCGTAAATGGCAATCCATTGACCCGGACGGACGCCGGAAACTTTAATCGCTTTATAAGTGGTCACACCGGCACAAGTAATGCTCGAAGCTTGCGCAGGGTCAAGACCGTCGGGTACTTTAACGGCGTAGTCCGCATCGACGATACAGTGGGTCGCCATGCCGCCGTCGGCAGTATAGCCTGCGTTCAATACAGAGCGGCACAAGGTTTCGCGGCCGGTATTGCAGTATTCGCAAGAACCGCAGCTTTGGAACAGCCATGCGATGCTGACACGATCGCCAACTTTCAGATTTTTCACACCGTCAGCAACTTCTTTAACCAAACCGATGCCTTCGTGTCCCAACACGCGACCTGGTTTGTCGCCGTAATCGCCTGCCGCAACGTGCAAGTCGGTGTGGCACACGCCGCAATACTCGACTTCCACCAACGCCTCGCCGTATTCCAGCGGACGCAGTTCGCGTTCAACAACTTCTACATCACCTGCTACATCTTTATTTACTACCACAGCATGCATTTTCATGGTGTTCTCCTTGGCATTCGTCAGAAATCCGTAAATGGTGGGACAGGCGGAATCGGAATAACGCCTTTCCTCTAAATGAGAATACTCCCCTTCATTTCGCCGTGTCAACACCCTATCTTTTTGAAAAATAAGAAATAAAATGTTATACCATAACATTTTGTCTGTATGAAAATATGCCCGCTAAAACGCTGAAAAATTCTTACACGCATCATGTAAAAAAGGTCGTCTGAAAACTTTAAATACATTAACAAACCCGCTTCATTTCCATGCGGGGTCAAGCCTTATCGGATTGGATTTCCTATTTTAGAAAATTACATATTTGGAATTTTGAGAATGTTATCATTTTTAGTGCTTGAACTGAAAGAGAAAAAATACTATTCTATTTTCAGACGACGTTGGAGATACGTCCGAAATCTCAAGAAGACAACCAAGGAGACAGCATCATGGCAAAAGATTTAAATGTGTTTGATAAAGAGTACGGCCTTTTGATTAACGGCGTGTGGACCAAACCCGGCGCGCTTTTGGATTCATACAATCCTGCCAACGGCGAATTGTTAGCCAAATTTACCGACGCAACCGATGCCGATGTCGATGCTGCCGTAGCCGCTGCGCAAGAAGCGTTCAAAACATGGCGTAAAACCACGACTGCCGAACGCGCGGCCATTTTGAACAAAATCGCCGATGTGATTGACGAAAACGCCGAATTGTTCGCCCTGCAAGAAACCTTGGACAACGGCAAACCCATCCGCGAAACCCGCGCTGCCGACGTGCCTTTGGCCTCCGACCATTTCCGCTATTTCGCCAGCGTGATCCGCGGCGAAGAAGGTACTGCGACCCAACTTGATGCCGAAGACCTGTCCATCGTTCTGCGCGAACCGATCGGCGTTGTCGGCCAAATCATTCCTTGGAACTTCCCATTCTTGATGGCCGCATGGAAAATCGCTCCGGCATTGGCCGCAGGTTGTACCATCGTCATCCACCCTTCTTCCAGCACTTCATTGAGCCTGTTGTCCCTCGCTCAAAAAATCAACCACTTGCTGCCTAAAGGCGTGTTGAACGTGATTACCGGCCGCGGTTCCAAATCCGGCGAATACATGCTGCACCACAAAGGCTTCAACAAACTGGCCTTTACCGGCTCAACCGAAGTCGGCCGCCGCGTCGGTATTGCCTCCGCCGAATTGCTGATTCCGTCCACTTTGGAATTGGGCGGCAAATCTGCCAACATCTTCTTCGACGATATGCCTTTCGACAAAGCCCTCGAAGGCGCGCAAAAAGGTATTTTGTTCAACCAAGGCCAAGTGTGCTGCGCCGGTTCGCGCATTTTTGTACAAGAAGGCATTTACGACAAATTCGTCAATGCGTTGGCTGAAGAATTCAAAAAAATCAAAGTCGGCCTGCCTTGGGAAGACGACACTCAAATGGGTTCGCAAGTCAACGCCGGTCAACTCGAGACTATTTTGAAATACGTCAAAATCGGTGAACAGGAAGGCTGCCGCATTATTACCGGCGGTAAAAAAATCGAAGGCGAATTGAGCAAAGGCGAATTTGTCGAGCCTACTTTGATTGAAGCCAGCAGCAACGAAGCCCGTGTTGCCCAAGAAGAAATCTTCGGCCCGATTGCCACCGTGATTAAATTCAAAACCGAAGAAGACGTCATCAAAATGGCCAACGACAGCGAATACGGCTTGGGCGGCGCAGTGTGGAGTACCGACATCAACCGCTGCCTGCGCGTTTCCAACGCATTGGAAACCGGCCGCGTTTGGGTAAACTGCTACAACCGCCTGCCTGCCGGTGCGCCGTTTGGCGGCTACAAAACTTCAGGTATCGGCCGCGAAACCCACAAAATGATGCTCTCCGCCTACACCCAAGTGAAAAACATCTACATCAGCACCCGTGAAGAACGCGAAGGCTTCTATTGATTGAATGTTCGCATGATAGCGGTTTGAACATGATAGGGCAGTTTGAAAACTTTTCAAACTGCCCTATTAATTACACAATAACTTTTTTAGGAGATAAATTATGTCGAAACACAAAACACGTTATATTCTGCCGTTGCTGACAATAATGACATCTGCTGCCTGTGTCGGTGCGGCGGAGCCATCTAAAAAAGCTGTTCCAAAGGTAACAAGGCAAAAACAGGACAGTAAGGATATTTGCCCCCAAAGCATGATGAAAGACATAGACAGACAAGGCTATGAATGTGTGGATATTTTCAGTATGAGGTTGGAAAAGCAATTGAATAAGAAATACGAAAATCTGCTGCACCGTATCGATTCAAAAGACCCCAAATTGAATGGAGTATCCAAAGAATATTTTTTGACTATCCGTAAGAATTGGGAAAGTTATACAGAAATGCTGTGTTCAGACCCATCCGTTGCGACGAAAGTTCGTCCTCTTGCAGGACGCTACATCCGTATTTGCAGATTCGAGCAGAATTTAAACCATTTGAAAGCGTTGGAACGCTTTGAAAATTCTTTATAAAGCTGATAGATAGTTAGGAGGCTGATATATTGAAATCCAACAACCGTTACATTCTGCCGCCGCTGGCCATGATGGCATCCTCCGCCTGTGTCGGTGCGGCAGGGCCGTCTGAAAAAGCTGCAAATGCCGTTAAACCGAAACAGGAAAAGAATCTTTGTCCCGAACCTGTTGACCAAATGGATGAAGATTGTTTGAGGCTTACCCTATTAGATTTTGAAATTGCATTAAATAAGAAGTACGAAGATTTATTTCGACGTGCCGCTGCCAAAGACCAAAAACTTCATGGCTTGACAAAACAGTATTTTACAAGCGTCCGCTCAAAATGGGAGGCTTATCGGGACGAACTCTGTGATGATCCGACGGTAACGACTGATTTAAAATCACCGGCGGACAGAGTTTTTTATATGTGTTATATTGAACAAACACAACATCATTTGAAGTCATTGGAACGTTTTTGATTTTTTTAGGAGACTGATATGTCGAAACACAAAATCCGTTACATTCTGCCGTTGCTGGCAATAATGACATCCGCCGCCTGTGTCGGTGCGGCAGGGTCGTCTGGAAAAGCTGCAAATGCCGTTAAACCAAAACAGGAAAAGAATCTTTGTCCCGAACCTGTTGACCAAATGGATGAAGATTGTTTGAGGCTTACATCAAGGGAATTCGAAGGCAAATTGAACACAAAATATAAAGATTTATTTAGGCGGGCTGCCACCAAAGACAAAAAACTGCACGGTTTATCCAAACAGTATTTCACAAGCGTCCGCTCAAAATGGGAGGCTTATCGGGACGAACTCTGTGATGATCCGACGGTAACGACTGATTTAAAATCACCGGCGGACAGAGTTTTTTATATGTGTTATATCGAACAAACACAACTTCATTTGAAGGCATTGGAACGTTTTTAATTTTTTTAGGAGACTGATATGAGTCGCTTTACAGGCGGAGACCATTTGAAACCGGAAGACGGTTTAAAATACTATATCCATCAGGCAATGATGGTAAACGAATTGTCGGGTGGGCACGGCGCATACAAAATATCGAATGCGGAGAAGGCTTCCAGCGGTCCGAGTTTCGGCCCCATCCAATACGACATAGGCAGCAATGTTAAAGGACAAAAATTATTAGAACAGATTGCGCGAGAAGCAACAGACTCAAAAGGCAACCGTTTTATTTCCGATAATGAAATAAAGCAGATGCAAATTCATCTATACAAGCCGTTCAATAAAATGTCTGCCGAAGACAAACAGGTGTATCAAAATTTGAAACCGAAATTGAATCAGGCTTTGGCTTCCGAAGCGGGTATCTCGTTAATCAATCAGAATTACGATAAAGTTCTTGATAAAAAAGTTAAAGACGTCAATCAAGTTATTTCTGATATTAAAAATAACGAAAATAAAAAATTCCTGCAATCCAATATGCAGGCACAAGTCTTTATTGCCGATATAGGCAACCAATATGGAGGAAAAGTAAACAGAGCTTTGGAGGAGTTCCTCAGCCAGAGTAAAGAAGATAACGGAGTAAGGCTGCCGGGAGGACGACAGGTCAAAGTCGAAGGCAAACTGGATATGGAAGATTTAAAAAACTTCCGTATGAATACGGCTTACGGTGTCAAACATCCCGCCGATGCCCGTCGCAGAGACAAACACATCGAGGACGTTACCGCTCCGACCCGCGAAAAACCGCGAACCCAAACAGATAAATTCCATGCCTTGGTTCAAGGCTTGCTCAATGATAAGGACGGCTCTTTCGCCAAACAGGTTTTGGCGGAGAACCGTGAAGTTGTTGATGCTTTCAATGCAAAAGTACAGGAAAGAATGGAACAGGAACGGCAACAAACGGCAGCGAGGGAAATTTCTGTGCAGCAGAATCCTGCGGAAAGGGAATTTGGTGGGCGGTCTTTCGGCTAATCGCTCCACATGAGGCCGTCTGAAACCTGTTTCAGACGGCCTTGCTTTATTCTGTTTCGCAATAAATGCTTTATATCTTTCTCAAAAAAAGCCCCATTACTTTCTCTCCGGCCACAGCCAGCAATGCCCCGGTCACAACCACCATGGCACCCACATAGCTGACGATATTCATATCCGAAGCGGCAAAATAATCGGGGGCGAGATGATGGCCGACGGTGGAAAATATCATGGTGAATACAGGAATCAGCGTGGTTACGATACTGACTTTTGAAGCGTCCCAATGATTGAGTGCTTCGCCGAATGAACCATAGCCGATCAGCGTGTTCAGGCAGCAATAGATAAAGCAGCCCCATAAAAACGGATTGCCGATATGGGCGATTTGCGACGGTTCGGCAAACGGCAGGAAAACAAAGCTGCTGCAAAAATAAATCATGAGCAGGATTTGTTGCGAATTGAAATGTTTGGACAGAAGTTTTTGCGCCACACCGTAGCACACCCAAATCATGCTGCCCGAAGCCGCCATCATCACGCCGACCGCGTAGCTGCCCAAGCTGAAAAGTTCACCGAATTTGTCGTTGAAAAACATGACCAAACCCGTCAGCAAAAGCATCAAGCCGATTTTTTGCCAATGAGTAAAGGCTTCTTTAAACACGCCAACGCCGACCAAAATCATGGTAAAGGGCGAGAGTTGCCACAACACCTGCGTGGTTGTCGGCGAAATATAGTGCAAACCCATGGCAACAAGTACGAAGTTTGCGGAAATACCGATAATGCCCAGCACCAATAAAAACAAGGTTTGCTTGGAAAATTCCGACGGCCTCGGCAGCTTGCCGGTCAGCCCCAACAACGCAAACAACACCAGCGAAGCCACTAAAAAGCGCACCCACACTAAAGTGGGTGCATCAACGGCTTTTAAGGCCTGTTGGGCGATGACCGGCAGCGAGCCCCAAGTCATGGTGGCAAGCAGCGCCAATGAAAAGCCGAGCCAAGGTTTTTGTTTCTTCATTTTTCAGACGGCCTTTGCTTACGCGGCTTCCCAGTAGTCGATATAAAGCTGCAATTCGAGATTATTCCGCCATTCGTTGGCAACGGGGCGGTACACCGTGCGGATGTATTCGGGAATGTCTTCGCTGCAACGCCAAAACATGGCTTCAAATTCGTAGCCGTCTTTTTGCAGCCAGACTTTTTTGTGTTTGCCCTCCGCGCCCAAAGGCTGCTGGCGGACAACATGAAATTCGTCGGTAAAACTCGGCGGCGCGAAGCCCTGCCCCCAAACGTGCCGGGCAAGGTTTTGCGCCTGTTCCAGTGTAATATCGCGGGCAGGCAGGCTGCCGTCGGTGATGAAGGTTTGCGACAAATCGTCTTCGCACACCATCTCGCGCACGGCTTCTTCAAAGGCCGTCTGAAACGCAGGAATATTGTGTTCAAGTATGCTCAAACCCACCGCCATTGCGTGTCCACCAAATTTCAAAATCAAATCGGGATGTCGTTTGGACACCAAGTCCAAAGCATCGCGCAGGTGCAGATTGGGAATGGAGCGTCCCGAACCGCGCACTTCGCCGTTGTCGGCAGGCGCAAATACGATGGTCGGACGATAAAAACGGTCTTTGAGGCGGCTGGCAACGATGCCGACCACGCCTTGATGGAAATCGTCGCGATACGCCACCAAAGTCGTCTGCCCTGAAGGCAAGGTTTCAGGAAAATCATTCAGCGCGTCTTGCAGCATAGACTGCTCGATTTCACGGCGTTCGATATTGAGGTTGTTTAACTGAGCCGCCAGTTCCTGCGCTTCGGCATCATCTCGTGCCAACAGACAGGCAATGCCGACCGACATATCGTCCAGCCGTCCGGCCGCATTGATGCGCGGCCCCAACGCAAAGCCCATATCGAAAGGCTGAGCCTTGCGCCAATCCCGTCGCGCCACTTCAAACAAAGCGCGGATACCGGGGCGCATTTTGCCCGAACGCATCCGTTTCAAACCTTGAGACACGAGGATACGGTTGTTGTGGTCTAGAGTGACGACGTCGGCGACGGTACCGAGTGCGACCAAATCCAAAAGGTCGCCCAGATTCGGCTCTTTCAGGCCGTCTGAAAAATAATGGCGGCGGCGCAGTTCGGCACGCAAAGCCATCAATACATAAAAAATCACGCCCACGCCCGCCAAGCTTTTGCTTTGGAAACCGCAGCCTTTTTGGTTCGGATTGACGATGATGCAGTCGGGTACGGTCTCGGCAGGCAGATGGTGGTCGGTAACAATCACATCCAAACCCAATTCCTGCGCACGCGCCACGCCTGCAATGCTGGCGATACCGTTATCCACCGTCACCAATAAATCCACACCTTGCTCTGCCGCGATTTCAGCCAGCTCGGGCGTTAAGCCGTAGCCGTGTTCAAAGCGGTTAGGCACAAGGAAATCCACTTTCGCCCCCATCGCCGCCAAACCGCTCATACCGACGGAACACGCCGTCGCACCGTCGGCATCATAGTCGGCGACAATCAGGATTTTTTCCTGACGCTCAATCGCATCTGCCAAACGGCCGGCGGCAGCTTCGCAGTTTGTCAGCGTTTGATACGGCAAAAGCGCAGCAAGCTTGTCATCCAACTCGGCCGGACTTTGCACATCACGCGCAGCGCACAGCCGCGCAATCAAAGGATCGGTACCGGCAGTAAGCAAGTCGTTAAAAACAGTCGGATTAATGGAACGTGTTTGGATTTTGACGGACATGGTGTGTGGGATTAAATAGAGAAAAATTAATATTTTTGAAGCGTTTATTTTAAGGAGGAGGCCGTCTGAAACCTGCAATCGGTTTTCAGACGGCCTTAAGGTTTATTGCCCTTCTTCTGAAGCATCGGATTGACCGGCCTCCATCACTGCTTTAATTTCTTGGAACAGCGCGCGGAAGTTTTTCGGCGGTTTGTTTTGTTCCTGTTCTTTTTTGGTATTGCGGATCAAGGTGCGCAATTTGCCGGCGTCGGCTTGCGGAAAATCGGCCATAAATTGGGTAATCGCGCCATCGTCTGCCAACAGTCGGGTACGCGCCTGCTCGACGCGTTGCAAAAAGGCATTGTGCGCCGTATTGTCGCCGCGCAGTTTGGCCAAAAAGGCTTCGATGGGCGCAGGGTCGGTATCGCGCATCAGGCGGCCGATAAATTGGGCTTGGCGTTTGAGCGCGCTGTTGGACGTGATTTTTTTATAGGTGGCGATGGCCTCGAACAGCTCTTCGTCCAAGCCGATTTTTTTCAGCGTATCGCTGGAGAGCTTGGTCAATTCCATACCCAAAGCCTGCAAATCGTTCATCTGCTTTTTCATTTGGGTTTTGCTGACCCATTCGTCTTCTTGTTCAAACATTGTGTTTCCCTGATTTTCTGAATCTGCCTATTTTATCAGTTTTCAGACGGCCTTTCCGTGCGATTTTTGCAGAGGCCGTCTGAAACGGTTAAAATGCCGCAAAACCCTGTCAGGAAACCTTTTTATGCTGTTTAACCACACACCGGACGAGCTGTTGCGCTTGTGCGGACACACGCTGGATTTGGCCAAACAATCCGGCGCCACCTCGGCCGAAGCCGATTTCAGCGAGTCGCTCGGTCAAAGCGTCAGCGTGCGCCTGGGCGAAATCGAACAAATCGAGTTCCAACAAGATAAATCTTTAGACATTACGGTCTATGTCGGCCAACGCAAAGGCCGCGCCAGCACTGCCGACTTCTCCGAACGCGCCCTGCAAGATACGGTCAAAGCCGCCATCGATATTGCACGCTATACCGCCGAAGACGATTGCGCCGGCCTTGCCGATGCTGCCTTGATGGCAACCCACATCGGCGACCTCGACCGCTACCACGAATGGGATTTGAGTACCGAATCCGCCATCGATTTAGCCAAACAATGCGAACAGGCCGCGCTGTCATCGGACCAACGCATTGAAAATTCCGAAGGCGCATCGGTTCATACCGGCCATTACCAATACGTCTACGGCAACACCCATGGCTTTGCCGCACACCAGCAAAGCACGCACCACAGCATTTCTTGCAGCGTGGTCGCCAGCGACGAACATGGCATGCAGCGCGACTATTGGTATGATTCTTCCTGCCGTCACGAAGACATGGACGCGCCCGAACTCATCGGCGAAACCGCGGCCGAACGGACTTTACGCCGTCTGAACAGCCGCAGCGTACCGACCGGCAGCTATCCCGTACTGTTTGACACTACCGTCGCAGTCGGTTTAATCGGCCACCTTATCGGCGCGCTCAGCGGCGGCGCGCTCTACCGTCAAAGCAGCTTCCTGATTGACAGCATCGGCAAACAGGTGCTGCCCGAGTTTCTGAGTCTGCGCGAAGAACCGCATATCCTGCGCTCGTTTCGCAGCACTTATTTCGATGCCGAAGGCGTGGCCACTCAGCCGCGTTTTGTAGTGAAAGACGGCATCGTCGAGGGCTATTTCCTCAGCAGTTACAGCGCGAAAAAGCTCGGCATGCAGACAACGGGCAACGCCGGCGGCGCGCACAATCTGTATCTGAACCACACCCACGCCACGCAGGCCGACCTGTTGAAAGAAATGGGGACAGGTTTGCTAGTTACCGAATTAATGGGACAAGGCGTCAACGGCATTACCGGCGACTACTCGCGCGGCGCGGCCGGTTTTTGGGTGGAAAACGGCGTCATTGCCTATCCGGTTCAGGAAATCACCATTGCCGGACGTTTGCAGGATATGTACCGCGACATCATCGGCGTGGCAGACGACGCATTACGCCGTTCGTCCAACCAAATCGGCTCCATCTTGGTTTCAAAAATGACGGTTGCCGGCAACTGATTGAACTAAATATACAAAAGGCCGTCTGAAAGATATCTTTTCTTTTCAGACGGCCTCGCCGTTATCTACTTCCATAAAAAACACATCATGCATATTGTCGTTATCCCCTCTTGGTATCCTTCTTCCGAAACCGACGTGGACGGAATCTTTTTCCGCCTCCAAGCCCAAGCCCTGCAACGCGAAGGCATGAAAATCGGCATGGTCGTGCCCATGTTCCGCTACTTGAGAAGCCAGCCGAAAACCATCTTCTCGCGCTTCTACGGCCTGCGCCGCCATCAACAAGGCGGACTCAACACTTACGCCTACGACAGCATGTATTTCTTCCCGCGCTGTCCGGTTGTCGATATCGACCGCATCCGCTGGGTCAACGCAGGCATGAAAGCTTTTGAAGCCTATATCGCCGACAACGGCAAACCCGACGTAATTCATGCCCACTGCGTCAACTACGCCGGCATTTTGGCCTGTGCCATCTTCAAAAAATACGGCATTCCCTATGTGATTACCGAACACAGCAGCGCCATTTCACGCGGTCTTGTCCGCAAAAACCAATGGCCGTCCATGCACGAAGCCGTGCGCCACAGCGCAGCCCGGTTCGCCGTCAGCCGTGATTTCTGCCGCATTCTCGAAAAAACCTACGCCGGTACAGACTGGCAATACCTGCCCAATATGCTGGGCGGCAATTTTGAACAGGATTTCGAGTTCCCCGAAAAGAACAATCAAGACTTCACCTTCTGCAGCGTCTCCCATCTGCGCCATCTCAAAGGCCACGACCTGCTCCTACCTGCTTTTGCCGAAGCACTCAAAACCCATCCGCAGCTCAAACTCAAAATCGGTGGCGGCGGCGCAGAAGAAGGCCGTCTGAAACAACTGGCAAGCGACTTGGGTATCAACCACGCCGTTACCTTTACCGGCGCATTGACCACCGACCAAACCTTAGACCTCATGCGCCACAGCAACGCATTCGTCCTCGCCAGCCGTACCGAGACCTTCGGCGTCGTCTATATCGAAGCACTGTCGCAAGGTTTACCCGTTATCGCAACACGCTGCGGCGGCCCCGAGTCCATCGTCACATCCGACAACGGCCTGCTGGTGCCAATCGAAAACATACCGGAGCTGACCAAAGCATTGCTCACCCTCTACGAAAACCATGCACAATACGATCCCGTCCGCTTACGCCAAGATTGCCTGCAACAATTCGGCAGCCGTGCCATTGCGCAACACCTGATCGACACCTTCCAAAAAGTGCTTAATAAGTAGGCATAAACCATACAGGCCGTCTGAAATCCTTCAGACAGCCCGTCTTCTTCCAACAAGACAAATCTAGTGTAAAATTAAGACAATAACCAAACTTTTTGATTTAAAATCAGTCCAAAGAAAAACTGTTACCTATAATAATATCCCCACATACATTATGCGCTATTACGGAACGATTACTCGCTGGAACAGCAAACGCGGCTTCGGCGCCGCTACCATAGAAGACACAGGCCAAGAAATCTTTCTTGCCCTTGCCGCCTTCACCACCCTTACCCGCCTTCCGGCCGAAGGGCAACACATCTCCTTCAACATCACAGAAGGCCGACGCGGCCGCAAAGAAGCCGAAAACGTCTGCTTCGCCCTCGATTGCGCCGACTGCTTCGATATCCTCGTCCCTCCCCCCGAAAAACCCCTCGCCGGCAAGCAAGCCATTGTTGGCCTGATTGCCGTTATCTTCGTCTGCAGCATTTTCGCTGCCTTATGGTACAGCCTCCACTTTTCCGACAACACACCGGAAGAGCCAGCCGTCAAAAAACAAGAAACCATGGTTCACGAAGTAGCCGCCAAAATCGAAGCCGAACGCAAAGCATGGCGCGATGCCGTCAACCGCAGCAACCAACGCTCGGGGCAGCCTCAACGCGCCAAAGATGATGCGTCAAAACAATAACGCTGTATCCAATACAAAAAAGGCCGTCTGAAAAAATGGGAAGATGAAATTATAGATTTCTTCCTCATTCTTTCAGACGGCCTTTATTCTTACCTCAATTCGGCTCCGCCATTTCCAACGCCTGCTTGATGTCCACGGCAACGACGCGCGATACGCCTTTTTCCTGCATGGTTACGCCGACGAGCTGCTCTGCCATTTCCATGGTCAGGCGGTTGTGAGAGATGTAGAGGAACTGGGTTTGCGCCGACATTTCTTTGACCAGATTGCAGAAACGCGAGGTGTTGGCGTCGTCCAGCGGGGCGTCGACTTCGTCCAGAAGGCAGAAGGGGGCGGGGTTGAGGCTGAACAGGGCGAACACGAGGCTCATGGCGGTGAGGGCTTTTTCGCCGCCGGAGAGGAGGTGGATGGTGCTGTTTTTCTTGCCGGGCGGACGCGCCATGATGGACACGCCGGCGGTCAGGAGGTCGTCGCCTATCATTTTGAGGGTGGCTTCGCCGCCGCCGAACAGGGTGGGGAAGAAGGTTTGGACTTTGCCGTTGACGGCATCGAAGGTTTCTTTGAAACGCGCTTTGGTTTTGTCGTCGATTTGGGCGATGGCTTCTTCCAAAAGGGTGATGGCGGCCTGCACGTCTTCGCTTTGGCTGCGGTAGTAGCCGTCGCGTTCGCGCGCTTCTTCGAGTTCTTGCAGGGCGGCGAGGTTGACGGCGCCGAGTGCTTCGATTTGCTGGGTAAGGCTGCCGATGCTGCTGTTCAATACTTTCGGCGATTCTTTCGCCAACGCTTCGAGCGCGTCCAAATCGGCAGCGCGTTCGGTCAGGTTTTGATGGTAGCGTTTGGCGTTAATCAGGGCTTCCTGCTGCTGCAACAGGGCGGTTTGGGTAGCGGCCTGAAGCTGCGGCAGCTTGGTTTGCAGGGTTTGTACGCGGGCGTATTGCTCCCTGCCCTGTTCCTGAATCTGCGCGAGTTTTTCCTGCACGGCGATGTATTCTTCGTCCAGCGTGTGCACGGCTTCGGTCAGCTCGTCGAGCTTGATGTGCTGCTCGTCGTTTTGGAACTCGGTTTCATAGGCGAGGGCAAGCTCTTGCTGGCGTTCCTGCCAGTCGAGGGTTTGCTGTTCGAGTCGGGCAATTTGCTGTTGGTAGTTTTGTTTTTGCTGATTGAGTTTGTGAACGGCGACTTCGGCCAGTCCGTATTGGCGGTTGGCTTCCAACAGGGCAAGCTGCGCCTGTTTCAGACGGCCTTGCTGCTCTTGGCGACTGTGCGCGGTGGTTTGCTGTTGGTGTTCGAGTTCGGCGACGGCTTCCTGCAAAGTAACGATGTCGTCTGAAAGCCCGTCGGACGTGTGTTGCAACACGGTCTGCTCTTCTGCCAACTGCGCCAGTTCGCGCTCGATGTGTTCGCGGCGGATTTGCCCTTGGTTGGTGCGCGCCAGAAGTTCGGCGGCGCGTTGCTGCGCTTGGCTGTATTGGCGCGTGTGCTGCTGTTGCTGCTGCATCAAGTTTTTGTGCTGCACTTCGGACGAGCGCACAGCGGCCTCCGCCTGTTTGAACGCGGATTCGGCGGCGGAGAGTTCGGGGGCAAGTTTTTCCAGTTCGGACGCGATACCGTCGAAGCGCGCTTTTTGGGCAATCAGGCTTTCCTGCGCGGGTTTGGCATAGAGCAGGACGCTGACTTTATCGACCTGATGGCCTTCGGGTGTGAGCCAGATTTGGTGTGCGCCCAAATCGCTTTGATGTGCGAGGGCGTAGCTCAAATCGGGCGCGCACAATACGCCGTCGAGCCAGTGGTGCAACGCCGTCTGAAACGGCGGCTGCGCTTGGATTTGGTTCAGCAATGCCTGTACGGGCAGGGATTTTTTGATGCCGCCGGAGAGGTCGTCTGAAAGCCATGCCGCCTGCCCCTGCGGCAAAGGCGCGGGGGGAACGAAGCTGTGCGGCACGGCGCGGGCGTGCAGGCGTTCAGCAAGGATGACGGACAGGGCGTGCTGCCACTCGGCGGGCGCGGTGATGTGTTGCCACAGTTGCGGCACGGCGGCGTGGTCGGTTGCCTGCCAGAAGTCGGCGGCTTCCTGCTGTTGCGACAGGATTTGCGACAACGCCTGCTGCTGCGCCTGCAAGGTAATATGTTGCTGCTTCAGGCTTTGGAAGCGGTTTGAGGTCGTCTGAAACGCTTCGCGGGCGGCGTGTAGGGCTTCTTCGGCGGCAATGATTTGTTCTTCGTAATGCTCTTGCTGGCTTTGCAACAAGGCGGCGGCTTCCTGCGCAGCGGCGGTTTCCGCTTCGTCGGGCAGGTTCAGGGCTTGGTTTTCCTGTTTCAGACGACCTTTGCGCTCTTCGTGCTTGGCAACGGTTTGTTCGGCATGGGCAAGCTGCTGCTGCTTCAACGCCAGTTCGCGGCGGATGCGGTTTGCCTCGTCCTGCTGGGTTTGGAAGGCGGCGTTGAGCGTGGCTTGGGCTTCTTCCAATTCGGGCAGACGCTCTTCGTGTTCGGCAACCTGCATCGCCCATTCCGCCAATTCGGTTTGCTTTTCTTCGGCCTGCAACTCGTTTTCTTCAAGCTGTACGCGGATTTGCTGCTGCTCCTGATGGATACGCTGCATCTGCGCCTGCGCCGCCTGCTTGTCGCGTTCGATGCGTTGATGCAGGTTTTGCTGATGGCGGATTTGTTCTTCCAAACGGGCAATCTGCTCGCGCAACACGCCGCGTTTGTTGCTCAATTCGTGTACTGCCTGTTGCTGCGCCTGCTCGGCGGTCTGCAAGGCGTGTACTTCGTCGTTTAACGCCTGAACCTGCGCGGCGGTTTCGTCCTGCTGCGCCTGCAAAGACTGATGCTGCGCGGTCGCCTTGTCGGCGGCGGCAAGCGATTGCTGCCATTGGGCGTAATCGAGCAAATCCTGTTTCTGGTTCAACTGCGCGGTCAGGGATTTGTAGCGTTCGGCGGTTTCCGCCTGTTTCTCCAGCTTTTCCACCTGACGCGCCAACTCGTTCTGCAAATCGCCCAAACGCTGCAAATGCTCGCGCGTGTCTTTCAGACGACCTTCCGTCTCCTTGCGGCGTTCCTTATATTTAGACACGCCCGCCGCCTCCTCAATATAGGCGCGCAACTCCTCCGGCCGCGCTTCGATGATGCGCGAAATCATCCCCTGTTCGATAACGGCATAACCACGCGCGCCCACGCCCGTACCCAGAAACAAATCGGTAATGTCGCGGCGGCGCACGGTCTGATTGTTGATGAAATACGTCGATTCGCCCTGACGCGTCAGCTGCCGCTTGATGCTCACCTCGGCATACTGCCCCCACGCCCCCTGCAAACTATGGTCGCTATTGTCAAACACCAGCTCCACCGAAGCCCTCGGCGCAGGACGGCGCGTCGCCGCACCGTTAAAAATCACGTCCTGCATACTCTCGCCGCGAAGCTGCTTCGCCGAAGCCTCGCCCAACACCCAGCGCACCGCGTCAATCACATTCGACTTGCCGCAGCCGTTCGGCCCGATAACCGCAACAAGCTGCCCCGGAACATGAATCGTGGTCGGGTCGGTAAAAGATTTGAAGCCGGAAAGTTTGATGTGGGTAAGGCGCATGGCAATGTTTCGAATCGGAAAAGAAGGCGTATTTTAACGGAAATACGCTTATACGTTGAGAGAAAATCTGACAACTCAAATCAAATAAAAAGGCCGTCTGAAGTTTCAGACGGCCTTTTTATTTTTAATTTGAACTACACCGATACGGCTGCTTTGATGTGCGGATGCGGATCATAGCCTTCCAACTCGAAGTCTTCAAATTTGAAGGCAAATAAGTCTTTGACTTCAGGGTTGATTTTCATGGTCGGCAGGCTTCGGAAATCGCGGCTTAATTGCAGTTGAGCCTGCTCGATATGGTTGCTGTACAAATGCGCATCGCCAAACGTATGGATAAACTCACCTGCTTCCAAGCCGCATACTTGCGCCATCATCATGGTCAACAATGCGTAGCTGGCGATGTTAAACGGTACGCCAAGGAAAATATCGGCGCTGCGTTGGTAAAGCTGGCAGGACAGTTTGCCGTTAGCAACGTAAAACTGAAACAGCGCGTGGCAAGGCGGCAAGGCCATTTCGTCGACCAAAGCCGGATTCCATGCCGATACAATCAGACGGCGCGAGTCGGGATTTTTTTTGATTTGTTCAACCACATTGGCAATTTGGTCGATATGGCGGCCGTCGGGTGCGGGCCAGCTGCGCCATTGGTAGCCGTAAACCGGGCCCAAATTGCCGTTTTCATCCGCCCATTCGTCCCAAATGGAAACGTTGTTATCTTTCAGGTATTTGATGTTGGTATCGCCTTTGAGAAACCAAAGCAGCTCATGAATAATCGAGCGCAGATGCAGTTTTTTGGTGGTCAACAGCGGAAAGCCTTCACTCAAATCAAAACGCATTTGGTAACCGAACACGGAACGCGTGCCGGTGCCGGTACGGTCGGATTTATCGATACCATTGTCGAGAACATGGCGCATAAGGTCGTGATAGGCTTTCATGTGTTTCCTTAATGTATGTGTTGTGGGAATTTCGTGTGTATTGTACCGAATTTTCAGACGGCCTGCCTCTCTGTCTTCAATGAGGCAATCTTCCCTATATTCGCGTAGTACACTCATTAACAATTTTGACAATTCCGCACTAATTTACAGAAATTTTTGAGCTGAATTAAATTTTTACAAAAAAATTTTTCAGTATTCTCCAATTTAAATGATTAGAATTTTATTTTTTATAAAATCTATTTTACAAAATATATTTGAAAATTTTTAGTTAAATTTAAAATATAATTCCATTTTTACAAATTAGTAAAAAAATAATGTCAACAATCTAGGCAAAATTTTTCTTGGCAAGTAAAATTTTTACGGCTATATTTCAAAACATAAATATTGAAACATCTCACTCAATAGGATTAGAAAAATGACCGACCTGAACACTCTATTTACCAATCTCAAACAACGCAACCCCAACCAAGAACCCTTTCATCAAGCCGTTGAAGAAGTGTTCATGAGTTTGGATCCGTTTTTGGCGAAAAACCCGAAATACACCCAACAAAGCCTGCTTGAGCGCATTGTTGAGCCGGAGCGCGTGATTATGTTCCGCGTCACTTGGATGGACGACAAAGGCCAAGTCCAAGTCAACCGCGGCTACCGCATCCAAATGAATTCCGCCATCGGCCCTTACAAAGGCGGCTTGCGCTTCCACCCTACCGTCGATTTGGGCGTGTTGAAATTCCTCGCTTTTGAACAAGTCTTCAAAAACGCGCTGACTACCCTGCCTATGGGCGGCGGCAAGGGCGGTTCCGACTTTGATCCTAAAGGCAAATCCGACGCCGAAGTAATGCGCTTCTGCCAAGCCTTTATGACCGAACTCTACCGCCACATCGGCGCCGACACCGACGTCCCTGCCGGCGACATCGGCGTAGGCGGCCGCGAAATCGGCTATCTGTTCGGCCAATACAAAAAAATCCGCAACGAGTTTGCTTCCGTCCTGACCGGCAAAGGCCTCGAATGGGGCGGCAGCCTGATTCGTCCTGAAGCTACCGGCTACGGCTGCGTGTATTTTGCCCAAGCCATGTTGGAAACCCGCAACAACAGCATCGAAGGCAAACGCGTGTTGATTTCCGGCTCCGGCAACGTGGCGCAATACGCTGCCGAAAAAGCCATCCAACTGGGTGCAAAAGTATTGACCGTTTCCGACTCCAACGGCTTTGTCCTCTTCCCTGACAGCGGTATGACCGAAGCGCAACTGGCTGCTTTGATCGAGCTGAAAGAAGTACGCCGCGAACGCGTGGCCACTTATGCCAAAGAACAAGGCCTGCAATACTTTGAAAACCAAAAACCGTGGAACATCGCGGCCGAAGTCGCCCTGCCTTGCGCCACCCAAAACGAATTGGATGCAGATGCCGCCAAAATCTTGCTGGCCAACGGTTGCTATGTGGTTGCCGAAGGTGCGAACATGCCGTCAACTTTAGGCGCAGTCGAACAATTTATCAAAGCCGGCATCCTCTACGCTCCAGGCAAAGCCTCCAACGCCGGCGGTGTAGCGACTTCAGGTTTGGAAATGAGTCAAAACGCCATCCGCCTGTCTTGGACACGCGAAGAAGTGGACAGCCGCCTGTTTGACATCATGCACAACATCCACGAATCCTGCCTGAAATACGGTAAAGTCGGCGACAAAGTAAACTATGTCAATGGTGCGAACATTGCCGGTTTCGTCAAAGTTGCCGATGCCATGTTGGCGCAAGGTTTCTAAAAGCTGCATCAACGCAAATCATAAGGTCGTCTGAAATCTTTCAGACGGCCTTTTTCTTTTAAAGCAAACCTTATACGCCTAAATAACCTTCCCTGCTAGAAAGCCATCTTGCCAAATGCGCTTCAACGATTTCAGGGTTTTGTTCAATCAGCATCGGGGCGATTTCGCGCGCTTGTTCTAAAAGGTGTAAGTCTTCTTCGAGATTGGCAAAACGCAGCATGGGAACGCCACTTTGCCGCGCGCCGAGAAATTCGCCGGGGCCGCGGATGTTGAGGTCTTGGCGGGCGATTTCGAAGCCGTCGGTGTGTTCGTAAATGACTTTCAACCGCGCTTTGGCGAGTTCGCTCAAGGGTTCGGCAAACAGGAGGATGCACACGCTTTCTGCCGCGCCACGCCCTACCCGTCCGCGTAATTGGTGCAGCTGCGCCAAGCCCATGCGCTCGGCGTGTTCGATCACCATCAGGGCGGCGTTGGGCACATCTACGCCGACTTCGATGACGGTGGTGGCAACCAATACATTCAGACGACCTGCGGCAAACTGAGCCATGACTTCGGCTTTTTCGGCGGCTTTCATGCGCCCGTGTACCAAGCCGATGTTGAGTTCGGGCAATGCCGCCTGAAGCTGCTCTAGGGTTTCGGTTGCGGTTTGCAGTTGCAGGGTTTCGCTTTCTTCAATCAACGGGCAGACCCAGTATGCCTGCTGCCCTTTGCGGCAGATGTTGAGAACGAAGCCTTCGACTTCGGAGCGGCGGACGTTGTTGACGAGGCGGGTTTTAATCGGGGTGCGCCCGGGCGGCAACTGGTCGATGACAGACACGTCCAAGTCGGCGAAGAAACTCATGGCGAGCGTGCGCGGGATAGGCGTGGCGGACATCATCAGCTGGTGGACGTCGCGCCCTTTGTTTTTGAGGGCGAGACGTTGGGCGACGCCGAAGCGGTGTTGTTCGTCCACAATCACCAAGCCGAGATTTTGAAACTCGACGTCGTCTGAAAACAGGGCGTGCGTACCGACGGCGATTTTGACGCTGCTGTCGGCAAGTTTGGCTTTGGCTTCGTCTTTGGCTTTTTTGCGCTGGCTGCCTGAAAGCCAAACGACTTCAAGCCCTAACGGCTCAAGCCATTGTTTGAACTTGATGAAGTGCTGTTCGGCAAGGATTTCGGTCGGCGCCATTACAGCCACCTGCGCACCGGATTCAATGGCGGTCAAAGCAGACAAGGCAGCCACAATGGTTTTGCCGCTGCCGACATCGCCTTGCAGCAGGCGGTGCATGGGGTGGGTTTGCGCCATATCGCGGCAGATTTCGGAAACAACTTTTTCTTGCGCATCGGTCAGGGCAAACGGCAAAGCGTGGCGCAGGGCTTGAGTCAATGTGCCGTCGCCGCCCAATGCCGTGGCCGAGCCGCTGACACGCTTCTGCCGCGCCAAGCGCATGGAAAGCTGTTGCGCCAAAAGTTCGTCAAATTTGAGCCGTTGCCATGCAGGCAGCGTGCCGTCTGAAAGTTGATGAATAGTGAAACTCGGCGGCGGCGAATGCAAAAGGCGCAGGCTTTCGGCGAGGTGCGGCAATTTCAGACGGCCTAATAGAGCATCAGGCAAGGTGTCGTGCAACGGCGTAACGTCCAAGGCCGTCTGAATAATACGGCGCAAAGTAGGCTGGTTCAAACCGTTTACGGTCGGATAAATCGGCGTGAGGCTTTCCGCCAAACCGCTGCTCTCGGCATCACGGATTTTAGGGTGAATCATCTCGTCGCCGTAAAACCCGTGTTTGATTTCGCCCACGGCGCGGATGCGTTTGCCGACCGCCATCTGTTTCTGATGGCTGGCGTAAAAGTGGATGAAGCGCAGAAAAAGGACGCTGCCGGAATCGTCGGCGATTTGGACGATAAGCTGCTTGCGCGGTTTGAACGTTACTTCCTGATGGATAACTTCGCCCTCAACCTGACACGGCACGCCGATCGGCGCATCCTTAATCGGCATGATGTGCGTCTCGTCCTCATAACGCAACGGCAGGTGCAACACCAAATCCCATGCGGTATGGAGGTTGAGTTTTTCGAGCTTCTTGGCGGAAACATCGGTGATTTTGAGCTGTTTTTGGGTTTCGGGCGTCATCTTAAAGGCAGCTGATTGAAAGTTTGCTGTATTTTATCCGAAAACAAAAAGGCCGTCTGAACGCAATGTTTCAGACGGCCTTAATTTAGGTATAACGCGATTAAGCGTTAGCTCCCTGTTGTTCTTGGTAGATTGCTTCAAAATTGATCGGAGCAAGCAGCACAGGTGGGAAGCCGGCGCGGGTTACGCTGTTGGAAATGGCTTCGCGTGCGTAAGGGAACAGGATGTTTGGACAAGCAACGCCCAGCAGCAGTTGTACGTCTTCTTCAGGAATGTTTTCCAGACGGAAGATGCCGCTTTGGGTAACTTCGTTCAAGAACATGGTGCGCTCTTCGTTCAGTTTGGCAGTCACGGTCACGGTAACGTCAACGCTGTAGAAGCCGTCTTCCAGTTTGGTGTTGCCGGTAGAAACGCGCATATCCACTTCAGGCTCGCCTTGTTCCAAGAAGATTTGTGGTGCGTGAGGCACTTCCAAAGACAAGTCTTTTACATACAAACGCTCAACGCTGAATACGGGTTGCAATTCTTCGCTCATTTTATTTTCCTAAGTTAAGGGTTAAGGATTCAGTAATTCGTCCAACTTGCCTTCCTGCTGCAAGCGGTACAAATCGGTAAAGCCACCGACATGGGTGTCGCCGATAAAAATCTGCGGCACGCTGCGCTGGCCGGAAAGCTGTTGCATTTCGGCAAAAACTTCCGGATTGCCGTCGATGCGGATTTCGTTGATTTCTTTCACACCCACCGCCTGCAACAGCCTTTTCGCCATGGTGCAGTACGGGCAATATGGACCGGTATAAACAGTAACGGTTTGCATGATTTCTTCCAAAATACCAATGTTCATGACTATATGGGCATAGGTGTTATTTTACAAGTGTTCCCGCCGTACGGTTGTAAAAAACATTCAGACGGCCTCTTGGCCATAAACATTTGTGCAGATGCGGAAAAACCATAATTAAAGTATGATAAGCGCTTTCGCAGAATGACTTTTGCCATTTGTTTTTTGGAGAAGAACACATCGCAAAAGTTTTTCTATTCAAAATCAGGTATCCCCATGCTTTCAGGAATTCCCATCCCCAAGGACGCCGTGCGTCCGTCCGAAACCGTCCTCGTCAACATTACGCCGCAAGAAACGCGTGTGGCCGTTTTGGAAGAAAACAATATCTGCGAGCTGCACATCGAGCGCAACAGCGGCCACAGCTTGGTCGGCAATATTTATTTGGGTGTCGTCAAACGCGTCCTCCCCGGCATGCAAAGTGCGTTTATCGATATCGGCTTGGAACGCGCCGCGTTTTTGCATATCGTCGATGTCCTCGAACAACGCCGCAATCCGGACGAAACCCAACGCATCGAACACATGCTCTTTGAAGGCCAGTCTGTCTTGGTTCAGGTCATCAAAGACCCCATCAATACCAAAGGTGCGCGCCTTTCCACTCAAATTTCGTTAGCGGGGCGTTTCCTCGTCCACCTTCCGCAGGAAGACCACATCGGCATTTCCCAGCGCATCGAAGACGATGCCGAACGCAGCAGTTTGAGGGAGCGCCTCAACAACCTGCTGCCCGAAAACGCCTGCCACGGCTACATCATCCGCACCAACGCTGAAAACGCTTCCGATGACCAACTGCAATCAGACATCAACTATCTGACCAAAGTGTGGGAACACATTCAAAAACAGGCAAAAATTCAGCCGCCCGAAACCCTGCTCTATCAAGATTTGCCTTTGAGCCTGCGCGTATTGCGCGATATGTTCAGCCTCGATACGCACAAAATCCTGGTCGACTCCACCGAAAACCACCGCCGTATGACCCAGTTTGCCGAACAATACGTTCAAGGTGCATTGGGCAGGATCGAGCTGTTCAAAGGCGAACGCCCCCTATTTGAAACCCACAACATCGAGCAGGAAATCGCCCGCGCCCTGCAACCGCGCGTCAACCTCAACTTCGGCAGCTACCTCATCATCGAGTCTACCGAAGCCATGACCACCATTGATGTCAACACCGGCGGCTTTGTCGGCGCACGCAATTTTGATGAAACCATCTTCCGCACCAACCTCGAAGCCTGCCACACCATCGCCCGCGAACTTCGCCTGCGCAATCTCGGCGGCATCATCATCATCGACTTCATCGATATGGCGCAGGAAATCCACCGCGAAGCCGTCCTGCAAGAGCTTGCCAAAGCCCTCAGTTTCGACCGCACCCGCGTCACCCTCAACGGCTTTACCAGCCTGGGTCTTGTCGAACTGACCCGCAAACGCTCGCGTGAAAACTTAAGCCAAATCCTCTGCGAACCCTGCCCTTCCTGCCAAGGTCGGGGCCGTCTGAAAACGCCGCAAACCGTGTGCTACGAAATCCAACGCGAAATCGTCCGCGAAGCGCGCCGCTATGATGTCCAAGCCTTCCGCATTTTGGCCGCTCCGAATGTCATCGACTTGTTCCTAGACGAAGAATCGCAATCGCTGGCGATGTTGATAGACTTTATCGGCAAGCCGATTTCGCTGGCAGTCGAAACCGCCTACACGCAGGAGCAATACGATATTGTGTTGCTGTAAAGATAAAAGGCCGTCTGAAAACTGAACTGGCCCCCAAATCTTGGACACTCAT
>NZ_KV821657.1:0-327 GCF_001815685.1 Neisseria sp. HMSC056A03
TAAATGGAATGAAGTTAACGAAGAATTCTTAAAAGAATGGCCTGCTAGAAACTGTCTTGTAAATCGAGATAATGAAGGTAGATTGATAAAGGTTGCGTGTTATGGTGTCGATAGTTCTGTTTTAAGTGCTTACAGAAAAGGCGGTCAAAGCAGAATAGATGCTGAACAACTTATGAAAGGCAAAATGGAAAAACTAGCGGGTCCGTTTTGGGATCAGGAAAAAATTTCATTGGATATACAAAGAGGCGAAAAACGTTGGGAATATTTCACTTTAGATGTATGCCGATTTGATTTAAATGGCGGTGATTGTTTAGTTAAAAGCGGTAG
>NZ_KV821658.1:0-641 GCF_001815685.1 Neisseria sp. HMSC056A03
GCGCGGCTAACATTTCGCTTGCTTTCATCGTCTCGTTTCCTTTTGTTATGCCGTCCTCTCAACGGCTCGGACGTTTTAGGCCGTCTGCCTGTGGTTGTTATCGTTTGCTTTCGATGTGTGCCATAGCAACATCTATGGCTTCACGGATGTCGTTACTTGTGGCGGCTAATACCTCAAAATGGTCTTCTTGCTTTTGGATAACGGCATTTGGGATTCCGAGAATATCGCCATCTTCGTCGCAAAGCTTTTTGGTTAACGCACAATCATTTTCCGCTAGCCAATCAAGGCGAATCGTGTCAGGGTGTGGGACGATTTCCAATGTCTCAGGTCGTGCCAGTACGTTATAGTTCCCTTGCTCATTCATGACATAGACAAATTTTTCAGAAGCATTGATAACAACACATTCTCCTAATCTCGTATCCTTATCAATTACGCGGTCGCCGAATTTAAATTTATGGGTCATTTTTTACTCCTAAAATGGGACGTCGTCGTCAACATCTTCAACAGGCGCGGCAGGCGTTGCTGGTGCTTGTCGGCGCGGTTGTTCAGGCGGTGTGTGTTGGGCGGATTGCTGTCCGCTGTCATTACCACCGCCCAACATTTTCATTTCGTTGGCGATAATCTCGTAGGCCGTGCGCTCG
>NZ_KV821659.1:0-219 GCF_001815685.1 Neisseria sp. HMSC056A03
GATGACCTATGTTGACACAGCGGGCACTCCGGCCACTACGCCGAGCAACAAAGTGAATCTGGTGGGCACAGGCGGCCCGGTAACCTTGAGTAACGTCGCTGCAGGTGCGGTTAACGCGACCAGTACCGATGCTGTGAACGGCAGCCAACTGTTTGCGACCAACCAAAACGTAGCCAACAACGCCGCCAATATCGCCAAAGGCATCAACTTCGGCGGTAC
>NZ_KV821659.1:319-5324 GCF_001815685.1 Neisseria sp. HMSC056A03
CATCATCAGCGAAACCGTAGCCGGTGGTGCACAGCTGAAACTGGCAGATGTGTTGAATGTCGGTCAAGCGGCTCCGGTGAAAATCGATGGCAATAAAGGCGAAGTCAGCGGCTTGAGCAATACGACTTTGGGTGGCAGCGACTTTGCCCAAGGCAAACGTGCGGCGACTGAAGAGCAGCTGAATGCAGCCCAAGATCAGTTGGTGAATGTATTGGGTGGCAATGCGGCCAATAATGGCGGCAACATCAGCATGACCGATATTGGCGGTACTGGTGAGAACAACATCCATGATGCGATTAAAGCCGTCAATGCAACTGCCAATCTGCCTTTGACTTTCGGCGGCGACAGTGGCAAAGACGTTGAACGCAAACCGGGTACGAAGCTGAATATTGTTGGCGGTCAAACCGATGCAGCCAAACTTTCAGACGGCAATATCGGTGTTGTAGCGAATGGCTCTGATAAGTTGGAAGTCAAATTGGCTAAAGACTTGGCAGTTGACAGCGTGAAAGCCGGCGATACCACCGTCAATACTGATGGCGTGAAAGTTGGTGATGTCAACCTGACTAAAGCCGGCTTGAACAACGGCGGCAACAAGATTACCAACGTTGCAGCCGGTACCGATGATACTGATGCGGTGAATGTTGCTCAGTTGAACAAAGCTGCGGCTGCGGCTAAGACCGAAGTCGTTCAAGGCGATAACATTGTTGTTACTCAGAATGTCGGCGCCAATGGCCAAACCATTTACAAAGTGGCTACCGATAAAAACCTGAAAGTTGACAGCGTTACCGCAGGTGATACCGTGATGAATAATGACGGTGTAAAAGTCGGCGATGATGTTGCATTGAACAAAGACGGCTTGAAAGCAGGCGATGTGAACCTGACCAAAGCTGGCTTGAACAATGGCGGCAACAAGATTACCAACGTTGCGGCCGGTACGGATGACACCGATGCGGTTAATGTTTCTCAACTGAAACAAGCTGCGACGGCATCTAAAACTGAAGTCGTTCAAGGTAAGAACATCGTTGTGACTGAAAAAACAGGTGACAAAGGTCAGACTGTTTATGAAGTTGCTACCGATAAAGACTTGGACGTTGACAGCGTGAAAGCCGGTGATACTACTGTTAATAATGATGGTGTGAAAGTTGGTGATGATGTTGCATTGAACAAAGACGGCTTGAAAGCAGGTAAGGTAAACCTGACTAAAGACGGTTTGGACAATGCAGGCAACAAAGTAACCAACGTAGCGGATGGCGACATCAACGCCAACAGCAAAGATGCTGTCAACGGCAGCCAGTTGTACGCAACCAACCAAAACGTAGCCAACAACGCTGCGACTATCGCCAAAGGCATCAACTTCGGCGGTACGACCGGCAGCAACAACTATGCATTGGGCGACACCATCAATGTCAAAGGCGACAGCAACATCATCAGCGAAACCGTAGCCGGTGGTGCTCAACTGAAGTTGGCTGACGAGATTAGCGTGAAGACAGTGAATGCCGATACCTTCAAAGCAGGCGATACTGTAATGAATAACGACGGCATGAAAGTCGGCGATAAAGTTGCGTTGAACAAAGACGGTCTGACCGCAGGCAACACCGTGGTCAACAACGATGGCGTAACCATCGCTGCACCGACTGAAAACAATCCGAACAACCAAGTCAAACTGTCTCCTGTCGGTCTGAACAACGGCGGCCAACGCATTACCAATGTGGCTCCGGGTAAAGACGGTACAGACGCGGCAAATGTGAATCAGTTGATTGGTTTGGGTACCGAGTTGCAGAACAACATCAACCAAGTAGGTAAGAAAGCCTACGCGGGTGTGGCCGGTGCGATTGCCCAAGGCTCGATTCCGCAAGTAACCAGTCCGGGGGAGACCGGTATCGGTGTCGGCAGCGGCTACTACGGCGGTCAGTCTGCCATGGCTATCGGCGTATCTGCGATGAGTGACGGCGGCAACTGGATTGTCAAAGGCAACTTCTCGGCCAATACCGACGGTCATGTCGGTGTCGGTGTCGGTGCGCTGTATAAGTGGTAAGTTGGCAATGACAGGCAACTAGATTTACTGCCTGAATAGGGAGGCCGTCTGAAATTTTAGGTTTCAGACGGCCTTTTTTTCTGAAAACACTTGAATTTAGACTATCTGAAACGATATGCTTCATCTATTTACCGCATGACTCTGAAAGAGAACAAATGAGCAAAACCATCCATTATTTGAAAGACTACGCCGCGCCAGCGTACCGTATTCTGAAAACCGACCTGCATTTCGATATTTTAAAACCGCAAACCATCGTCAAATCCAGTCTGACCGTTCAACCTGAAAGAGCAGGAGAGCCATTGGTATTGGATGGTTCGGCAAAACTGCTGTCTGTGAAAGTAAACGGCCGGGCCGTAGATTATGTGTTGGAAGACGAAAAACTGACGATTGCCGGCGTGCCGTCTGAAAACTTTACGCTGGAAGTGGAAACCGAAATTCTGCCTGCTGAGAACAAATCTCTGATGGGTCTGTATGCCTCCGGCGGCAATCTGTTTACCCAATGCGAACCTGAAGGCTTCCGCAAAATTACGTTCTACATCGACCGTCCGGATGTCATGTCTAAATTTACCACCACAATCGTTGCAGACAAAAAACGCTATCCGGTGTTGTTGTCTAACGGCAATAAAATCGATGGCGGAGAGTTTTCAGACGGCCGTCATTGGGTGAAATGGGAAGATCCGTTTGCCAAACCGAGCTATCTCTTTGCTTTGGTGGCAGGCGATTTGGCGGTAACGGAAGATTATTTTACGACCATGAGCGGCCGTAAGGTCAAAATCGAGTTCTACACCACGGAGACAGACAAACCTAAAGTCGGGTTTGCAGTGGAATCGTTGAAAAATGCGATGAAATGGGACGAAACACGCTTTGGCTTGGAATACGACTTGGATATTTTCATGGTCGTTGCCGTGGGCGATTTCAATATGGGTGCAATGGAAAACAAGGGTTTGAATATTTTCAACACCAAGTTTGTGCTGGCCAACAGCCGTACCGCGACCGATACCGACTTTGAAGGCATCGAATCTGTTGTCGGCCACGAATATTTCCATAACTGGACGGGCAACCGCGTGACCTGCCGTGATTGGTTCCAATTGTCGCTGAAAGAAGGTTTGACCGTATTCCGCGATCAAGAGTTTTCCGGCGACCGAGCCAGCCGCGTGGTACGCCGTATCGACAATGTCCGCATGCTGCGCTTGTTCCAATTCCCTGAAGATGCGGGCCCGACTGCGCATCCTGTCCGCCCGGCCAGCTATGAAGAGATGAACAACTTCTACACCATGACCGTCTATGAAAAAGGTGCGGAAGTAGTGCGCATGTATCACACCTTGCTCGGAGAAGAGGGCTTCCAAAAAGGCATGAAGCTGTATTTCCAACGCCATGACGGTCAGGCTGTGACTTGTGATGATTTCCGTGCCGCAATGGCAGACGCAAACGGCATCAATCTTGATCAGTTCGCTTTGTGGTACAGCCAAGCCGGCACGCCGGTTTTAGATGCTCAAGGCCGTCTGAAAGATGGTGCGTTTGAATTGACCATCAAACAAACCATTCCGGCCACGCCCGATATGGTGGACAAACAGCCGATGATGATTCCGGTCAAAACCGGTTTGCTGAACGAAAAAGGCGAAGCGGTTGAGTTTGAATATCAAGGCAAACGTGTGAAAGAGGCGGTTTTGGTATTGACTGAAGCCGAGCAGACTTTTGTGTTGGGCGGCGTCAATGAGCCGGTTATCCCGTCTCTGTTGCGTGACTTCTCTGCACCGGTTACCCTGAACTATCCGTACAGCGAGCAAGAATTGGCCACGTTGTTGGCGGCAGATGAAAATGAGTTTGCCCGTTGGGAGGCTGCTCAAACCCTGTATCATCGCGCCATTAACGCCAACCGTCAGGCATTGGCGGAAGGCCGTCCTTTGCCGGAACACAAAGCATTGATGGATGCTTTGGCTTTGGTGGTTTCCGGTGACTTTGATCCGGCATTCCGTGCCATTTTGCTGCAAATGCCGTCTGAAACCGATGTATGGGCGGAAGAAGAAAATATTGACCCGATTCAGGTTCATCAGGCGCGTGAAGCCTTGCTCAATGCCGTTGCCGTCAAGTTCCTGCCTCAATGGCGCGAGCTGAACCGTCAAGCTGCCGAGCAAGAAAACCAAGCCGATGCTGCTGTTCGTTATGAATACAGCCCGGAATTGGCCGGCTGGCGTACTTTGCGCAATGCTTGCAGGGCATTTATCCTTCGTGCTGACGCTGCGCATATCGAACACGTTGCGGAGAATTACGAAGCAATGGCGCAAAACATGACCCACGAATGGGGTATCTTATCCGCAATTAACAGCAATGAAAGCGAAATCCGCGATCGTTTGTTGACACAATTTGCCGATAAATTTGCCGATGATGCTTTGGTAATGGACAAATATTTTGCCCTGATTGCCTCAAGTCGCCGCAAAGATACTTTACAGCAAGTTCAGACGGCCTTGAATCATCCTAAGTTCAGTATTGAAAATCCAAATAAAGCCCGTTCTTTATTGATGAGCTTCAGCCGCAATATTCCGCACTTCCATGCAGAAGATGGTAGTGGATACCGTTTTGTTGCTGATAAAGTGATGGAAATCGACCGCTTCAATCCGCAAGTTGCCGCCCGACTGGTACAGGCTTTCAACATCTGCAACAAATTGGAAGCCAACCGCAAAGCCGTTATGACCAAAGAGTTGCAACGCATCCATGCACAAGAAGGTTTGTCCAAAGATGTGGGCGAGATTGTCGGTAAGATTCTGAATGAAAAATAAAGCTTGTCTGTTGAACTTATTGTAATTTGGCAATAAGGATAGATAGACTAAAGGTCGTCTGAAACCGATTGGTTTCAGACGACCTTTTTATATATCAACGCTTAAATTAATTTTCGTTGAGGATAGTGAATAAGAATAAAAAAAGAGCCTGCATAAAACAGGCTGTAGGAAAACGTTGCGTTGTTTACACCAC
>NZ_KV821660.1:0-20039 GCF_001815685.1 Neisseria sp. HMSC056A03
TGTCCAAGATTTGGGGGCCAGTTCAATGTTCAGACGGCCTTTATTTTTAACAATCGATTTTAAAACCGATTATGCGCCGCGTTTTTCCAAAGCAGCAACGGCAGGCAACTCTTTGCCTTCCAAGAACTCAAGGAACGCACCGCCGCCGGTAGAAATGTAGCTGATTTGATCGGTTACGCCGAATTTGGCAATCGCCGCCAAAGTGTCGCCGCCGCCGGCAATCGAGAACGCATCGCTTTGGGCAATCGCTTCGGCCAATACTTTAGTACCGCCGGCAAATTGGTCAAATTCAAACACGCCGACCGGGCCGTTCCACACCACCGTGCCTGCGGCTTTGAGCAAATCGGCCAAAGCAGCGGCGGATTTCGGGCCGATGTCCAAAATCATGTCATCTTCGGCAACGTCGTCAATGTCTTTCACCACAGCTTCCGCATCGGCGGCAAAGGCTTTAGCGACAACCACATCGGTCGGCAGCGGAACAGAGCCGCCTTTGGCCGCCATTTTCGCCATAATTTTTTTGGACTCTTCCACCAAATCGTGTTCGGCCAAAGATTTGCCGATGGCTTTGCCTTCTGCCAACAGGAAGGTATTGGCAATGCCGCCGCCGACGATGAGTTGGTCGACTTTGTCGGCCAAAGATTCGAGGATGGTCAGTTTGGTAGACACTTTGCTGCCGGCAACGATGGCAACCATCGGATGAGCCGGTTGTTTCAGGGCTTTGCCCAAAGCGTCGAGTTCGCCCGCCATCAACACGCCGGCGCAGGCAACCGGCGCAGCTTGGGCAACGGCTTCAGTCGAAGCTTGGGCGCGGTGGGCGGTACCGAATGCGTCGTTGACGAACACGTCGCACAAAGAAGCGTAGGCTTTGCCCAGCTCCAAGTCGTTTTTCTTCTCGCCTTTGTTGATGCGCACGTTTTGCAGCATCACGACATCACCGGCGTTCAAGGTCGGTTTGTTTTCACGCCAGTCGTTCAATACTTTCACGTCTTTGCCCAACAGTTTGCCCAAATGCGCGGCAACAGGCGCCACATCGTCTTCAGGATGGAATTCGCCTTCGGTCGGACGGCCGAGGTGGGTCATCACGATCACAGACGCGCCGTTGTCCAAGCAGTATTTAATGGATGCGAGCGAAGCGCGGATACGGGTGTCGTCGCTGATGTTGCCGTCTTTGAACGGCACGTTCATATCGGCGCGGATCAGAACGGTTTTGCCTTGAACATTTTGTTCGGTCAGTTTCAAAAATGCCATGATGATTCCTTTGTGATGGTTGGAAACGGGAATGTTTGGGATTATCCGCGAATGAGGCGTGACGGTAAAGATTGGCAACAGCCGCGCTTGATGTGAATCAGCAGATAAAGCCCAGGCCGTCTGAAACATTCGGCCAATCTTTCAGATTTTCCGCTATACTTTGGCGATTGATTTTCATTTTACGGATTAAACCATGTTACGCCGAATTGCTTTAATGCTTGCCTTCGCGCTGCCTGCCGCCTCATGGGCGCAGACGCTTTCTGAAACCCTGCCCAACGGTCTGAAAATCATCGTTAAAGAAGACCATCGCGCGCCTGTGGCCGTTTCGCAGATTTGGTACAAAATCGGCAGCGTGGATGAAAAACCGGGCAAAAGCGGTCTGAGCCATGCTTTGGAACACATGATGTTTAAAGGCACGAAAGACGTTCCCTCCGGCGAATTCAACCGCCGCGTATCCGAGCTGGGCGGACAAAACAATGCCTACACCAGCCGCAATGAAACGGTGTATTACGAAAACGTCGCCGCCGCCAACCTGCCCGAGATTCTGAAGCTCGAGGCAGACCGCATGCACAACCTCAACTTCAGCGACAAAGAATTCCTCAACGAGATGAACGTCATCCGTGAAGAACGCCGCCAGCGCACGGAAGACACGGCCGACGGCAAAATGTGGGAACAAGCCTATCTTGCCGCCTTTACCCAACCGTCCATGCGCGCCTCCGTCATCGGCTACATGAAAGATTTGCACACCCTAAAAGCCGACGACCTGCGCGCGTGGTACAAACAATATTACGCGCCCAACAATGCCGTATTGGTCATTGTCGGTGATGTCGATGCTAAACAAACGCTTCAGACGGCCGCCAAACTCTTTGGCGATATTCCGGCCAAAGCCCAGCCGCCGCGCAACAAACTCCATACCGAACCCTATTTGCGTAAGCCTGTTACGGTCAAAGCCACTTCTCCGGTCACACACCAGCCGCTGATTGCCATCAACTTCCGTGTGCCGAAACTCCAAAAATTCGACGACGCAATGCCTTTTGCCCTCGACGTCCTCTCCGATATTTTGGCAGGCAACGCGTCCAGCCGTTTTGACAAAAACCTCGTGCGCGGCAAGCAAACCGCATTGAACGCAGGAACGCATTACGACATCATCAGCCGTGAAATGCCGCTGTTCAGCGTAATGGCCATGCCTGCCGAAGGCGTGAAAACCGATACTCTGATTGCCCAACTGCGCCAAGAAATCAAAGACATTGCCGACAACGGCGTTTCCGAAAAAGAATTGCAGCGCGTCAAAACCCAAGCAGCGGTCAGCGAAATCTACGCCAAAGACTCCATGTCTTCCCAAGCCTCCATGATGGGCCGCCTCGAAGCGCGCGGTTTCCAATATACCGACGAACAAGAAATCCACCGCCGCTTACAGGCAGTCAGCGCGCAAGAAGTACAGGCCGCCGCCCGGATGTTGACCGACGAGCGCATGAGCACCGTCATCATCGAGCCGCAAAAACCTGCCGCCGCGCCAAGCAAAAAAGCTGCCAAACGCCGATAAACATCAGGCCGTCTGAAAGCCCATACCCTTTCAGACGGCCTTAACAGAAAGCCACAACATGAAACCCACCCTGCTCGCCCTTGCCCTACTCCTGCCCTTAAGCGTCCAAGCCGCCACCGACATCCAACGCTGGCGCAACCGCGACGGCACCCAAATCCTCCTTGTCGAACGCCACGAAAACCCCATCATCGACCTTGAAGTCAGCTTCAAGGGCGCAGGCAGCGTCGCCAATCCGGACGGCAAAAGCCAAGTTGCCGAATTTACCGCCGCCCTCCTGACCGACGGCACCCAAGAGCTGGACGAAGAAGCCTTCAATGCCGAAGCCGACAACATCGGCGCGCACATCAGCAGCGACAGAAATGCTGAAAGCGCATCCGCAGGCTTCCGCAGCCTCAGCAAAGCCGACATCCGCGACAAAGCCGCCAACTTGCTCAACCACTCGCTGACCCGTCCGCGCTTTGACGAAGCCGTTTTCCGCCGCCGTCAAATCCAATCCATTACCGGCTTGCAACAACAGGAAACCACCCCCGACTACACCGCCACGCGTGAACTGACCAAGCTCATCTACCCGAACCACCCCTATGGCAGTGGCGCAAACGTAACCGTTGACAGCCTCAAAAACGTTAGTCTGGACGACATCCGCGCCTTCCACCGCACCCACTACGGCAAAGACAACGCCATCGTCGCCATCGTCGGCGACCTCAACCGCAAACAGGCAGAGCAACTGGTCGAGCGCGTCCTCAAAGACCTGCCGGCCAAAGCCACCGCAACCCACGCCATCCCGCCCGTTCCCAAACAAACCGCCCAACGCCGCGACATCCCCTTTGCCGGCACACAGGCACAAATCCTGCTCGGTACTTCCCTCTTCAAACGCCATGACCCCGACTATTACGCCCTCGTTGCCGGCAACTACATCCTCGGCGGCGGCGGTTTCGACAGCCGCCTCATGAAAGTTTTGCGCGACCAACACGGCTACACCTACGGCGTATACAGCAGCCTCGCCTCGGCGACAGAAGAGGGCACGTTTACCGTTTCCTACTCTACCCAAAAGAAAAACACCAAAGCCTCACTGGCCGACACCCAAGCCGTCATCGAGCAGTTTATCGCCGAAGGCCCGACCGAAGCCGAGCTGAAACAGGCCAAAGCCAACATCGTCGGCGGCTTCCCCCTGCGCTACGACTCCAACGACAAACTGCTCAACTACCTGAGCCTGATCGGCCTCTACGACCTGCCCAACGACTACTTGGAAGCCTACCCCAAAGCCATTAACAGCCTGACCGTCGAACAAGTCCGCGACGCATGGCAACGCCGCGTCAAATTCAAAGACCTCAACACCGTCGTTGTCGGCGCAGAATAAAACGCTTTAAAACAACAGGCCGTCTGAAAGATTTTTCAGACGGCCTGTTATCATTCTGTCGGTTTGCTTACTTGTCATCAGAGCTACTCTAATCAATAAAATATCGGTCACAATCAACTGGTGTTGCACATTTATAATGGAAGCAAAGACATCATAAATAGCATTTCTATTACTGAAACCAACAAATATAAAGGCCGTCTGAAACCTTGAAACAGGTTTCAGACGGCCTTTTTAACCGGTTTATTACTTATTCAACCGTTACCGATTTAGCCAAGTTGCGCGGCTTGTCCACGTCTGTACCGCGTGCAAGGGCGGCGTGGTAAGACAGGAGCTGCACGGGGATGGTATGCACAATCGGCGAGAGTACGCCGACGTGGCGTGGGGCGCGGATAACGTGCACGCCTTCGGTGGCGTTGAAGTTGCTGTCGAGGTCGGCGAAGACAAAGAGTTCACCGCCGCGTGCGCCGACTTCCTGCATATTGGCTTTGACTTTGTCCAAGAGACTGTCGTTGGGGGCGATGACGACAACGGGCATGTTTTCGTCCACCAATGCCAGCGGGCCGTGTTTCAACTCACCTGCGGGGTAGGCTTCGGCATGGATATAGGTGATTTCTTTCAGTTTCAACGCGCCTTCGAGGGCAATCGGGAAATGGATGCCGCGTCCGAGGAAGAGTGCGCTGTTTTTCTTGGCGAATTTCTGCGACCAGGCGGCAATCTGCGGCTCGAGGTTGAGGGCGTGTTGCACACTGCCGGGCAGTTGGCGCAATTCTTCGACATAGGCGTGCGCTTGTTCTTCGGATATTAAGCCGCGCTGTTTGCCCAAGGTAACCGCCAAGCCGAAGAGGACGACCAGTTGCGTGGTAAACGCTTTGGTGGAGGCGACGCCGATTTCTGCACCGGCGCGGGTGTACAGCACCAATTCGCTTTCGCGCGGCAGGGCGGATTCCATGACGTTGCAGATGGACAGGCTGTGTTTATGTCCCAAAGACTGCGCGTATTTCAGGGCTTCCATGGTGTCCAAGGTTTCGCCGGATTGGGAGATGGTGATGACGAGCTGTTCGGGATCGGCAATCACGTCGCGGTAGCGGTATTCGCTGGCGATTTCCACATCGGTCGGCATTTTGGCGATGGATTCGAGCCAGTATTTGGCGGTCAGCGCGGCGTAGTAGGACGTGCCGCAGGCGAGGATTTTGATGCTGCGGATGTCGTCGAACACTTCGCGTGCATTCGCGCCGAAGTTTTCGGGTTCGAAGCCGCCGTCAAGGAAGACTTCGGCGGTATCGGCGATGGCGCGCGGTTGTTCGTGGATTTCTTTTTGCATGAAGTGGCTGTAAGGGCCCAACTCCAGTGAAGCGAGCGACAACTCGGATACTTTGACTTTGCGTTGGGTATCGGCACCGGTTTTGTCGATCAGTTTTTCAATACCGTTCGCGCTCAATACGGCGATGTCGCCGTCTTCCAAATAGGCGATGCGGCGGGTAAAGGCGATGACGGCGGATACGTCGGAGGCGATGAAGGTTTCTTGGTCGCCCAATGCCACCAAGAGCGGGCAGCCCATGCGTGCAACAACCATTTCTTCGGGTTTGTCCTGCGCTATCACGGCGATGGCGTATGCGCCGTGGAAACGGGCGGTAGCTGCGCGGACGGCTTCAAACAGTTTGCCGCCGTTTTGGGTGTATTCGTGATTGACGCTGTGGGCGATGACTTCGGTATCGGTTTGCGATTCGAAGGTGTAACCCAAGGCTTTGAGGCGTTCGCGTTCGGCTTCGAAGTTTTCGATGATGCCGTTGTGGACGACGGCAATCATGCCGCCGGAGATGTGTGGGTGGGCGTTGGGTTCGGTTACGCCGCCGTGGGTCGCCCAGCGGGTATGGCCGATGCCAATGTGTCCGAACACGCCTTTTTCGCGCGCGTCGTCTTCCATCAGCTGCACGCGGCCGACACGGCGCACGCGTTTGATTTTGCCGTCTGCGTTGACGGCGATACCCGACGAGTCATAGCCACGATATTCAAGGCGTTTGAGACCGTCGGTCAGAAAATCGACTACATTGTGATTGGCGCGGATGGCGCCGACGATACCGCACATATGAGTTCCTTAGTATCAAAAGATTAACGAAATGGCTACCGCTCCGGCTTCCGGAGGCGACAGCGGTAAAAAGCCGTTTTACATCATCCGAACGGCGCGGATTTGGGTTTCAGACGACCTCTTGATGGAAAGGCCGTCTGAAAAACGGGTGGAATCGGCCGAACCTTACTTCTTATCGCCTTTTTCGGGACGCACCCAGCCTTCGATGACGGTTTGGCGGGCGCGGGCGAGGGCGAGTTTGTTGTCTTCGACATTGCGGGTAATCGTGCTGCCTGCGCCAGTTGTCACTTTGTTGCCGAGGGTGACGGGGGCGACCAAGACGCAGTTGGAGCCGATGCGGACTTCGTCGCCGATGACGGTTTTGTATTTGTTCACGCCGTCGTAGTTGGCAATGATCGTGCCTGCGCCGAAGTTGGTTTTGCTGCCGACTTCGGCGTCGCCGATGTAGGTGAGGTGGTTGGCTTTGGTGCCTTTGCCGATGGCGGCGTTTTTGATTTCGACGAAGTTGCCGACGTGTACGTCGTCTGAAAGGCGGGCTTGCGGACGCAGGCGGGCGTAGGGGCCGATTTGGTTGTTTTGTCCGACTTCGCAGTCTTCGAGGTGGGAGAAGGGGGCGATTTTGCTGTTTGCGCCGATTTTGGCGTTTTTGATGACGCAGTTTGCGCCGATTTCGACGTTGTCGCCGATTTCGATGTCGCCTTCGAGGACGACGTTGACGTCAATCACGACGTCTTGTCCGTGTTTCAGACGACCCCTTAAGTCGAAGCGGGCGGGATCGCGCAGGGTGACGCCTGCTTTGAGCAACTCTTGCGCTTGTTCGGTTTGGAAGATGCGTTCGAGTTCGGCGAGCTGGAGTTTGTTGTTCACGCCGGCGGCGAGGTGGGAGGCGCGCACTTGGACGGGATGGACTTTGATGCCGTCGGCAACGGCTTTGGCGATGAGGTCGGTCAGGTAGTATTCGCCTTGGGCGTTGTTGCTGGAGAGGCTGTTCAGCCAGTTTTCGAGTTTGGCGTTGGGCAGGACGAGGATGCCTGTGTTGATTTCGCGGACGGCTTTTTGGGCGGCATCGGCGTCTTTTTCTTCGACAATGGCGGTTACGCTGCCGTTGCTGTCGCGGATGATGCGGCCCAAACCTGTCGGGTCGTTGGGCACGTCGGTCAACAGGCCGACTTCGTCGCCTGCGGCTTCGAGCAGGGTTTCGAGGGTGGCGGTGTCAATCAGGGGGACGTCGCCGTACAGCACCAGCGTGCGGCCTTCGGCGGCAAGGTGGGGCAGGGCAGTTTTGACGGCGTGGCCGGTGCCGAGCTGTTCGGTTTGTTCGACCCAGACGACGTCGCGTTTGACGGTGTCCAAGACTTGGTCTTTGCCGTGTCCGATGACGACGCAGATGTTTTGGGGATTCAGGGCGGCGGCGGTGTCGATAACGCGCTCAACCATGGGAAGGCCGCCGATGCGGTGCAGCACTTTGGGCATTTTGGAGTACATGCGCGTGCCTTTGCCGGCGGCAAGGATGACGATATTTAAAGCTGTCTGAGCCATGATACGGTTTCCGTTGTCGTTGTTTGAGGCCGTCTGAAAAGTGTGGCAACAAGTGTTGATTGTTTTTCACTCCGTTTCAGACGGCCTTGGGGATATTGTTATTCGGTTGCTGGCTGTTGATTGGCAAATTGCGGTTTTTGCCAGTGTTGGCCGCGTTCGCCGTGTTCGGCATGATCCGCTTGATTGGATTGGACGGCGCGGCGCTCGGGGCGGAACTGGTTGTAATTCATGTTTTTAGAATAAGTACCGTCCTGATAAACGATAGGTGTGCCGGTAGCATATTTTTGGCGTACGGCGGTACGGCCGGATTCGTTGGTGTAAGTTTCCCAAGAGCAACCGGCCAAAACGGCGGCGGCGGTCAGAATTAAAGCGAGTTTACGCATGATGTTGTCCTTGTTTTTAAATGTTGGAAATACTGTGTATTGTACTGGTTTTTTAAAGGCTTAATGGCAGGTTTTGTGCAAAATCAAGCAAGCCCTGCATATCTTTCGCTATGCCGTCGGCAAATGGCAGCGGATGGGCTTTTTCGCCGTACCAAACGGTCTTCATGCCCAAGACTTTGGCTTGGTGCAGATTGTCTGCACTGTCGTCCACCATAACGCACTGTTCGGGTTTGACGCCCAACAGGCTGCAGACGTTGAGATAGGCTTGCGGATTGGGTTTGTAGAGCAGGCCGAAGTCGTCCGTGCCGAACAAGCCGTCAAAATGTGCTTCCAAGCCCAAGGCTTCAACCAATGCGCGGACATAAAACGAAGGCCCGTTGGAAAATACGGCTTTTCGCCCTTTCAGACGGCCTAAAACGTCATCAGTTCCATCCATACCCTCCACCTTTGCCAAAATTTGCTTAAGGGGGTGACTTTCACGCAAAAATTCATCGATATCGACTTCGGGATGGTGGATTTGCAAACCGGCAAGCGTCGCGCCGTATCGGTGCCAATAATCTTGGCGCAGGTGGGAGGCGGCTTCTTCGGAAAGTTTCAGACGGCCTGCCATGTATTCGGTCATGGCGCGGTTGATGATGTAGAAAATGCCGGCTTCGGCATTGTGCAAAGTATTGTCGAGGTCAAACAGCCAAACGGGAGAATGATTCATATCGTGCCTTGATATGCAGATTTTGTTATGATATTTCGTATTTTACCCGTACAAAGGAAAGAGAATGAAACTGAAATTGTCCGCCGTGGCCCTGTTGTTGGCTTCGGCAAACCTGTACGCCCAAACCGAAGTGCGTTTGGCTGTGCACAAATCCTTCAGCCTGCCCCAATCCGTCATCGCGCAATTTGAAAAAGCCAACGATGCCAAAGTGTCCGTCATCAAGGCAGGCAGCGGCAACGAAATGCTCAATAAGCTGATTTTGAGCAAGGCCAACCCGATTGCCGATGCGGTTTACGGTTTGGACAACGCCAACATCGGTAAAGCCAAAGCTGCCGGCATCCTTGCCGCCAACCAACCCAAATCCGCACCCGTAACCGCTTCCCTGCCCGATGCGCTGGCCGTCGATTACGCCTATGTCGCCATCAACTACGACAAAAAATGGTTTGAACAGAAAAAACTGCCCCTGCCGCAAACACTGCAAGACCTGACCAAACCGGAATATAAAAACCTTTTGGTAACCCCGTCTCCCGCCACATCTTCGCCCGGCCTCTCCTTCCTCTTGGCCAACATCGGCGGCATGGGTGAAGAAGGCGCGTTCAAATGGTGGGCACAAATGCGCCAAAACGGTGTGAAAGTTGCCAAAGGCTGGAGCGAAGCCTACTACACCGACTTTACCCAAAACGGTGGCGCTTATCCCCTCGTGGTCAGCTATGCCACCAGCCCGGCGGCCGAAGTCCACTACTCCAAAGGCAAATACAGCACTCCGCCCACCGGCAACCTCTTCCTCAAAGGCGGCACATTCCGCCAAGTTGAAGGCGCGGCCGTTTTGAAAGGCGCAAAACAGCCCGAGCTGGCGGCCAAACTGGTGAGCTGGCTGCAAAGCGGCGAAGTGCAACAAGCCCTGCCTGCCGAAATGTGGGTCTATCCGGCTGCCAAAAACACGCCGCTGCCCAAAGTATTCGAGTTTGCCCAAACCCCGAAACACAGCGATTCCCCCAACCGCACCGACATCAACACCAAACAAAAACAATGGGTGAGCCGTTGGAGCAAAACCGTTTTACGTTAAGCTGAAAAAGATTTAAGAAAGATTAAAGGCCGTCTGAAAAACCAAATCATTAGTTTTTCAGACGGCCTTGTTTTACAATGACCTTTTAAACAACTTCACACGCACACACAATTATGAATTTCGATCTTCAAGTCCTCTCTTCGTTCTCCGGCTGGGAACAACTCGCCCAAACCGGCATGTCTTTCGGTACCAACCTGCTGGCCGCCTTAGCCATCTTCTTTATCGGCCGCTGGGTCGCCACGCGCGTGGTGACACTGATGAAAGCCGCGCTGACGCGCGCCAAAATCGATAAAACGCTAGTCAGCTTCCTCGGCAACGTCGCCAACATCGGCCTGCTGATCCTCATCATCATCGCCGCACTGGGCAAACTCGGCATTCCGACCACTTCCGTGACCGCCTTGATCGGTGGCGCAGGCTTGGCCGTGGCTTTGTCTTTGAAAGACCAACTGTCCAACTTCGCCGCCGGCGTGCTGATTATCCTGTTCCGCCCGTTTAAAGTCGGTGACTTTATCCGCGTCAACGGTTTTGAAGGCATCGTCCGCGAAATCAAAATGGTGCAGACCTCTTTGAGTACGCCGGACAACGAAGAAGTCGTCCTGCCCAACAGCGTGGTCATGACCAATAGCATCACCAACCGCTCCTCCCTACCCCTGTGCCGCGCCCAAGTCGTTGTCGGCGTCGATTACGCCTGCGACTTGAAAGCCGCCAAAGCCGCCGTATTGAGAGCGGCAACCGAGCATCCATTATGTGTTCAAACCGAAGAACGACCTGCCGTCGTATATATTACCAACCTTGCCGCCAGCGCCATCGAAATCACGCTTTGGGCATGGACGAACGAAGCGGATTTGGCCTTATTCCGATTTGGTTTGAATGAGCAGGTCGTCGAAAACCTGCGCGAAGCCAACATCAACATCCCATTCCCACAATGTGATGTCCACCTCATTCAGCCGAAAGACTGATTTCAACTTTCAGGCCGTCTGAAACCCGGCGGGTCGAACACCCGCCCCATTCCACCATTTCCATAAGGAGCCGCCATGTCCCATCTGCAAACCATCGCCGAACACCTGACCAGCCGCCGTCAAACCGTTACCTGCGCCGAGTCCTGCACCGGCGGCCTGCTTGCAGGTGCGCTGACTTCCCTCTCCGGCAGCTCGCAATGGTTTCATCAAAGCTTCGTCACATACAGCAACCAAGCCAAACAGGAGCGTCTCGGCGTCATGCCCGATACCTTGCTGAAACACGGCGCGGTCAGCCGCGAGACCGTCTATGAAATGGCACGCGGCGCAAAGGCCGTCGCGCAGGCAGATTACGCCTTGAGTATTTCCGGCATCGCCGGCCCTAGCGGCGGCAGCGCGGCCAAACCGGTCGGTACAGTCTGGTTCGGCCTGGCCACGCCCGAAGGTTCGTTTGAGCAAACCGCGCTTTTCACAGGCGACCGCGAAGCAGTAAGGGCGCAAGCCGTCGAATACGCATTGGCTTTCTTGGCGGAACATTTGGTTTGATAGAAAAAACTCAGGCCGTCTGAAATCTGGAAATCAGGTTTCAGACGGCCTTTCTTAAATTAAGATATTTAAAACCTTAATGGTATATACTTAATCATATTTTTTACTGTCAACCGAAAATATAAAGAAAAAATAATGAACAAAACAAAAAAATATACACTAGCTCTTTTAGGTTTTTTTACAACTTTTTTAAGTGCCTGTTCCCAATATGGCGATCCATATAAAGACGTACCAAAAGAAATTAACGGACATCCTGTATACGAGGTGCCGTTCGAGCAGCCTTTGATTATCGATCCGAAGAAAGAGCAGGTGTTTTATTTCAAATTGAAAAAAAAGCCAAAAGCCCTCGAAACGAACTATGCGGTCTATATTATGGCAATGTATCCGCTTGAAGATAAAAAATATTACGATATTGAAAAGGGAGTGGATATGAATGATTATTTGATTGAAAACAAGTTGTTGAAATTTGAAACTTCTCTAGTGCATTTTGACAAAGGGAAGAAAGAAACTCAAATAAGTTTGAGTAATAATTTTATTCATTATGCTGAATTACCAAAAATTAATAATAATTATGAGAATGCTATTAGATTCAAGAATAACCAAACTCAATTTGTTGCCGATGAATCTATTGCTCACTCGTCTCACAGATTTAATGGAGAAGAATTTAGTATCCGAGAAAACGCGATGGCTTGGTTTCTGATACAGGAAAAAGGGGGCTATTACAGGCTGAAAATTAGACCGCTTCAAGATTTCCCCAATTATCCTAAACTCCGTCTATCTGTGTCCGTTAATACCCAACCGTATTACAAATAATTTAATTCTGAAACTCCTCATGAAAGGAAAAAATGATGCGTAATCAGAAAAAATATACCCTGACGATTTTGGGATTTCTAACAGCCCTTGTAAGTGCCTGCTCCCAATACGGTGACCCGTATAAAGACGTGCCGAAAGAGGTTGACGGACATCCGGTGTATGAGGTGCCGTTCGAGCAACTGTTGGTTATCGACCCGAAGAAGGAGCAGGTGTTTTATTTCAAATTGAATAAGAAATTTGAAATAGGCAATGCTTTCAATATTCGGACTGTTGTCTTGAGACCAGATTCAAATATAGTTACAAAGCATATTGTCGATGGAGTAGAACAGTATAAAACTCAGGAAATTCCAAAGTATGCAAAATACAAAAATTTGGATCGTGAATTGGTTGAAAAAGGACTGTTGCAGTTTGAAATGTCCCTGCAACATTTTGACAAACAAGGAAAAGAAGTCAAAGTAGGGCTTAAAGAGGGAAGTATCAGCTATTATTTGGATGTATTGCAAAAAAGTGCTAACAAAAAACATCCTATCCGTTTTGAGAGTAAGGAAAAATATTTTACTGCGAAGTATCCTGATTCTCTCGACAATCGTAAAATAGGCAATGAAGATTATCTTTCAACTAATATTATCGTAGCAGGTTTTTTAATACAGGATATAGGGGGATATTACAAACTTACGGTTAGACCGTTGCAGCAATATCCCGATTATCCCAAGTTGAAATTAGGTATTTATGTCAATATAGAACGTACCCCAAAATGATTTTACAGAAAGGAAATGACAATGCCCGAAAGAAAATACACTTTGACGATTTTTGTAGCAGGTGCAGGTACGCCCTTATTTAATTCGGACGGTACTCCCAAAATAGATGAACACACTGGTAAGCAAAAAACATCCGGTCCCGGTCATGTATTTTACGGAATCAGCAACGATGGTGGGAAAACTGTTACTGCCTACGGTTTTGCTCCGCCTGACGGTTCGGAAAAATTTGACTGGTATTCTCCTGACAAACCAGGAAAAGTCCAACCTAACGAACATAAAGTTTATCGGAAACAGGTATATCGAAAAACGGTAGCCATCACAGAGGCACAATATAAAGTTCTGGAAGATTTTGGAAAAAACCCAAAAAAATACGGTTTCAACGAAGATATCTACAACTGGAACAGCCGAAGCTGCATCGATTTCGTTTATGCTGCATTAAATGCCAGCAACGTTTATTCCACCCACAGCAAAGATTTATACAGGAACGGCCAGAAAATCGGCACGATTAATACTTCCGAAAAAGCGGCAACCAAAGTATTGGGCAATATTCCCGAATTTGAAAAGATCCCGAATACCATTTCCCGTTATCCTGCAGGAAAAAATATCGATGAGTTAATGGAAAATGTACACAAGCTAATGCCTGAGAGAACTTTTATCCAACGATACATTTTAACTGAAAATCAACGCGAACAAAGGCATCAATACGCACAGGTTAGCATCGATGGGGATATTCTAAAAATCAACGATATGCCTAAAACTGCCCAGGCCATCTTCCATCAGTGTAAACAGGCTTTTACTGACTTCTGTGATAAGAAAAATATTGCCTATGATAAAAATGATGTAGATAAAATTGCTATGTCATTAACCTCCACATGCTATGCAAACAATATGCAGGACGTGTCTTTAATCAATATTAACGATAATGGGAAAGTCTCGGTCGGACACAGAGCCCCCGGATTAATAATGGCTTCTGTAGATATGTGGGAAGCGGCTAAGACGCCGGTAGAGGAAAGCCTGAGCCAAATTCAGCAAACGGCACAACGAATTGAATATGAGGAGCAACAAAAACAAATCGTGCAATCCCAATCACGTGGAATGATGCTTTCTTAACTAAAAAGGCCGTCTGAAATCTGGAAATCAGGTTTCAGACGGCCTTTTTATTTCTTGATTCAAACCATCGGCGGATTTATACGCCCAAAAGCTCTTTACCGAGGAAGCTGCCTTTTTCGACACCCGGCAGGACGAAGAAATAGCCACCGCCAAACGGGCTGATGTATTCCTCCAGCGGCTCGCCGTTGAGCAGGTTTTGCACGAAGATGAAGCCGTCGGCAAGGTTGGCCTGATAGCAGATGAATATCAAGCCGACATCGAGCTGGCCGTTGGCGGCGAGGCCGCGCGAGTAGTTGAAGGCGCGACGGTAGAGCAGGTGTTTTTTCATGAACTCAGGATCGCGCGGATTGGCAATGCGCATATGGCTGTCTTTGGGCGTGATTTTGCCGTCGGGGTCTTTGGCGAAATCGGCGGTGTCGCCCTCTTTTTTACCGTCCATGGGCGCGCCGCTGTATTTGCGTCGGCCGAAAATATCGGTTTGTTCCTGCATCGGGGTGCGGTCCCAAAACTCGACAAAGTGGCGGATGAGGCGGACGGCCTGATAGCTGCCGTTTTTCGTCCATGCTGGTTCGTCCAAGCTGTTGGCGGCAACACCTGTCCACAGGACTTGATCGGCGACTTTGGGATCTTCGACTTTGGGATTGCCGGAGCCGTCGCGGAAACCTAAAAGATTGCGCGCGGCAATGGCGCCGGGTTCGGCTTTAGGGAGCCAACCGTCTATGCTCCAACGGATCACGGCAAACTGGGCGGTATTTTTAATGATGTCGCGCAGGGCGGCTTGGCAGGTTTCGGGGGAGAATGCGCAAATTTGCAGGCTGAGGTCGCCGTCGCACCAAGATTTTTGGAGTTTGTCGTTGGGGAAGTCGCGCATTTCTTGCAAGTGTTTCGGCTTTTTGTCTTTGAGGCCGAAGCGGTCGTCAAAGAGGCTGCTGCCGACGCCGACGGTAACCGTCAGCCCGTCGGGGCGGAATTGTTTGCCGAGGATGCCGCTGCCTGCAGGCGGGAGTTTGTCGTCGCCGTCTTGGTATTCGCCGCCTTGGGTGAGGAATTCGATGCGGGCGGTCAGGGCGCGGAACAGGTTTTCAAGTTGTTTGGCGTCTTTGGCGGTAACGTCAAAGGCACACATGATGCCGAAGAGCTGGTGTGGCGTGACAATGCCTGCCTGATGCTCGCCATAACACGGATAGGCCAGCTCGGAATGTTGGTTGCTTTGGGTTTCGGCGGCGGCTTCGCCTTGTTTTTTACCGGCAAAATAACCGGCAACGCCGATGGCACCGGCGGCAAGGGCAGTTTTGAAAAGGGTTCGTTTTTCGGGTTGTGCCGGTTGTTTGTTTTGGCTCATGGTCTGCTCCTTGGCAGGGAACGGAAAGATTGCAATCGTGTGAAGTAAGGTTGGTTTTCAAGCATATTTTGTGTGGGCGACAATAAGATTCAGACGGCCTTTCAATATCCAAAGGCCGTCTGAAAACGCGTTATCTTATTTCAAACCCAAAATGCCGCGCAGTTTGGCCAAATCTTCTGCCAAGGCATTAATCGGCGCCTGCAGGGCTTTGCGGTCTTCTTCGCTCAGTTTGTCATACAGCTCGAAACCGTTCGGGGTTTTGTATTTCGCCAAAATGTCTTCAACCTGTTTAAAGTTGGCATCGGTTTTTTCCAACAACGCTTTGTCTTTGGCTTCGATCAGCGGACGGAACAAATCAACAATTTTTTTGGAGCCTTCCACATTGGCTTGGAAGTCGCTCAAGTCGGTATGGCTGTAACGGTCTTCTTCGCCGCTAATTTTACTGCCCGCCACTTCTTCAATCAGTTCGGAAGCGCCGCCGACCACTTTGCCCGGAGGGAATGCCAATGCGTCGATTTCTTTTTGCAGGGCTTCGACATCGGTCATCAGTTTCGCTGCAATTTCCTTCACGCCGGATACGTCTTTTTCTACCCAAAGGGCGTGTTCGATACGGTGGAACCCAGTAAACCCGGCATCTTTCGCGCCGTCTTTGAAGTCGTCTTCACGCGCATCGATGACGGGGTCGAGTTCGCTGAAAAGCTCGGCAATCGGTTCGATGCGTTCGTAATGGACGCGGGTGGCAGCAAACAGGGATTTCGCCTTTTCAATATCGCCGGCTTTGACGGCTTCAGTAAAGGTTTTGGTTTTCGCCACCAGCTCTTTAACCTCGCCTTGAACGTAAGCTTTATAGTCGGCCAAAGGTTGCGCCAGTTTTTCCAAATCGGCTTCGTTGGCAGTGTCTTTGAAGCCGCTGTCGGTAACAATCAGCTTACCGCGCGGATTGGTCAACAGGCCGCAAGTCATTTCGTATTCGCCCGGCAGCAGGGTAACGGTCATTTTGTCGGATAAACCCGGGGCGATGTTTTCACGCTCGTCCACCACCATCACGCCTTTCAGAATTTCCCATTCCAGCTTGCGGCCGCTGTCGTTTTTGATGTTGAACACGACTTGGCCGCTGGGGACGGTCAATTCCATCGGTTCGCAGGCAGTATCGTTCACACCGATATTGACCGAACCGTCGGCATTGGCGGCAGCGGATGCGCCTGAAGCGGCAGGTGCGGCTTTTTCGGCTTCAGGCGGCTGACACGCGGTCAAACCCAGAGCCAGCATTACAGACAAAGCAGTCAGATTGAATTTTTTCATTTTACTTCCTTCTTATTTAGTTAACGTTTTTGCCGGCGCACTGCCGCGCAAAAACCAAATCATGACGGGAACCAGATACAGCAGCCAAATCAGGACTTCGCCTTCGGTCGGATGGTCGGTATAGCCGAAGAAACCGCCGAGCAGCACACCTAAAGGGCTGTCTTCATGCAAATATTTCGAGGTGTCGAAAGCAATGTCTTGCATCGCATTCCATACGCCAGCCTCATGCAGCGCACGAAACGAACCGGCCAGCAGACCGGCCGCCACCACAATCAAAAACGCGCCCGTCCAACGGAAAAACTTCGCCAAGTTCAGGCGCATACCGCCCTGATAAATCAGCGTACCGATGACAACCGCCGCCAACAGCCCCAATACCGCGCCTATCGGCATAGACCATGTCGGGCTTTGCTGGAACACGGCAAGCAGGAAAAACACGCTTTCCAAACCTTCGCGCGCCACGGCCAAAAACGCCATGCCGACCAAGGCCCAACCCTGGCCGCTGCCGTGGTTCAAGGCCGTCTGAACAGAATCCTGAAGATGCTGTTTCATCGAACGCGCGGCCTTCTTCATCCACAAAATCATGTAGGTCAGCATCGCCACGGCCACCAGGCCGATGACGCCGACCACCAATTCCTGTTCTTTTTGCGGAATCTCTCCCGTAACGGAATGAATGCCGTAACCGATACCCAAACACATGGCCGCAGCCAAAAACACGCCCAGCCAAACCTTCGGCATCAGCTCGCTGTGTCCCGACTGTTTCAGAAAACTGGCAACAATGCCGACGATCAGGGCGGCTTCGATGCCCTCGCGCAGCATAATCAAAAAAGCAATCAGCATAAAAAACTCTAAAGTGAAACGTTCATTTGTTAACGCATTTATAACGCTTTATATTTAATAACGCAAATTATTTTCATTTTTTAATAACCCTATATTTATTAAGATTTTTTAAAAGAAAATAACAAACGTAATCAATAAAAACTAAAAGGCCGTCTGAATTTTGTTTTTTCAGACGGCCTTAAAAACCTTAACTAATTGTAAAAAAACAATAAAAAAGTTTCATAGCATGAAATTCTCTATCGGTTATATTTTCAAAATTTATCAAAAATAAAAGATTGATTTATAGCAAGAATTAAAAGCAACTCATCTTATATAGTTCAAACACTGCTGTCGCAACCAGCAACCCATTACATAGCAAATGCATAACAAAGGAACCTCCTATGCCACGTTTGAAACTCCACCAAATCGTTCTGGCTTTGGCCGTTTCTGCCGCGTTGACCGCCTGCGGTGAGAAAACTGCACAAACTACTGAAACTCCTCAAGCGGCTTCTGCCGCAAGCGCTGCCGATGCTGCCGCAAGCACCGCCGCCGTTTCAGCCCCTCAAAATTCTGCCGATGTTTCTGACGAAGACAAAGCCCTGTTGGAACGCGCGCAAGCTACGTTCAAACCTTTGCCTGACTTAGCCGAAATGCAAAAAGTTCGTCCGTTTACCGAAGAACAGGTCAAACTCGGCCAACAACTTTGGTACGAAAACCGCCTGTCCAAAGGCAACACCGTCAGCTGTAACTCTTGCCACAACTTGGCAACTGCCGGCGTAGACAACATGCCGACCAGCGCGGGCCACAAAAGCCAATTCGGCGGCCGTAACTCCCCAACTGCTCTGAATGCCGCCTTGTTGGGCAGCCAATTCTGGGACGGCCGTGCAGCCGATGTGGAAGAACAAGCCGGCGGCCCATTGCTCAACCCTGTTGAAATGGCCAACGCTACCGAAGCCGATGCCGCCGCAAAAATTGCCGGTATCCCTGAATACCAAGAAAAATTCAAAGCCGCATTCCCTGAAGACGGCGCGGTTTCCTTCAAAAACATCACCACCGCATTGGGCGCGTTTGAACGTACCCTGCTGACCCCGACCCGTTGGGACGACTACCTGAAAGGCAACGTATCTGCCCTGAGCGAACAAGAACGCAAAGGCGTACGCGCATTTATGGACAACGGCTGTATTGCTTGTCACAGCGGCGTCAACTTGGGCGGTACCATGTTCCAAAAATTCGGTTTGGTGGATGGTCCTTACTGGAAACACATCGACGATCCTAAACACGACAAAGGCCGTGCGGACGTAACCAAAAAAGCCGAAGACGAATTCTTCTTCCGCGTTCCCGGCTTGAGAAACGTTGAACGTACCTATCCATACTTCCACAACGGCAGCGTTTGGGAATTGGATAAAGCCGTCAACATCATGGCGAAAGCCCAATTGGGTAAAACTCTGGCTCCGGAAGAAACTGAAAACATCGTTGCCTTCTTGAAAGCCCTCTCCGGCAATGTTCCTGAATCTGCCCGAACCATGCCTGAGCTGCCTGTATCCACCGATGTCAAATCCCGACCTGACAACAAATAAGGTTTAGCGTAAAACAAAGGCCGTCTGAAAATCCGTTTCAGACGGCCTTTTTGTTGCCGGCCATATGGGCGCCTTTGTTTCACGATTCCGCACAATATGGTAATCTTGAGCCGATTTTCACCATACATCCGAAAGGAACATCATGAGCCTGATTATTGAAGACTTGCAAGAAGGCCACGGCAAAGAAGCCGTCAAAGGCAAAGAAATCACCGTACATTACACCGGCTGGTTGGAAGACGGTACCAAATTCGACTCCAGCCTCGACCGCCGTCAACCGCTGACCATCACTCTGGGCGTCGGCCAAGTGATTAAAGGTTGGGACGAAGGCTTCGGCGGCATGAAAGAAGGCGGCAAACGCAAGCTGACCATTCCTTCCGAAATGGGCTACGGCGCACACGGTGCCGGCGGCGTGATTCCTCCGCACGCGACCTTGATTTTTGAAGTCGAGCTGCTGAAAGTGTACGAATAAGCATTTGACGCTTCAAAAGACCGAGGCCGTCTGAAACCCGAAGTTTGGTTTTTCAGACGGCCTGTTTTCATCAAGATTCGGTATAATGCCCTCTTTTACAAGCAAACCATTTCCCAAGGAACCCCCATGCTTTTACCCGAACAAGTCAAAACCCTGATTGAAGGCGTTACCCCTTGCGAACACGTCGAAGTCGAAGGCGACGGCCATCACTTCTTCGCCGTAATCGTTTCCTCCTCATTTGAAGGCAAAGCCCGCCTCACCCGCCACCGCCTGATTAAAGACGGCCTCAAGCCGCAACTCGAAAGCAACGAATTGCACGCGCTGTCGATTTCCGTTGCCGCCACTCCGGCCGAATGGGCTGCCAAACAAGCTTAATTTGGAATCAAACAAAAGGCCGTCTGAAAACTTTTCAGACGGCC
>NZ_KV821660.1:20139-66023 GCF_001815685.1 Neisseria sp. HMSC056A03
TCTGAAAACTTTTCAGACGGCCTTTTTCATACATTTCAATCAGCGCAGGCAATCGATACAAACGCCAAACTGCATTCGACAACACACAATCGCGGTGTAAACCCTACCGGCACAACCGCCAAACTAGTCCTGCCGTTTCGGGAAAAACTGCACCACATTCTCCCCTTGCGGCAACACCAATTTCTTCACAGCATGGCCGTACACGGTTTCAAGCGTGATGTTCAGACGGCCTTCGTTGGCAAAAATCTTATCCACACATTCCTTGGCAGCTTGCGGATTGCTGAACTTCAACGCATTCCACAATCCCAAGGTTTCCATGTCCTGCCAAAACGTCCCGGCTTTTTTATAGCTCAACTCAAGCTTGGCCGTGTCGGTTACCGGATCGTAAAAGCCGTTGTCGGCGAGCATATCGCCCAAGTCGTGCATATCAATCAGCGTGGGCGCTTCGCATTCGATGCCTTCATGGTTCAGACGGCCTGTCAGCTCGGTCAGGCTGTCGCGGCCAAAGTGCGTGAAAAACAATAATCCGTCGGTTTTCAAAGCAGCGGCCCAGTTTTTCAATACCGGCAAAATATCGTCGGAGCGGCTGAGGCTGAGGTTGGCCCACAACATATCGGCGGATGCTTCGGGCAACGGCGCGGTCAGGGCTTGGCAATGCTGCGGGATGGTTTTGCCGGTCAGCTTCTGCCAGAAACCGCCTTTGCGCGCGGCGGCGGCGGTTTTCAAAAAATCGGCATTCGGATCGTATTCTTCAAACACGGCGTCGGGATAACGCGCGGCCAGCAGGCTGCGGCTGATGTCGGCATCGGCACCAATCAGCATGATGCGTTTGGGTGCATTGCGGACCAGCTGCAGGCGCTCGTCGGTGTCTTGGGCGAGATGGCGGTGAATCTGCCAGCGTTTGTCTTGTTCGGTCATGGTAGGTCGTGTCAGCGGGCTTTGCCCGACAATGTTTTTATGGTTTAAGGCTGTTTCAGACGGCCTTTTCGACAAAATTGCGGTAGATTTCGGCAAATTCGTCGGCATGGCTTAAAAAGGGCGCGTGGGCGGCTTTGTCGATAAGGACCAGCTCGCTGTCGCTCAAATGGCGGTGTAAATATTCACCCATGCGCGGCGGCGTGATGGCGTCTTTCCGTCCAAACACCAGCAATGACGGCGTTTGAATAAGCGGCAACAGCGGACGCGCATCGGCATGATTGACGGCTTCAAGCGCGGCCTGTAAGGCGGAAGGCGTGCCGCAGCGCGCCAAATCGGGCAGCACCCGGTTTAAGATTTCGCCTGAATGCGGCGTGTGCAGCAGTTGCAGTTGTAGAAACTGTTTAATATGTTTGGCATAATCCTGCTGGAATGCGCCGACCATCTTGCCCAAGGCAGGTTGCGCCAAGCCTTCGGGATAATCCGTGTCGGCAGTCAATCGGGCAAAACTTGCCGTCAGGCAGAGCGATTGGATTTTGTCGGGATAAAGCGCGGTCAGATACAGGGCAACCAGTCCACCCAGCGACCAGCCAAGAATGTGTGCCGGCGTGTCGATTTGTCCGGCGAAGGCTTCGGCAATGGCGGCAATATCAAACGGTTCGGCAAAAGGCGCATCGCCGTGTCCAGGCAAATCAAGCGCGCGGACGTCCCAATCGACAGGCAGGCGCGGTATCAAATCGTCGAATACATGGCGGTTCGCCGCCCAACCGTGTATCAGATAAACTTTTTTGGCGGAGTGTGGCATGAATGTTCTTTCTTGGTGGCGCAGTTTGAAACAGCTCAATGCGCGACGTTGCGTATTATGCCACGATTCCGTTTCAGACGGCCTTTGCCGAGGCTGCGCAAACGATTTGACGGAATATTTTATCGACGCGGCACAAAGTTGCCCTTTGTGTTTCCGCCATATCGCGGGCGGGGCAGTGTGCGGCAGTTGTCAGAAAAAGCCGCCTGCATTTGATAGAATGTGGGCCTCGCTGTATTACGAACCGCCCGTCAGCAGCATGATACGCGAGCTGAAACACTTGGCCGATTTGGGCATGAGCCAGCCGTTGGCGGATTTGATGTGCCAAAACGCACCGGACTGGCTGGCGACGGAACACTTCGATTTCGTCCTGCCCATGCCTTTGAGCAAAGAGCGGCGGCTCAAGCGCGGATTCAACCAAAGCGAGGTATTGACGGATATTTTGGCAAAACGCTACGGCTGGACGCTGCTGCCGCGCCACACGGTTTTCAGACGGCATGGCGAGCCGCAAAGTACGCTGAAAAGCGGCGAACGTCTGCGAAATATCAAGAATGCATTTAAAATCAAAGCCGAATTGCCGAAGGCGTGTAATATTCTGTTAATTGATGATGTCTTCACCACCGGCTCGACTTTAAACGAATTGGCGAAAACGCTGAAAAAATCAGGCGCAGGTAAGATTTTTTGCTGGAGTTTGGCGCGTCCGCCAATGAAAAAATAGCTTAAAGTTTTTGACACCCATGGAACATTTCGGCATTATGCCACTCTATAAGTGATTGATTTATATGTTTACCATAGTTTTGTACCAACCCGAAATCCCGCCCAATACGGGCAATATCATCCGCCTGTGCGCCAATACCGGTGCTGATTTGCACTTGGTCAAACCGCTTGGTTTCCCTCTGGATTCGTCCAAAATGAAGCGTGCGGGCTTGGATTATCACGAGTTTGCCAAACTAACGGTACATGAGAATTTCGATGATTGCCTCAAGGCCCTTGAAGGCCGCCGTATTTTCGCGCTGACCACCAAAGGCTCCACCCGCCCCGACGAAGTTTCCTTCCGCGAAGGCGACGTGTTGCTGTTTGGTCCCGAAACACGCGGCCTGCCTGCCGAAGTTCTCGACAGCCTGCCTGCCGGACAAAAAATCCGCCTGCCGATGATGCCCGACAGCAGGAGCATGAATCTTTCCAATACCGTCGCCGTCATTCTGTTTGAAGCATGGCGACAAAACGGTTTTGCCGGCGGCGTATAACAGGCCGTCTGAAACCGCTGCGTTATCAACTCAAGAACGGAACCCGTTTTGACTTTTACTAAAAAAACCCTCCTTTCCTTAGCCGCCGCCACCATCGGCGTCCTTTCCATCAATGCCGCCGTTGCCGACAGCGTGGTCCGAGTCGAAAAACTGCATCCTTCTGCCAACCGCAGTTACAAAGTTGCCGGCAAACGCTACACGCCGCTGACCAAAGTTTCCTCTTTCAGCCAAACCGGCAAAGCCTCATGGTACGGCAGCCAATTCCACGGCCATAAAACTTCCAGCGGCGAGCGTTACAATATGAACGCCCTCTCCGCCGCCCACAAAACCCTCCCTATTCCCAGCTACGCACGCGTGACCAATATGCAAAACGGCAAAAGCGTCATCGTCCGCGTCAACGACCGCGGCCCTTTCCACGGCAACCGCGTCATCGATGTTTCCAAAGCCGCCGCCCAACAATTGGGTTTCATCAACCAAGGCTCGGCCAACGTCAAAGTTGAGCAAATCATCCCCGGCCAAACCGCCGCTCAAACCATTATTTCCCCAAACAACAAAGAATTTTTTGTTGATTTGAAATCCTTCGGTACCCAACGCGAAGCACAGGCTTATTTGAACCAAGCCGCACAAAGCCTGCCATCCGACAGCAAAGTCATGCTTGAAAAACGCAACTACGAATACGTTGTCAAAATGGGTCCGTTCAGCAGCCAAGAACGTGCCGCCGAAGCAGGCGAACGCGCCCGCCATATGAACCTGGCATCCGCCATCTGATTTCGTCCGCGTTACCGCTGAAGTTTGATACAATACAAGGCCGTCTGAAACCCAATTGCAAGGTTTCAGACGGCCTTTTTTAATCACAGGGGAACACCATGATCAGCAGGCTCACAGGCAAATTGATTGAGAAAAATCCGCCGCAGGTCGTTATCGACGTCAACGGCGTCGGTTATGAAGCCGACGTTTCCATGCAGACTTTCTACAACCTGCCCTCCGTTGGCGAAACCGTCCATCTTTACACCCAGCTTGTCGTCCGCGAAGACGCGCATTTGCTGTTTGGTTTCGCCTCAGCCGAGGAACGCGCCACCTTCCGCCAACTGGTCAAAGTCAGCGGCATCGGTGCCAAAACCGCATTGGGTATTTTATCAGCCATGAATGCCGACGAGCTGGCGCAAGCCATCGCCGAAGAAGACGTCAAACGCCTCTCCTCCGCCCCCGGTATCGGCAAGAAAACCGCCGAACGCATGGTGTTGGAACTGCGCGGCAAACTTGTATCCCATACCGTTTCAGACGGCCTGTTTGCCCCTGTTGCCGTTGCCGACGAAAGCCAAGATATCATCAACACCCTGCTTGCCCTCGGCTACAACGAACGCGAAGCCAAAGCCGCCACCAAAGGCATTCCTAAAGGCACGGAAGTCGGCGAAGGCGTGCGGCTGGCCTTGAAAAACCTGCTTAAATAAGGCCGTCTGAAACATGAAGGCATTGGCCCTGAGCATCACCCTCTTACTGAGCGCGTGCGTCTATACCGAGACTCCGTATGGGCGCACCGCCGTCTTGGACCTGCCCGTCCACTCGCAAACCACCGTCAACAAAACCGTGACCATCAACGCCCCGCCGGGGACGACCGTCATTTACCAAGACAGCCAACCCGTTCACAACCATCCGGCTTATCCCGTCTATCCGCGCCGGGTTTATCATTATCGATAAACAACGCTGACCGTTTGAAACCATATGTTCAGACAGCCTGTTGAGAGACCAACCATGAAATACATCCTTCCCCTGCTTTTACTCCTAAGCGCCTGCACACCGGACACCAAGACCACAGATGCCGCATCCTCCCCAAAAACACACGGCTTCGCACACCGCCTGACCGAAGGCGAAAAACTGCTGACCCAAGCCCTCATCAAACAAGACCTCGCCGCCTACTTCAAACACGAAACCGGCGGCGCATTTGCCGAACAAGCCCCCTTATTCTCGGCCCAACAACTTGCCGAACAGAAAAACATCCCCAAAAACGATGCCATCGGTGTTTACGGCAAAATCATCAAAGCCCAAGGCCGAACCGCCTGGCTGCAAACCGACAAGCAAACCCTCAAACTCGATTTGGCCGAACCGCTGCAAGAAGCGGAAGGCGAAGTTACCCTCGTCTGCCAACATGAAAACACTGCATTTCAAGACTGCCAAACAGAAGAAAACTTCGCCCGACGCTTTACAGAACAAATTTTCTCGGCGGTCGAGTCCGGGCGCGTATCCGCCCAAACAGACGCACCGGCCGAAGAAATCATGGCCGGCCGCCTCATCCCATTTTTGAGTGCCGCCAGCGACTTTACCGGCAACTTCAAAGCCTGCGCCACCACCATGACCGAATACTGCACCAGCCGCCTGGCACGCGAAATGCCCGAATCCGCAGTCCGCAAAAAAGCACAGGAATTGGGTTTAACCGAAATAGCATTTAAAAAGAAAAAATAAATATTTAGGCCGTCTGAACCTTATGGCGACTGTGCTATAATCCGCGACTCATACAGGTCGGACAGACAGTCGCCGCGTATCGCGTAAGGCATACGGGGAGGAAAGTCCGGGCTCCATAGAGCAGAATGCCGGCTAACGGCCGGGCGCGGCAACGCGACGGAAAGTGGAACAGAAAGCAATACCGCCGATGATTGCCTTCGGGCAAAACAGGTAAGGGTGAAAAGGTGCGGTAAGAGCGCACCGTGCATTTGGTAACAAAGCGCAGCAGGCTAAACCCCATTCGGAGCAAGACCAAACAGAACGCGATGACGCTGCTCGCCGAGCGTTCGGGTAGGTTGCTTGAGCACACCAGCAATGATGTGCCTAGAGGAATGACTGTCCGCGACAGAACCCGGCTTACCGTCCGAGCTGTATGTCCCCATACCGCGGCAGGTTTTCAAAACCTGCCGCATTTTTATAGAAATAAAAAGGCCGTCTGAAACCTGAATCTTGGTTTCAGACGGCCTTTTTTTAAACCGCTGTTTATGGACGGTATTCCGGTTTCATGCCGTTGGGCAGGAGCTGCCATACATAGCCGGTGGTTTTCATTTTGCCGGCCACTTCGCCTGCTTCGTCGCCATATCCCCAGAAATAATCCACACGGACCGCGCCTTTAATCGCGCTGCCGGTATCTTGCGCCATAATCAGGCGGTTGAGGGCTTTTTTAGTGGTCGGGTGGGCAGTGGCGACAAATAATGGTGCGCCAAGCGTGATGTAGTGACGGTCGATGGCACCGGCGTATTCGCCCATCAATGGCGTACCCAATGCGCCCACCGGGCCGGAATCACTACTGCCGGTCAGCTCGCGGAAAAAGACGTAGCTTGGGTTTTGTCCCAAAACTTCGGCAAGGCGGCCGGGGTTTTGCTTCATATAGGCCTTGATGCCCTGCATGCTGGTCTGACCCAGCGGCAGATAGCCTTTGTCCGCCATATAGCGGCCGATGGAAACATACGGATGTTCGTTTTTATCGGCAAATCCGACGCGGATGTATTTACCGGACGGCGTTTTCAGACGGCCTGAACCTTGAATGTGCATAAAGAAAAGTTCGACCGGATCATCTGCGTAACCCAAAATCGGCGCTTTGCCGTTAAGCGCGCCGCCGTTGATTTGGCTACGGGTGTAGTAAGGAACGAAGCGGCTGCCTTCAAAACGGCCTTTCAGCGCAGTGCTACGTGCTGTAATCGGGAATCTGGACAAATCGGCCGTGTATGTGCCGCTATTGTCGATGACGCCGCTATTTTGGCCGGTTTGGCGGATGCGGACGGTGGCTTTGCTGCCTCTCAAGTTTGCAGCCAGCGGAACGGAAACAAAATCGTTCGGAATGCCGTAAATAGGGAAACGGGATTGGCTCGTGGATTTGTCGTCGCCGTGCAGGACCGGTTCGTAATAGCCGGTAATGGTACCGGCAGGATTGCCGCCGTTATCGACGCGCCATGCGGTGAAATAGCGCTCGAAAAAGTGCTTGGCTTGGAAATGGTGCACCGGCGTTTGCATGGCTTGGATACAAACGTCCTGCCAGCCTTGGCGGTTTTTAAGTTTTTCACAGCCTAAACGGAAAGACTGCAGGCTTTTGGTAAAGTGTTGGAGGTCCCAGTGCGGCAATTCGTTGTAGGAAACTACGGTGTAGTTTGCTCCTCCCCCGCTCACTGTCGTACCGACGGGATCGGGCGTACCGGTGGGGCGGTCGGGGCCTTTGATAACGCTGGTGTCGGTTTCGGGGAGGTTTTTAATGCTTTTGCTCGGACAGGCGGCAAGAATGGCTGCGGCAATGCTGACGAGCGTGATGCGGTACAGATGTTTTTTCATGGAATCAATAGCGTGTCGAAAGGCCGTCTGAAAGCTATTTTTCAGACGGCCTATGTTGGAAAGTGCTGATTTTAACACAAAAAAGCCATTTATCGGCGCGGCGGCAATTTGACGACAACCGTATCGGCCAGCATATCGTAGAGCGTACGGCGGTCGCGTTTGACCATAAAGAGCAGGACAAAGTTGGCAAGAAATGCCAGCAGGTTGATGGCGCTTTCTCCGTTTTCACCTGCTATAAGACCGATAATGGCGGCAATAATGGCAACCAAAACCGACCATGCGATTTCGCGTACCAAAACCGTACCGACAAAACCGGGATTACGTCCGTCAGTTTTCAACACCCTGATTTTCATAATTTTCTTACCTAATGACTGCCCATCCCTGCTCATATAGTAGATTTGGACGACGCTATAAACCAAAATGGCGACCAACCCGATCCAAAACGATGCCATACCTGCCAACAGTCCGAATATTTCCTCACTGTCGCCGATTCTGCCTTCATGCTTGACGGCGAAGATAATCAGTCCGACAAACGGCACCAACAAAACTAAAAAGGTAAACAATTGGTTCAACAGGGCCGCAAGTATCCTGTCTCCGGCACCGGCAACCGTTACCTCGATTTCCTGAATGTCAGACCTGCCGACACCGGCCGCACCGATATAGTTATTTCTTTCTTCCATGTTTCTTCCTGATAATTGTTCTTAACTGACCCCAATTCTACCGTCCTTACACCAAAAACGCCAATATTTAAAGAAATCCCGATAAAGAACTTTACATTTTCTTAAGACGGCGTTAAAACACTTCCTTTACGCAATACATAATTTTGTTAACGATTTTCCTCAAGGAGCAACACATGAAAGTAGGTTTTGTCGGCTGGCGCGGTATGGTCGGCTCTGTTTTGATGCAGCGTATGAAAGAAGAAAACGACTTCTCCCACATTCCCGAAGCGTTTTTCTTTACCACTTCCAACGTCGGCGGCGCGGCCCCTGATTTCGGTCAGGCAGCCAAAACATTGTTGGATGCCAACGATATTGCCGAATTGGTAAAAATGGACATCATCGTTACCTGTCAGGGTGGTGATTACACCAAATCCGTCTTCCAACCCCTGCGCGACAGCGGCTGGAACGGATACTGGGTTGACGCGGCGTCATCCCTGCGCATGAAAGACGACGCGATTATCGTCCTCGACCCAGTCAACCGAAACGTCATCGACAACGGCCTCAAAAACGGCGTGAAAAACTACATCGGCGGCAACTGCACCGTTTCCCTGATGCTGATGGCGCTGGGCGGCCTGTTCCAAAACGATTTGGTCGAATGGGCGACCAGCATGACCTACCAAGCCGCATCCGGCGCGGGCGCGAAAAACATGCGCGAACTCATCAGCGGCATGGGCGCGATTCACGCCCAAGTGGCGGACGAGCTTGCCGATCCTTCCAGTGCGATTCTCGACATCGACCGCAAAGTGTCCGATTTCCTGCGCAGCGAAGACTATCCAAAAGCCAACTTCGGCGTACCGCTTGCCGGCAGCCTGATTCCGTGGATTGACGTGGATTTGGGCAACGGCCAGTCCAAAGAAGAATGGAAAGGCGGTGTGGAAACCAACAAAATCCTCGGCCGCAGCGACAATCCGACCGTAATCGACGGTTTGTGCGTCCGCATCGGCTCTATGCGCTGCCACAGCCAAGCCATCACCCTGAAGCTGAAAAAAGACCTGCCCGTTTCCGAAATTGAAGCGATTTTGGCAGGCGCGAACGACTGGGTGAAAGTCATCCCCAACGAAAAAGAAGCCAGCATCCACGAGCTGACGCCCGCCAAAGTAACCGGTACGCTGTCCGTCCCCGTCGGACGCATCCGCAAACTGGGCATGGGCGGCGAATACATCAGCGCGTTCACCGTCGGCGACCAGCTCTTGTGGGGCGCTGCCGAGCCGTTGCGCCGCGTATTGCGCATTATCTTGGGCAGCCTGTAATTTAGGTTGGCATGAAAAAAGCAACAAGGCCGTCTGAACCTTTTCAGACGGCCTTGTTTCCTATTCTTTCTTACCGGCCAAACCGATTTCTTTGGTGGAATCGCCAACTTTGATTTGCGCCTTACCGGCAATTTCTTCAGCCTGCGGACCGAAGAGTTTCAAATCATAACGGCCGTTTTCCACGCCGTTCAAACTGGTTTTACCGCTGATGGCGGCTTTACCATTGTTATTGGCAATGCCTGCGGCAAGCAGGTCGACATTATTGTGGGAAGCCATGCTGCTGATTTTGCCGTAACCTTGTTTTTTATCGAAATCGACGGTGTATTTCAGACGGCCGCTGCGGTCATCGCCGTTAAACGCAATGCCCGAATACTGATAGCTGCCTTGTTTGGGTAAATTGCGGTAAGCGGTTTCATCGCCTTGGACTTCGCCGACAGTGAATGTGTATGTATCGAGGTTTTGCAGCTTGCCCGCGTTATCGGCTTTTTGTTTGGCGTAACGCGCAGCAACAGCGGAATAATTTTGTTTATACACTTGGAAGTCGCCCGTTTCCAAAGTGATGACTTGGCCTTTTACCTTAATTTTTTGGGCGTAGTCGTAAGAGGACACTTTATCGGTTTTCAAAAAGCCGGTATCGAGTTTGCCGCCTTTTTGCAGGGTTTGCGTTTTACCGTTGGCCGTCAGCTCCAACGTACCGTTTTCAGGGACGGATTCGTTCAATTCAACGGACAACACGCCTTTCGGATGCGGATTGAGCGGTTCGGTCACGGCATTCGACAAGCCGCTTGTTGCGCCACCGCAGGCAGCCAACATCAAAGACAGGGAAGCAGTCAAAGCAGAAACATGAAAAGTTCTCATCATTTTTTCCTTTCCTTTTTATTTGGTATGATATTTATTATATACCTAAAAAAATGAACAATAAATGATTTTTGTCAAAATTAAGCATTTTAAATATCTATTTCATGAATATTGAAATATTTTTAAAACAACGGATATTCCGTTAATCCAGAATCCCTTCCGCTATAATCATTTTATTTTGCAAACGGACTTCATCATGCCGAAAATCACCCTTATCGCCGCCTACGCCGCCCGCCGCTGTATCGGCATCAACAACACCATGCCTTGGCATTTGCCCGAGGATTTTGCCTTTTTCAAATCCTACACCACCGGCAAACCCGTCATTATGGGCCGCAAAACATGGGAGTCGCTGCCGCGCAAGCCGCTGCCCGGCCGTCAAAATATCGTCATCACCCGCCAAGATTATCAGGCCGAAGGCGCGCAAACGGCGGCCTCTTTGGAAGATGCGCTGGCTTTGTGTCAGGATGCGGAAGAAGTCATCATCATGGGCGGTGCGCAAATTTATGCACAAGCCCTACCGATTGCCACCGATTTGCGTTTGACCGAAGTCGGTTTGGATGTGGACGGCGATGCATTTTTTCCTGAGTTTTCCACAGAAACATGGCAAGAAGCCTCTCGGGAAAACCATGTTTCCGCCAAAGGCATTGAATACGCGTTTGTGCATTATGTGAAGGCATAATCTGACAACGCAAAGGCCGTCTGAAACCCTGTTTTTCAGGTTTCAGACGGCCTTTTTATTTCGTTTGTTTATAACATACCGTTTAAGCCGTTTTGTTCTTCAAAGGCAGCTTGATATGCGGTTTGGCCGGCTTGGGCGCTTCTTTCAGTCCAAGTTCGATTTGCTGCTCCTCGCTCAACAAATTGCTCCAGTCGCCTTTTTTATACCAGTCGCGGCCGTCCAACTCGATGGGGTGTTGGATGCGTTCGCAACCGTTGCCGCATTGCAAATCGTCTTCTTTGCAGTATTTGTCGCAACCCCAGCAGATACGCTCGGGATTTTTCGGGAAAATGGAAAATTTCTTGGCCATGGTGTGCTTCTTTTGTTTGTGTGCGATATGGGCAGAATTATAAGTGATTTGAATGGGGCTGGCGGCGGGTTTATCGTGTTTTACGCTGATTTTTTAAGATGTGTTAACCTTTCAGACGGCCTATACCGTGAAAACTATCCCTACTCGGTACAACAAGAGAACCCGATATGAACATATGCCGTCTGAAGCCTGAATTTGTCGAGCCTTTAGCCCTCGCGCTGTTTGAGGAATGGCACGATTTTGCGCCGTGGTCGTCTATGGACAAAATCCGTGCGTATTACGCGCAGTGCCTTAATGGGGATGACTTGCCGCTGGCGTTTGCGGCTGTGGATAACGAAGGGCGGCTGATGGGTTCGGCGGCATTAAAGCGGTTTGATATGGCGTGTTCTCCCGAATACGAATATTGGCTGGGCGATGTGTTCGTTTTGCCGCAATTTCGCGGTTTGGGCATAGGCAGGCAGCTGGTTTCGTTTTGTCTGGATAAAGCACGCGAACTGGGTTTGCCGCATCTGTATCTCTATACGCCGGATGTGCAGGCCGTGTATGAAAAGTTCGGCTGGAAGGAAATCACCCAGACTTGGCACAACGGGGAAACCGTATCCGTCATGAAATTGGATTTATAGCTTGAAAAGAATAAAAGGCCGTCTGAACATTTGGTTTCAGACGGCCTTTTTTAATTATCCACAACTACCCTATCCGCTTAAACGGTGGCAGACAGGCCAATAATTGTTGGCCGTAGCGTTGCGTTTTGACGCGGTTGTCGAGGATGGTTACTCGGCCGTAATCCTGTTCGGTACGGATAAGGCGGCCGACGGCTTGGATTAATTTGATGCTGGCTTCTGGCACCGTAATTTCGATAAAAGGATTGCCGCCGCGTTGTTCAATCCAACGGTTTTGGGTTTTCTCGATGGGATTGTCCGGCATCGCAAACGGCAGCTTGGCAATAATGACTTGCACGCAGGCCGTGCCGGGCAGGTCGAGGCCTTCGGCAAAACTGTCGAGGCCGAAAATAATGCTGGCTTTGCCTTCGGCAATGGCTTGATGGTGCCTTTGCAACAGGACAGCCTTGGGCAACTCGCCTTGTACAAGCAGAAGCGGCAAGTATTCGTCAGGCAGTCGTAAGGCGACATCCTGCATTTGCTTGCGCGAGGAAAACAGCACCAGCGTGCCGATGGCTTCAACCGGTGAAACCAGCTTCGGCAACCATTCGACAATGGCGGCCGTATGCGCATCAGGGTCTTTGGGGCTGGCGTGTACGGGCGGAATATACAGCTCGCCTTGCGTATCGAAATTAAACGGGCTTTCCAAAGCAAGCGTGGTGGTTTCAGGCAGCCATAATAGGCCGGTTTGGCGCAAAATCAGGTTGAAGCTGCCGAGCGATTGCAGGGTGGCCGAAGTCAACACCGCGCCTGCCGCGCGCCGCCACAAGCTGTTGGCAAGGTGGGATGCGCTGCTGATGGGGCTGGCGTTGAAAATGTAGTCGTTTTTGTCGTCGGCACGGCGGGTTATCCATTTCGCCAACGGCTCTTCGCCTTCAATGGGAACGGTGGAGAGTAAATCCCAAACCGCACTGATTTGTTCGATACGGGCGATAAAAAGGCCGAACTCGCTGGTCAGGCGGTCGAGGAGCGCGCCGTCCTGCTCTTTTTCGCGGCGCGCGGCAGAAAGCGCATCGTTCAAGCCGACGACGTGCTTGAGCAGGCTGCGTGCAGCAATGGCCGTATTGGAAACTGTGGTTTCCAGACCTTCGGGAATTTTGCCGTCTTCCCACAGCCAAGTCGGTTCGTTGTGTTTCCGCCTATCGTTTTCAGACGACCCCAAACTTAAAGACGGCTCTTCCGCCAAATGGAACTGCCATTCATGCAGGCTGTCGAGCAAAGATGTAGCAGCTTCGTCGGCGAGGTTGGCAAGTTCGGCTTTATCGGTAAGCGCGGCAATTTTGCCGGTAAGCTGCGGCAATTTTTCCAGCATCCAAACGGCAATATTCCATGAATGTTCGGCGGCAAAACGGCTGAGGGCTTTTTTGGGCAGGTGGTGCGCTTCGTCTATGCAATAGAAACTGTTTTCGGGCGCAGGCAGAATCACGCCGCCCCCCATGCTGATGTCGGCAAGCAGAAGATCATGGTTGGCAACGACGACATCGACGGTTTCCAAGACATCGCGCGCCAGGTAAAACGGACATTCCGCACGGTTGGGACAGGCGGATTTCAGGCAGCCGTGGCGGTCGTTGGTAACTTTGAGCCAAATCGCGTCATCGATTTTTTCCGGCCAAGCGTCGCGGTCACCATTAAAACGGCGGGCAGAAAATTCATCGGCAATGTCACGCAGCAGGTTCAATTCTTCCGACTTGGGTTTGCTGTCCCACAACACTTCCGTCGCTTCAAAACCAAGCAGGTTTTGCTGGGCGTTGTTTTGCGTCAGTTGATAGAGTTTGTAAGGGCAAAGATAACGGCCGCGCCCTTTGGCAAGCGCAAAGGTCAGCTCCAAACCGCTTTTTTCGACCAGAAACGGCAAATCGCGGTCAACCAACTGCTCCTGCAAGGCCACCGTCGCGCTGCTGACAATCAACCGTTTGCCGCGTGTTTGCGCCATAATGCCGCCGGCCAAAAGGTAGGCCAATGATTTACCCACGCCGGTCGGCCCTTCGATCACGGCAATGCTCTCTCCCTCGCGTTTGGGCGCTTCTTCGCCTTCTTCACGCGTCAACGTCCGCGAAAAAGCGTTGGCAATCGCCGCAATCATTTCCCGCTGCGAAGCGCGCGGACGGAAACCGGGCAGGTTTTTGCCGATGTTTTGGTAATGGTCGCGGATGGCGTTTTTTTCTAAATCGGTGAGCATGGTGTTTTGTACGGCGGTAGAAGTGGGCTTATTTTAACATTGCACGGAAGCGGTACAATATCGTTGTCGGAATAGGGGAAGGTAAACCGTGTGGACGTGGTTGGTTTTTTGGTTGCAGCGTTTGAAATACCCGTTGTTGCTTTGGATTGCGGATATGCTGCTGTACCGGTTGTTGGGCGGTGCGGAAATCGAATGCAGCCGTTGCCCTGTGCCGCCAATGACGGATTGGCAGCATTTTTTGCTGGCGATGGGAACGGTGTCGGCTTGGGTGGCGGTGATTTGGGCATATCTGATTATTGAAAGTGAAAAAAGCGGAAGATATTGAGTCATTCGGACACAATGCCGTCTGAAACGGAAGTTCAGACGGCATTTGTTTTAGGTTGCCGTACCGCTTAGGGAATACCGGCGACAGGATAGGCGGGACGGCTGCGATGGCCTCTAAGGTAACGGGTTCTTTGACGATTCAGGTATTGTTCGATCGGTTGCCAATCAATCACTTGATCCAACTTCAATAGTGGGAAGCGGTCGATGTGTTTGGCAATCATGGCTTGTGCGGTTTGTTGGAAGAAGGTGGTCATGAGAAATCCCCTAAATGTCTTGGTGGGGGTTTAGGGGATTTTGCAAAGGTCTCAGGTTGGCGTTCAGACGGTGTTTCTATTAAAAACGTACCTCAAGTTTGAAACGCATTGCAAAAAACACCGCTGTATATCCGTTCAAACAGCACTTTTTTGATGAAAAATCAATATAGTAAATCATTGCATGGCGTGTTTTACCTTGCCTTCTATGATAAAATACACGCATTTTTTGCAGAGCAGTTGTTTCAACTCATCATAAATATGAACAAAAAACCCACCTACATCAGTTTATTTAGCAGTGCAGGCGTTGGTTGCTATGGTTTTAAAACCAATGGTTTTGAATGCGTAGCAACCAACGAACTTTTAGAAAAACGCCTAAAAATCCAAAAATATAATCAAAAATGCCGCTTTGATTCAGGTTATATTGCTGGCGATATTACCCTGCCTGAAACCCAAGCCAAACTGTTTGCCGAAATTCGACGCTGGAATACTGAAATTGATGTTGTGATTGCCACACCACCTTGCCAAGGAATGTCGGTTGCCAACCATAAAAAAAATAATGAAATGGCAAGAAATTCTTTGGTCGTGGAATCAATCAAAATCGTTCGGGAAGTTCAGCCCAAATTTTTTATTTTTGAAAACGTCAAAGCCTTTTTAAATACACCCTGCACCGATACCGATCATCAAGAAAAGCCGATTGAGGAAGCCATTTGGTCAAATTTGGGCGGACATTACAACATTCTATCCAACGTACTAAATTTTAAAGATTATGGTGCAAATTCCAGTCGTACCAGAACGCTGGTGATTGGCGTGCGAAAAGATATTCATCACATTACGCCGTACGATATTTTCCCCAAGCAAACACCGCCAAAAACCTTGCGTACATTGCTGGCTGACCTGCCGCCTTTAATGCAAATGGGCGAAATTAGCGATGATGATATTTACCATAGCTATCGCGAATTTGATCGCCGTATGTTGCCGTGGATTGCACAGCTTAAAGAAGGCGAGTCAGCTTTCCAAAATACTGATCCTGCACGCATTCCCCATCAAATTAAAAATGGTGAAATTATCTACAATCAAAACAAAAATGGAGACAAATACGCCCGTTGGTTTTTAGATCGTGAGGGTCCGTGCATCCATACCCGTAATGACATTTTAGCCAGCCAAAACACCATCCACCCCACTGAAAACCGTGTATTTTCCGTGCGTGAACTCATGCGTATGATGTCAATTCCGCCATCATTTAAATGGACGGCACAAGATGAAAAACAGCTTAATGCACTGTCATTTGATGAGAAAAAAACCTTTTTGAAAAAAGAAGAGCTGAATATCCGCCATTGTATCGGTGAATCTGTGCCAACCGCTGTTTTGGCCAATGTCGCACAAAACATTCAGGCAGCCTTGCAACAGTCCGAACTGTCAATGACGGAAATTCAAAATTTAATCAAACGAGAAAATTTATCCCTTGCCGATAATCTCTACCGATTTATTGAGCAACATTTTGACGCATATCCATTCAGTCGGCTTTTGCAAATTGCTGAATACGCTAATGCTGCCCGTAGCGAAACGGCTGCTTATTTTACCCGTATTGATATTGCTTTCGGACTGGTTAATGCTCTTCCTGATTTCAAAAAGAAAAAAAACTTACGGATTTTAGAACCCTCTGTCGGCATTGGTAATTTCATTCCACTACTGGCAAAAAAATATGCAGACAAAGAAAAAGTTATTTTTGATTTGGTGGATATTGACTCAAACAGTTTAAATCTCCTGTCATTGCTGCTGAAAAAATTAAATTTAGGCAGTAAATTTGAGTTCAATATTATTCATCAGGATTTTTTAACCGCAACGCTGCCTGAAAACTATGATCTAGTCATCGGCAATCCACCATACGGCAAAGTTAAGGCAAGTGATAAAAATTTGGCACTATACCGTAAAAATGCTACCAATAAAGATACGCAAAATATTTTTTCATTTTTTATTGATAAGGCTCTGACGCTCAGTAAAACCGTGGCTTTGGTTGTTCCCAAAAGTGTGATTAACGCCCCCGAGTTTCAAATAACCCGACAACAACTTATCACAGCCAATATCAACCGCATTATTGATTACGGCGAGAAAGCATTTAAAGGCGTAAAAATAGAGACGATTGCCTTTATTGCCGATCAAACCGACAAAGACAATCAACATATTACGATAGAAAGCCATATCCAAGAAACGTTGATACAAAACTGTAAAAACTATTTTTTTTCTGATAATTTCCCTTATTGGTTGATTTATCGTAATAGTGAATTTGATCAAATTGCACAAAAATTGGAATTTAATGTATTTCAATCATTCCGAGATCGCCAAATTACCAAATCACATACACAGAATAGTGGCAATGTTCGGGTTTTAAAATCCCGTAATATCGGTAACAACGAGATTATTGATATTGAGGGCTATGATAGTTATGTGGATTCAGTTGCCCCTTTTTCTGTCGGCAAATTTATTAACCGTAAAAATGTCGTGATGATTCCCAATCTGACTTACAAACCTCGGGCAGCATTTTTGCCTGAAAACAGTATTGCTGATGGCTCGGTTGCCCTACTGACAATGAAAAAACACGAAAAAATCCTAACCCAACGAGATCTCGCATACTATGCAACTCCCGAATTTGAGCAGTTTTACCGTGTTGCCCGTAATTATGGTTCTCGTTCAATGAATATAGACAATCATTCCGTGTTTTTTTTCGGATTGCTAAAAGATTAGAGGAGTAAAAAATGAATATGGAAAATTATTTTTCTAACTTAAATTTAGATATCAGAACACATAAACTCGGCACATTTACCGATCAAAAAGTAACCCCGGATGTATTATGTGCCGTAGCAGAATGTATCAGCGAATATGTTGAAAAGATTGGAGAAATATTTAGCATTAACGATATTCGTTATTCAGATTATGCCGAATATATCGCCACCGCCGTATTTAAAAAACCATCCATTGAAAATGCCGGTAGCGAATACAATAAATTTTTTTCACAACCGATTAAAATGCTGAGCTATTGTGGCGTATTAAGCGAAGAAAAGTTTTCTAGATACTATCGGTACGGCGTACAGAATAATAAAATCCTGCAATATATTGCCAATCGTGAAAGAAATGCCCTAAATTTCATCCAAGCATTTAGTGAAAAATTATTAAAAGACAGTGGTATTTATCCAAAATTTGCCGATTTTTTTGCCCAGCCTAATAAAAATACGTTTGAAAGTATGAAAACGGCGTTTACCGATCTTGTTATCCAAAACACACCCAAAAATACCGAAGTAGAAGTTCGCCGTATTTTTACCAAAATCATTAATCCATTGGCTTATAAACATAATACTTTTGGCACAAGAAAAGGGAGTATTTCCAATACCCCCATTACATTAGACGAGCTTTATTACAATCGCCTAAACTGGCGAGATAAAGGCAAAGAAAAATCGCTCACTCGCAAAGAAGCTCAAGCTCTATTTGCCGATAGTGCAAATGCCGCAAATTTGAATTATTTAGTTAATAAAGCCAAAAAATTTGTCAAAACGCTACACAAAACCAGCGAAGTTCAACGTTTTGATCCCACAGAAGCCAATCAGGCACATCATATTTTTATGGCAAGCGAATTTCCTGATTTAGCATCGCTGCCTGAAAATCTGATTTGCCTGACACCAAACCAGCATTTCAATTTGGCTCACCCAAGCAATAAAACCGCCGTTATTGACAAACATTACCAGCGTATTTGCCTGATGGCGAAATTGGACAGTATTGAGCAAGATAACCATGCTAATACAGGCAATTACGATTACCATGAATTTATTCATGTACTCAATACAGGATTTAATACAGATCAGTTTGATGTTTCTATGAGTTACGAAACATTGAAGCATCGTATTTTAATGTTTGATTTTTAAATAAATATTTTAAAAATAAAAAACACGAATCTCATGAAGCAGATTCGTGTTTTAAATTAGAATTTACATATTCGCACCAGCATCAAATTCTACATGAAATTGAGACGGAATATTTGCTTTTATTGTTGAAAGATTTTGTTTTCCACCAGAAACAAAACCTAACTGAGATAGCATTTCAAAAAGCTCATTACAATTTAGCCTATATGCAATATTACCTACGCCTGCCGTAAATTTAAATCCTAGTGGCACAAAAATATTTTGTGCTTTACTTGAGAAAAACTGTATACGTCCCTCATCACCCCAAGCACCTTGCACACTATTTTTTTCAAAAACCAAATTTACATCATTAGGATGATTTGCCAAATAGCCGATAAACTTGTAAAGGTCCTTTTCATCACAATTGATTTGATGATTTTGACCTAATGTAATATTCATTAATTATCTCCTTAATAAATTAATTTTAATGATATATTCCCCAAGATTTTCATCTTATCAGTATCTATTGCTGAATTATAAGAATTGAAACTCCTATGTCAACGTCCGACCAAAAAATTCTCCGAGCTTGTCGCTGATTTGGTTGACATATTCAGGTTGAGACCTTTGCAAAGTACCTCTCTTCACCTTTTCGCTGACAGTCGAAACCCAAACACAGGTTTTCGGCTGTTTTCGCCACAAATCACTCCTAATTCTACCTAAATACCCCCTTAATCCTCCCCGGATACCTGATAATCAGGCATCCAAGGGGGATCAGGGTAGAATCAGTGGATATTTGAAACAAAAACAGCCGAAAACCTGTGTTTGGGTTTCGGCTGTTGGAAGGAAAGGAATTTTGCAAAGGTCTCATGCTGTTTTCCTAATACATTGATGTTTGAATCGCTACATAATAATTATTATCAACTAACGCGTATATTTTAAATCCTTTATTCTGATTTAGATTTTATAAATCGATATTTTATTTTTGATAGGAATTTTATGAACCCGCTCCATATTGTCGTCCTCGACCGCGATACCCTCGTCAACCGCCCGTTTGATTTCGATTTTCCACATACATTGAGCAGCTACGGCACAACCGAAGCGCACGAAACGCTGGAGCGCATCCGCGGCGCAGACATTGTGATTACCAATAAAGTCGTGATTTCCGCCCAAGCATTTGCCAAAAATCCACAACTCAAGCTGGTTGCCGTTACCGCGACAGGCGTCAATAATGTGGATGTTGAGGCTGCCAAACAAAACGGCACGGCAGTGTGCAATATCCGCGCTTACGGCAATGAATCCGTGGCGGAACACGCGTTTATGATGATGATTACCCTGATGCGCAACCTGCCTGCCTATCAGCGCGACGTTGTGGCAGGCTTGTGGGAAAATTCGCCGTTTTTCTGCCACCTCGGCGCTCCTATGCGCGATTTAAACGGTAAAACTCTGGCGATTTTCGGTCGCGGCAATATCGGTAAAACGCTGGCAACTTATGCTCAGGCTTTCAAAATGAATGTCGTGTTCGCCGAACATAAAAATGCCCAAAGCGTCCGCGACGGCTATGTTTCCTTTGACGAAGCTATCCGCTCTGCCGATGTCGTGTCGCTTAATTGCCCGCTCACGCCGCAAACGGCAAACATGATAGGCGAAGCCGAATTGCAACAAATGAAATCCGGCGCCATCCTCATTAACTGTGGGCGCGGCGGCTTGGTCGATGAAGCCGCTTTGGTTGCGGCGTTGAAATACGGCCAAATCGGCGGTGCAGGTTTTGACGTGTTGACACAAGAGCCGCCGCGCGACGGCAATCCTCTGCTGAAAGCCCGACTGCCCAACCTCATCGTCACGCCTCACATTGCATGGGCAAGCCAAGAGGCCGCCAACCGTCTGTTTGACATCCTTTTGGACAACATCAACCGCTTCGTGGCCGGCAATCCGCAAAATCTGGTTTAATCTATGGAAAACCTGTTGATAAGGTTGTGAACAATTTTAAAGGCAGTCTGAACTATTCAGACGGTCTTTATTAATCCTTATTTATTTCATAAAGTTACCTATAAAATAGGTTAAATTGTTTCATTCTTCATTGTGGATAACCCTATAAAAAGGCCGCCTGAAATACTCAGACGGCCTTTTGTTTGCCCGGGCAAATTAAATATCGTATGTCGTTGAAGCGGTATCGCCGCCCTTACCTGTCCAGTTGGTATGGAAGAACTCGCCGCGCGGTTTGTCGGTGCGCTCGTAGGTGTGCGCGCCGAAGTAGTCGCGTTGGGCTTGCAGCAGGTTGGCGGGCAGGCGTTCGGTGGTGTAGCCGTCGAGGAAGGTAATCGCGGAAGCCATGCAGGGCATGGGGATGCCGCATTCGATGGCTTTGGCGACCACTTTGCGCCATGCGGGCAGGCAGTTTTCCAATACGCCTTTGAAATAGGGGTCGGAACCCAAGAACACTAAATCGGGATTGGCTTCGTATGCGTCGCGGATGTTGCCCAAGAACGCGCTGCGAATGATGCAGCCTTCGCGCCACAGAAGGGCGGTGTTGCCGTAGTTCAATGCCCAATCGTTGTTTTCGCTGGCTTCGCGGATGAGCATGAAGCCTTGTGCGTAGGAGATGATTTTGGATGCCAACAGGGCTTGGCGCAGGGCTTCGACCCATGCGGCTTTGTCGCCTTCGACGGGGCTGATGGTTTTGTCGAACAAGCCGCCGGTTTGGACACGTTGGTCTTTTAACGCGGACACGCAGCGGGCGAACACGGCTTCGGAAATCAGCGTCAGTGGGATACCCAAATCGAGGGCGTTGATGCCTGTCCATTTGCCTGTGCCTTTTTGACCTGCGGTATCGAGGATTTTTTCAACCAAAGGTTCGCCGTTTTCATCTCTATAACCCAAAATCGCGGCGGTAATTTTAACCAGATAAGAATCCAGTTCGGTTTTGTTCCACTCGTTGAAGATTTGGTGCATTTCATCATAAGACAGGCCCAAACCATCTTTCATAAATTGGTACGCTTCACAAATCAACTGCATGTCGCCGTATTCGATGCCGTTGTGCACCATTTTGACGAAGTGGCCCGCGCCGTCTCGGCCTACCCAGTCGCAGCAAGGCTCGCCTTGAGGTGTTTTGGCGGAGATGGCTTGGAAAATCGGTTTAACGGCAGGCCATGCAGCTTCGTCGCCGCCGGGCATGATAGAAGGGCCGTGACGCGCGCCTTCTTCGCCACCGGAAACGCCCGCGCCGATGAAGCGGATGCCTTTTGCCGCCAGCTCGTGTGTACGGCGGGTGGAATCAGGATAGTTGGCATTGCCGCCGTCAATAATGATGTCGCCTTGCTCCAAAAGCGGAACGAGTTGCTCGATAAAATTGTCAACAACAGAACCAGCGCGCACCATCATCATGATTTTGCGTGGTTTTTCTAATTTATCAACCAGATCTTGCAGTGAATATGCGCCGATAATATTGGTATTTTTGGCTGCGCCGTTGAGAAAATCGTCTACTTTAGCGGTGGTCCGGTTGTACGCCACGACTTTGAAACCGCGATCGTTCATATTCAAAATCAAGTTTTGACCCATAACGGCCAAGCCAATGACGCCGATATCGCCTTTCATTGATGGAAGCTCCATTATTAATTTAATTTATCAGCCGTAACTCTAGCTGATTTACAACTTTTTAACAATCCTTAACTTTTTAATTTTTTGAAAAGATGCCTTTACGTTTCAGACGGCCTTTTCCTTTGGGAAAACAAACTATAAATTAGATTTTAAATAATAAATAGAAGATGATATTGAGTGCTGCCCCAGCTTGTTGATAACTTTGATTACAAAAGATTTTCAAATACTTAGCTGATATTTTTTGATGAGGATAAAGTATGGTCGGCCTTGTTTGCAGATGTGGATAAATTTTTCCTGCTGCTTCGTTCTGTGGGTAACTTTTTGCCTGTGCACAATCTTAGCTTGTTTTATACTTTCTTTAATCGGAACTAATTGACTAGAGAAATAGTCAAATGGTTTTTTATTTCAAGCTATTTTCATATTTCCTTTTATTTAATCTGGGAAAAGGCCATCTGAAAATATTTCAATAAGGTGTGCATATGAAGTTTTCCTTTAGTATTAACCTGTTATCCGTTTTGATTTTGGTCGCTTGTGCGCAACAGCCGGTTCAAAAGCCTCAAGTTGCCCTGCCCTCCGTATCTGTGGACAATCATGCGCCGGAGCAAGGAACAGGGCTGACGGAGCAGAAGTTAATCCGCGCCAAACATTATATGGCGGCGTCTGCCAATCCGTTGGCGACCGAAGCGGGTTACGAAATATTGAAACGCGGCGGCAGCGCGATAGATGCGATGATCGCCATGCAGACGACCTTGGGTCTGACCGAGCCGCAGTCTTCCGGTTTGGGCGGCGGTGCGTTTTTGGTGTATTGGGACAATAAGGCGAAAAAGCTGACGACTTTTGATGCCCGTGAAACAGCGCCGAAAGCGGCAACACCGGAACTTTTCTTAGACGAAAACGGCAAACCGATGGGCTTTATGAAAGCGGTGGTCGGCGGCCGTTCGGTCGGTGTGCCGGGGATTCCGAAGCTGCTGGAAGATGTTCATAAGCGTTACGGCAAATTGTCGTGGGCAAGTTTGTTTGAGAAACCGATTACTTTGGCGGAACAAGGTTTTGCCGTTTCTCCGCGTATGGCGAAATCCATCGAACAAAATTTGGAACCCTTGCAACGTTATCCGCAAACCGCCGCGTATTTCCTGCCTGACGGCAAGCCTTTGGCAGCGGGAACGGTGTTGAAAAACCCTGAATTTGCCCGCTCCGTTCGCCTGTTGGCGGAAAAAGGCAGTGCGCCGTTTTATCAGGGGGCGCAGGCGCAGAATATTGTCCGTGCCGTTACCAGTGCTGTGGATAATCCCGGCAAAATCAGTTTGTCGGATTTGAAAAACTACCGCGTTATCGAGCGTCAACCGGTTTGTGCGCCCTATCGTGAATACGAAGTTTGCGGCATGGGCGCGCCAAGTTCGGGCGCGATTGCTTTGGGCGAGATTTTGGGCGTCTTGCAAAATCAGGATATGAAGGCGTTGGGATCGGAAAATATCCACAGTTGGCGCTGGATAGGCGATGCGTCGCGGATTGCGTTTGCCGACCGCGATCATTACATTGGCGATCCCGCGTTTGTCAACGTGCCGACCCGTGCTCTGATTTCGCAGGCTTACCTGAAACCGCGTGCCGAAGAAATCCGCCAAGCCGACAAGGCGTTGGAAAACATTCAGGCGGGCAAGTTTGGCAAGAAATACGCGCAGGGCATGGCGGTAGAGCTGCCGTCCACCAGTCATTTGGTGGTGGTGGATAAAGACGGCAACGTTGTATCGATGACGACTTCGATTGAAAACGCATTTGGTTCGGGTCTGATGGCAAACGGCTATCTGCTCAACAATGAATTGACCGATTTTGCTTTCAACCCTGTCGGAGAAGACGGTAAAACGGTGGCAAACAGCGTTGCCGGTGGAAAACGTCCGCGTTCTTCGATGGCACCGACCATCGTGATGAAAGACGGCAAACCTTATATGGCGGTCGGTTCACCCGGCGGCAGCCGCATCATCGGTTTCGTTGCCAAAACGCTGGTGGCGCATATCGACTGGGGCATGGATATTCAGGCGGCAATCTCTCTGCCGAATATGCTCAATCGCGGCAGCCAGTATGAAATCGAGGAAAAAACCGCTGCGGCGGACAAAGCGGCAGCCTTGGAAAAACTGGGCTATAAAGTCCAAATCCGCGATTTGAATTCCGGCGTACAAGGCATTGTGATCGGCAAAGACGGTTTGCTCGGCGGTGCCGACCCGCGCCGCGAAGGCAAAGTCATGGGCGATTGATATTGTCGGTTTGACATGAAAAAGGCCGTCTGAAATCTAGTTGTTCAGACGACCTTTTAATTTGGGAAAATATATGGATAAGATGTGTATAAGAATAACATTAAATTTTAATATTTTTATTTTTCAATAAGATAAAAGGGGTGAATATGTGGGTAATTACTTGTGGAAAACGACATGATTTAGGCCGTCTGAAAGGTTCAGACGGCCTTTTTCATTGGACTGCGTTATCTATTTTCTATCAGGCTGCCGGCAGCTCGTGGAAAGCGGTGGGCAAGTCTTCGTCATCGGCAAACTCAACCCATTCGTAAGCGGTTTCATCTGCCAAAACGGCACGCAACAGCGCATTATTGATGGCATGACCTGATTTGTAACCTTCAAATGCGCCGATAATCGGATGGCCGACAATGTACAAATCGCCAATTGCATCAAGAATTTTGTGGCGGACAAATTCATCGGGATAGCGCAAACCTTCCGGATTCAAAACATCCATGTCGTCAATCACGATGGCATTGTTCAAATTGCCGCCCAGTCCGAGATTGTGGGCGCGCATCATTTCCACTTCGTGCATAAAGCCGAAGGTACGGGCGCGGGCAATCTCATCGATATAGGATTTTCCTGCAAAATCAATCTCAAAAGTAGGTGCGCTGCGGTTGAATACGGGATGGTCAAATTCGATGGTTAAATTAACTTTAAAGCCGTCATAAGGCGTAAAGCGCACCCATTTTCCGGTTTCTTTGATTTCAACGGGTTTGAGGATTCTCAAAAAACGTTTTTGGGCTTTTTGATCGACCACGCCTGCATCTTGTAAAAGGTAAATAAATGGCAGGCTGGAACCGTCCATAATCGGAATTTCAGGCGCGTTCAATTCAATCAAGGCATTGTCGATGCCATAGGCAGACAGAGCCGACATAATGTGTTCAATCGTACCGATGCGCACGCCTTTATCGGTAACGATGGTTGAAGAGAGGCGGGTATCGTTAATCAAATAAGGATTCAATTTGATTACTTCGCCCATTTCTCCACTTAAATCAGTACGGCGGAACGAAATACCGCTGTTTTCTTCGGCAGGATGCAAAGTCAGAGCGACCCTTTCGCCCGAATGCAGGCCAACGCCGGTAACGCTTACTGATTTGGCTAAAGTCCGTTGCAGCATAATTGCTTCCTTTTAAAAAGTCTGATGGGCAAATGATACGTTAAAAAGGAAAAAACAAGCCATCATTTTTAATAGTATTTGCCAATATGGATGTTTTGCAGGGGTGAAATTCAAAATTTTAATTATCCACAATAGCATGTGAAATTGAAGTGGGTAATTTGGGTTTTATCCACAGATTAATAGGAAAAATAAGATTCTATCCTTTTTATTCCGACATTCAGTTGGGGTCGTCCTCAAAGATAAAAAGTAACTACCAAATTGGTTTTAAAGAAAGTTATTCCGTTATCCACAGATAGTTTGGTTCTTCATCAAAATCATCATTTTAAAAATTAAAATATTATGATTTGAAGAAAACACCGAATGATCAACACAAAAATGGCAAAATATGGAGAAATAGAACTAAGTTTATGATTTCCATAAACTTATGAAACTTTTAAGATTGGAAAATAGTTTTTATGAAATAAAATATCAAAATGTAGGACTTATTCGATTTGCCTGATATTTTACTACAGACGAGAATTTCATGTTTTCTTTATTTAAATCAAATAACTTAAAAGTAATCATCTGCAATCCTAGAAAGTAATTTTATTTCAGGATACAATGGCCTTACTGAAAAATTTTTCCCATTCCATCTAATAGGAGTAGCAAAATGAGTATTAAAGTAGCGATTAATGGTTTTGGCCGCATCGGTCGTCTGGCATTGCGTCAAATTGAAAAAGCCCAAGGTATCGAAGTCGTTGCTGTTAACGACTTGACTCCTGCCGATATGCTGCTGCACCTCTTTAAATACGACAGTACTCAAGGCCGCTTTGAAGGCTCTGCCGAATTGAAAGATGATGCGATTGTTGTTAACGGCAAAGAAATCAAAGTATTTGCCAATCCTAATCCTGAAGAATTGCCTTGGGGCGAGCTGGGTGTGGACGTTGTCCTCGAATGTACCGGTTTCTTTACCAATAAAACTAAAGCTGAGGCCCATATCCGTGCCGGTGCGCGCAAAGTTGTGATTTCCGCACCAGGCGGCAATGATGTGAAAACAGTTGTATATGGCGTAAACCAAGATATTTTGGACGGCAGCGAAACCGTTATTTCAGCCGCTTCTTGTACGACTAACTGTCTGGCCCCTATGGCTGCGGTATTGCAAAAAGAGTTCGGCATTGTTGAAGGCCTGATGACCACCATCCACGCTTATACCGGCGACCAAAACACCCTTGACGCGCCACACCGTAAAGGCGACTTCCGCCGCGCCCGTGCCGCTGCATTGAATATCGTACCGAATAGCACCGGTGCCGCTAAAGCCATCGGCTTGGTTATCCCTGAGTTGAACGGCAAACTTGATGGCTCTGCCCAACGTGTTCCCGTAGCCACCGGCTCTTTGACCGAACTGGTTTCTATTCTCGAACGCCCTGTTACCAAAGAAGAAATCAATGCAGCTATGAAAGCTGCCGCCAACGATACTTTAGGCTACACTGAAGATCAAATCGTTTCTTCCGACGTTATCGGTATCGAGTACGGCTCACTCTTCGATGCGACTCAAACCCGCGTGATGACTGTTGGCGACAAACAATTGGTGAAAACCGTTGCTTGGTACGACAATGAAATGTCTTACACTTGCCAATTGGTTCGTACCTTGGAATTTTTTGCCAGCAAAATCTAAAAAATAACAGGCTGAATCAATCAATCTATGGATAATTAAAAGGCCGTCTGAACATTTCAGACGGCCTTTTGTGTGTAGATAGATTTAATTTGCAATCAGATTGTGGATAGTTTAATCACTGTGGCACATTTGTTTTCTATCCTAAACTGCACTTCATAATCCGCAATATTCATTACATAAACCCGTTCGGGAATATCTTGATAGGCAGGGCGAGGATCTTGGGCAATACTTTGCTCAATGAGATGTTTTTCTTCTGTGGATAAATGTTCCGCAAGCGTACTTTCTGCCCAGACTACGTTCAATTCTTCAGGTTTGCCGCTGACAAAGCCTGATGATGCGTCAGGTTTGGATTCAACAAACGGGATGTAGGGTTTGATATCCACTACCGGAGTACCGTCCAACAGGTCTGCGCCGCTACAATAGATGCGGACAGGTTTGCCTGTTTCGATGCGTTCGAGTTTCAGTAGGGATAAACCGAGATGATTGGGGCGGTGCGGGCTGCGCGTGGCAAATACGCCCATTTTTTGTTTGCCTCCGAGCCGTGGCGGACGCACCATTTGTGCCCAACCTTCATTCAATACGCCGTGGAAAATAAAACTTATCCACACATAGTCGAAATCTTCCAAGCCCCGAACGCTGTCTGCGGTAAATTCAGGAGTGAGTTCAATGCAAATTTCTGCTGCAGAAACCAAACCGGGTTGGCGGGCAATGCCGAATTTTTGTTTGTAGGGGGAATGAACGGTTGCAATAGGTGTAATCGAATAGGACATAATTTGTGGATAAATATTCTGTGCAAACCGTCATCATATCACAGATGTTTTCCCACATTTTGCGGTAGTAATTTGTTATAATACAAAGCATTTATTCCAAACGTCCGTACATTGGCAATAAATGCTCAATTTGAATAATATAAAATAAAATCAATAGGTTAAATTAATCCATGATTGTTTCTATCGATGTAGATGCACAAAAAACGTTTACGCCTTTGTGTCCGAAAGAATTGCCTGTTGCCGAAGGTCATCTGATTGCGGATGAACTCAATGCCCAAGCTGCATTGGCGGATTTACGCGTGATGACGAAAGATGCGCATCATGCTGCGGCAAAATGGCTTGTGGATAATCCTGTTGATATGTTGAAACCGACGGGTTTGCCGGATGCGGATTTGACTTGGGTGTCGCATGCGATGGTTGGAACATATGGCTATGAGTTGTTGGATGGCCTGCCTTCAGCCAAAGAATACGATTATTGCGTTTGGAAAGGTGTTGATCCTGAGTTACACCCCTACGGCGCATGTTTTCATGATATTGAAGAAAAGCTCAGTACAGGTTTGATCGAATGGTTGCGCTGTCAAAATACAGATACAGTCATTGTTGGCGGTTTGGCAACGGATTATTGTGTGAAGACAACGGTTTTACAGTTGCTTAAAGGCGGGGCCTGGAAAGTCATCGTCAATCAGGCTGCTTGCCGCGGCATTGCTCCTGAAACGGTTGAATCTGCATGGCAGGAAATGCATTCTGCCGGAGCAGTTATTTTAGAAAACGCCGAAGAAATAAAAAAATACATTAATAATCAATAAATTATATTTAAGATTCTGTTGTTTCACGTGAAACATTTTTCAAAATATGAAGATTTTACTTGTCCGCTTGTCTAGTATGGGCGATTTAATTCACACATTGCCCGCAGTTGAAGATTTGGCGCGACAATGTCCTGAGGTAGAGCTCCATTGGCTGTGTGAGGCAGGGTTTGCAGATATTGCCCGCTTGCATCCTTTTGTCAAAAAAGTTCATGTAATGAAATGGCGACAATGGCGCAAACACCTTTTTCAGGCTGAAACGTGGCGTGAAATAGGCCGTCTGAAAACGGATTTACAGGCTGAATCTTTTGATTTTGTTTTAGATAGCCAAGGACTGATTAAAAGTGCATGCTTTGCCAAAATGGCGAAATCCCCTATTTACGGATTGGATAAACACAGCGCGCGTGAAAGTTTGGCTGCTCTTGCATACAGTAAAATGTTTGCCGTACCGAAAGGTAAAAATGCGGTCTGGCGAAACCGTGAATTATTCGCCCAAGTATTTGGTTATACAATGCCTGAGACGCAAGTATCTGGTTTGTCGGTTCCTGAATCAGGCCGTCTGAAAAATTTGAAATCCCCTTATTACGTTGCTTTGCATGCAACCAGTCGAGACACTAAATTATGGCCGGTAGAACACTGGCGTGCATTATTGAAAAAGTTGAATGAAGAACAACAATGCAATGTATATCTGCCATGGGGAAATGAAACCGAAAAAATGCGTGCCGAACAGATTACAAGCGATTTACCGTTTGCTTCGGTTTGTGACAAAATGAATTTATTACAGGCTGCATTTTTATTGAAAAACGCAGAGGGTATTATTGGCGTAGATACCGGACTGCTGCATCTTGCCAATGCATTGGAAAAGCCTGTTGTAGGAATTTATACAGATACAGATCCGGCCAAGACTGGCGTTCAAGTTTCGGCTTATGCAAAAAATTTAGGCGGTATTGCTCAAATTCCCAATGTAGACGAGGTTTATCAAACCTTGATGGATTGTGTTGCTGCATACGGTAAATAATTGCTGGGGAGTTGGATTTATTTTCTGAGTAAATGCTTTAGAAATGATATAATTCCGCTCTATTTGCCAAGATTTATATAAATTTGGTTTTATCATGTTGGTGAAAACCGAATTGGATTTTATATAAAGAATGTATCAAAAGCAGTATGCTTGATTTGATGGGCATTCTTTTTAGGAGAATTGAATGAAAGCACTGGTCGCAGTAAAGCGCGTAGTGGACTACAACGTCAAAGTTCGTGTGAAAGCCGATGGTTCCGATGTGGATATCGGTAATGTCAAAATGTCGATGAACCCGTTTGATGAAATCGCGGTAGAAGAAGCTGTCCGTTTGAAAGAAGCCGGAAAAGTAAGCGAGATTGTTGCCGTTTCTCTTGGCGAGAAAAAATGCGAAGAGACGTTGCGTACTGCTTTGGCGATGGGTGCCGACCGTGCGGTTCATGTTGAGACTGATGCAAAGTTGGAGCCTTTGGCCGTTGCAAAATTGCTGAAAGCTGTTGCGGATAAAGAAAATCCGCAAATTTTACTGCTGGGCAAACAGGCAATTGACGATGACGCCAACCAAGTTGCCCAAATGCTGGCTGCGTTGTTGAATGCGGCTCAAGGTACTTTTGCATCAAAAGTGCAAATTGAAGGCGAAGAAGCATTGGTAACCCGTGAAATTGACGGCGGCGAAGAGACTGTTGCGTTGAAGCTGCCTGCGGTCATCAGTGCAGATTTGCGTTTGAACGAACCACGCTTTGTCAAACTTCCTAATATCATGGCTGCAAAGAAAAAGCCTTTGGAAAAATTAAGTCCTGCCGATTTGGCTGTGGATATTTCTCCGCGTTTGAATACCGTAAAATTTGCCGAGCCTAAAGCACGTCAAGCTGGTGTGAAAGTGGCTGATGTTGCCGAGTTGGTTGAAAAGCTGAAAAACGAAGCCAAAGTGATCTAAGGAGTATGAAATGAGTGTATTGATTATTGCGGAACATAATAACCAACATTTGAATCCTGCTACTTTGCATGCGGTAACGGCTGCCGCCAAATTGGGTAATGTAGATTTATTGGTTGCCGGCAGCAATGCTGCTGCGGTGGTTGAAGAGGCAAAAAAAGTTGCAGGCGTAGCGAAAGTTTTAGTAGCCGATGCGCCCTATTACGCTGAAGGTTTGGCAGAAGAATTGGCGCCTTTGGTTGTTAAACTGGCTGCGGATTACCGCTATGTGGCTGCAACTGCAACTGCATTTGGCAAAAATCTTCTGCCTCGAGTAGCTGCCCTATTGGATGTGCCACAAGTTTCGGATTTAACCGAAGTTGTGGATAACTCGACATTTGTCCGTCCGATTTATGCCGGTAATGCTTTTGAAACCGTTCAATCCAATTCTGAAAAACTGGTACTGACTTTCCGTGCAACCACTTTTGATGCTGCCGGACAAGGCGGTAATGCAGAAGTGGTCAATATTGAGGCAACACCTGCTCAAAACCTGAGCCGTTTCGTAAACCGTCAACTTTCCCAGTCTGACCGCCCTGAATTGACTCAGGCAAAAGTGATTGTTTCCGGTGGCCGTGCATTAGGCAGTGCTGTAAAATTTAATGAAGTGTTGACTCCATTGGCGGATGCTTTGGGTGCGGCGATTGGTGCTTCCCGTGCAGCAGTGGATGCCGAGTATGCGCCAAACGATGCTCAAGTTGGTCAAACCGGTAAAGTGGTTGCGCCGCAACTATACTTCGCTATCGGTATTTCCGGAGCCATCCAGCACGTTGCCGGTATGCAGGACAGTAAAGTGATTGTTGCCATCAACAAAGATGCTGACGCTCCGATTTTCAATGTGGCAGATTACGGCTTGGTTGGGGATTTGTTTGAAGTTGTGCCTCAACTGACTGAAGCGCTGAAAAACTAATGTTTCACGTGAAACGTTCAGACGGCCTTTGTTATATAAGGCCGTCTGAAAATATTTTGGCATGATTACGACCTATAAAACCATCACCACACCGACACAGGCTGAATTTAAAGATAAAGGCAGCCGCTTCATTGCATATGCCTATCCGATCCGCACTTTGTTTGATGTGAAGAAGTATCTCGACCCATTAAAGGAAGAGCATCACAAGGCAAGACATTGGTGCTATGCTTATCGATTGGGTGTGGATGGAATGCAGTTTCGCGCAAACGATGATGGGGAACCGTCCGGAAGCGCAGGCCGCCCTATTCTGGGGCAGATTGATTCTGTCGGCGTAACGGATGTGTTGGTTGTGGTTGTGCGCTATTTTGGCGGTACTCTATTGGGTGTTCCCGGTCTGATTCATGCTTATAAGGAATCAACAGCTCAGGCATTGGCGATAGCTGAAGTTGTTGAAGAAAATGTCGAAAAGACAGTTTGGTTGAAGTGTGAATATCCTGTTTTGAATGAGGCTATACGGATTGCCAAACAATATCAGGCCGATATTGTGGAACAGGATTTGCAGCTGGATTGTAAGTTGACAGTGAAAATAGCATTGGCCGATTATGAAGCTTGTATTGCTGCTTGGAAAAATACGCGCCAAATTGAAGTAGATACTGAGAAGCCGTTTGAATAAAAGGTCGTCTGAACATATTTGAGAAATCAAAAGTTTCAGACGGCCTTTGATGTTTTAGCCTTGGTATCTGTCTAAAGCATTTACGCTTGAGCGCAGGTGTTCCCAAGCCAGTTGATGAAATTCCCCCAGTGCGTTCCATAGGGCATCTTCGCTCATAATGCTGTATTCGCCCTGTGTGCGTAAATCAACATCTGCCCCTTCTTCAATGGCCTGATGGCATGCTTGGTATTCGTTGGTATAGAAGTCATCCATGTCTTGCATGAGGCTTGCAGCATGTTTCCAGCGGGCGATATCTGCTTCCAGTTGCGGCAGTAATTCGCACCATTCGCGGTATTTGCTTTGAATTTCGTCAATACGTTTTTGCATGATTTTCCTTTAGTTATTTGAAATTAGAGTATGGTTGTCTTGGTGCAATATTATTCTTAATTTGAAACATCTATACAAGATGGAACAATATTCCATCAATTGAATTTTATTTACAACATCTATTCTTCAAGGAGATGGTATGAAATTGCTCGTTATTGGTAATGGTGGACGTGAACACGCACTGGCTTGGAAATTGGCGCAGTCGTCTAAAGTTGAAACTGTCTTTGTTGCACCTGGTAATGCCGGAACGGCAATTGAGCCTAAACTGCAGAATATAGCGTTGACGGCGCATCAAGATTTGATTGATTTTTGCCGTAATGAAAATATTGCCTTTACCGTAGTCGGTCCTGAAGCTCCTTTGGCTGCCGGTGTGGTGAATGATTTCCGTGCTGCCGGATTGAAGATTTTTGGCCCGACTCAATACGCGGCCCAACTGGAGAGTTCAAAAGATTTTGCTAAAGCATTTATGGCAAAATATAAGATTCCGACTGCGCAATACCAAACCTTTGAAAATGCCGATGCGGCACATGATTATGTCAACCAAAAAGGTGCACCGATTGTTATTAAGGCGGATGGTTTGGCTGCCGGTAAGGGCGTGATTGTCGCCATGACTTTGGATGAAGCTCATGCTGCTATCGACGATATGTTGTTGGGCAACAAAATGGGTAATGCAGGCGCGCGAGTCGTAATTGAAGATTTCCTGCAAGGCGAGGAAGCGAGCTTTATCGTTATGGTGGACGGCAATCATGTTTTGCCGATGGCAACCAGTCAAGACCATAAACGCCTGTTGGATGACGACAAAGGCCCTAATACCGGCGGTATGGGTGCATACAGCCCTGCTCCAGTGGTAACGCCTGATGTTTACGAGCGCGCTATGAATGAAATTATTTTGCCGACTGTGGCCGGTATGAAAGCAGAAGGTCATGAATTTACCGGTTTTTTATACGCGGGCTTGATGATTGATAAAACTGGTGCGCCTTATACCATCGAATTTAACTGCCGTTTCGGCGACCCTGAAACCCAGCCGATTATGAGCCGTTTGGATAGCGATTTGGTGGATTTGGTTGAGGCGGCAATCGACGGCAAACTGGATAGTGTTACTGCCGAATGGAATCCGCAGACTGCGGTAGGCGTAGTGTTGGCCGCACAAAACTATCCTGATTCTCCGAAAAAAGGCGATGTGATCTTTGGCTTGGATAAGGCCAATCAAATCGGTAAAGTTTTCCATGCCGGTACTGCAACGAATGAAAAAGGCGAAGTGGTAACCAACGGCGGCCGTGTGTTGTGTGTAGTCGGTTTGGGCGATGATGTTCCCCAAGCTAAAAGCAAGGCTTATGAGGCATTGGAAACAATCCGTTTTGACGGTATGCAATACCGTAAAGACATTGCCGATAAAGCCATCAACCGTTAATAATGAATAGAAACAGGCCGTCTGAACACAGATTGTCCGACAATCGTAGTTTCAGACGGCCTTGGTATATGATGATGTTCCCCAGAATTTTATCGGCTGCAGCCCAACGCAGGCTGCAGGCGCATCTTAAAAAAGGCGGTTTGATTGCCTATCCTACCGAGTCTTGTTATGGCTTGGGCTGTGTCCCTACTTTGTCCAAAGCGCTCAATCAACTGATTCATCTGAAAAAACGACCGCAACACAAAGGCATGATTGTCATTGGCCATAGCTTGGAACAGTTGCAACCTTTGCTGCAAAGGCCGTCTGAAAATATCCAAACCATGCTTCATGAAGCATGGCCGGCTCCGAAAACTTTCTTATTGCCGGCCAGCAAAAAAGTATTGCCTTCATTGCGGGGAAAAGGACGCAGTAAATTGGCTGTCAGGGTTCCTGCGCACGCAGGTGCAAGACGTTTGTGTCAGGTTTTGGAAACACCTTTAGTCTCTACTTCATGCAATCGTGCAGGCAAACGGGCATGTAAAACGGAAAGGGAAGTCAGAAGACAGTTTGGCAGGAAAGTCTGGGTTGTAGGCGGATTGATAGGTAAGCAGAAAACGCCTAGCCAGATTATTGACGGAGAAACAGGAGCAAGGCTGCGTTAAAGAAGGGCTGTATCGTCAAAGGAAAGGTATTTATTTTGAGAAGCAAATTTTTTCCAAAAGATTGGAATACCTGTGTAAAAAGCATTGAGTGCAGATCCAGTTTGATGCATAGCAGTCTGTAAATACAGATCGATTGAGCAGATAGTAAGTCAGTAAATAGAGTAGAAAGCAGTATTTTGTGAAATGCTCTTACAAAGAATGAAGCAAATTTTGAGCGTAGATAAATCGCTGTAATAAATTATTTTTGAATAAACAAAATTTGTGGATAAATTTGAAGATAAATTTCCATCAAAACATAAAAAGGCCGTCTGAAACTTGATATACAAAGCATTCAGACGGCCTTTTAAATATTTAAACTGTGGATAACTTTGTGAATAAGTGTGGATTAAAGCTTATGTCCACACACAGTTTCGTATTGTTTTTCAGTAATCGTGCCGCTCATGACGCTCATTGGGCGGATGCTGGTCGGCGTATAGCTTTGGTTGGAAATTACCCGGCCGTGTTCGTCCATCAGTTGTAGCGCTGCCAGACGATAGGTTTTGTTTGAGCAATGAATTTCCCAGTTGCCGATGGCCGTTTTATAGGCAGGCGTATTGACGAAACGCTCTTCTTTCAGTTTGGAAACGGTTTTTTTATCGCGGAAAGTAACCAGTGCGCCATTTCTTTTAATGCTGCTTCTATCAATGGCCACTTTGATATTGCCTTCAGAGATGGTGCCGATATTGGTCCAGCTGCCGCCACCGCTCGATGTGGTGGTTGTTTCACAGGCACTCAACATCAAAGCCGCAAATACGGTTGCAGCTAGCGAAAAACGTTTGATATTCATAAAACCTCATTATTTACAGAAAGTCAGCCGATATTATCCGTGAAGATGGCATATATCGTAAATCGATTTTGCAAAGTTGAACCTCTGAAAAGAATTTTATGAAAAATACGCTGAAAAGGCCGTCTGAAACCTGTCTTTCAGACGGCCTTGAAGTGTAAAATCATGTATAATTGCAAACAATTTGGTTTTCACCCCATAGGAAGATCCGACATGATTAACCCTATCGCTGCACTTTCCCCATTAGATGGCCGCTACGCCAAATCCGTTGAAGCATTGCGTCCGATTTTCTCCGAATACGGCTTGATGCGTGCGCGTGTCAAAGTTGAATTAAACTGGCTCAAAGCCCTTGCCGCCGAGCCTAAGATTGTAGAAGTTCCTGCTTTCAGCGATTTTACGCTTGCCGAAATCGACAAAGTGATCGAAAACTTCTCGCTTGAAGATGCCGCCGCCGTCAAAGCCATTGAAGCGACCACCAATCACGATGTCAAAGCCATCGAATATTGGCTTAAAGAACGCTTCTCCGGCGTGCCTGAAGTGGCTGCCGCCAGCGAGTTCATCCACTTTGCCTGCACCAGCGAAGACATCAACAACCTGTCCCACGCTTTAATGCTGCAAGAAGCGCGTGAGGTTGTTTTGCTGCCGAAACTGGCTGAAATCATCGAAAAACTGACCGGCATGGCGCATGAGTTGGCTGCCGTCCCTATGATGAGCCGCACGCATGGCCAGCCTGCTACACCAAGCACACTGGGTAAAGAAATCGCCAATGTCGTGTACCGCCTGCAACGTCAGTTTAAAAACCTGCAAGCGCAAGAGTTCCTCGGCAAAATCAATGGCGCAGTCGGCAACTACAATGCCCATATGGTCGCTTATCCCGATGTGGATTGGGAAACCCATTGCCGCAACTTCGTTGAAATCAGCCTCGGCCTGACCTTCAACCCCTACACTATTCAAATTGAGCCGCATGACTATATGGCGGAATTCTTCCAAGCCATCAGCCGTGTCAACACGATTCTGATCGACTTTAACCGCGATGTTTGGGGCTATATTTCTTTGGGTTACTTCAAACAAAAAGTCAAAGCAGGCGAAGTCGGCTCTTCCACCATGCCGCACAAAGTCAATCCGATCGACTTTGAAAACTCCGAAGGCAACCTCGGTATGGCCAATGCCGTATTGGGCTTTTTGTCTGAAAAACTGCCGATTTCCCGTTGGCAGCGAGACCTGACCGACAGCACCGTATTGCGCAACATGGGCGTAGGCGTGGGTTATACCGTATTGGGCTTTGCCGCCCATCTGCGCGGTCTGAACAAGCTTGAGCCGAATCCTGCCGCCCTTGCTGCCGATTTGGACGCTACTTGGGAGCTGCTGGCCGAGCCGATTCAAACCGTAATGCGTCGTTACGGTGTGGCCAATCCTTACGAGAAGCTGAAAGACCTGACACGCGGTAAAGACGGCATTACGCCTGAAGTGTTGAAACTCTTTATCGAATCGTTGGAAATTCCGGCAGAAGCCAAAGCCAAATTGCTTGAGTTGACCCCTGCGTTGTATGTGGGTAAAGCTGAAGAGTTGGCAAAACGAATTTAAAAGGTTTTTGCAGGGCGCACTTTCTTAGTTATTGAGATTTTTTGATAGATAAGAAACCAACCCTTTGCATCCGACAAATTAAAAAGGCCGTCTGAAATCTCTTTCAGACGGCCTTTTTCGATTCAAACCGTTATTTCACTTTGTCTTTCAATGCGCCGTAGCCGGCTGCGTCCATTTCTTCCAAAGGAATGAATTTCAAACTTGCGCCGTTGATGCAATAGCGCAGGCCGCCTTTGTCTTTCGGACCGTCGGCGAAGACGTGTCCCAAGTGCGAATCAGCGGCATGGCTGCGCACTTCGGTGCGGCGCATGTTGTAGCTGAAATCGTCGTGTTCGGTAACGGCGGAGGCATTAATCGGGTGGGTAAAGCTCGGCCAGCCGCAGCCGGAATCGAATTTGTCGGCAGAGCTGAACAGGGGTTCGCCGCTGACGATGTCCACATAAATGCCGGGTTTGAACAAGTGGTCGTATTCGTGGCTGAAGGCGTATTCGGTCGCGCTATTTTGGGTAACTTGGTATTGCTCTTCGGTCAGAATGCGTTTGAGTTCGGCAGCGCCAGGTTTTTTATACGTTGCTGCGTCGAAGCCTTTGCCTTGAGGGGCGGCTTTGGTTTTGCCCGGCAGCGGTTCGTCGGCTTTGCGGATGTCGATGTGGCAGTAGCCATTGGGGTTTTTAATCAGGTAGTCCTGATGGTATTCCTCGGCGTCGTAGAAGTTTTTTAGCGGCTCGTTTTCGACGACGAGGGGCTGTTTGTATTTTTGCTGCTCGCGTTTGAGGGCGGCGGCGATGACGGCTTTTTCGGCGGGGTCGGTGTAGTACACGCCGCTGCGGTATTGCGTGCCGGTGTCGTTGCCTTGTTTATTGAGGCTGGTCGGATCAACGACGCGGAAGAAATATTGCAGGATATCGTCTAGGCTAAGTTTGTCGGCATCGTAGGTGACTTTGACGGTTTCGGCATGGCCTGTATCGCGGTAGGACACGTCTTCGTAGCTCGGATTTTTCGTTTTGCCGTTGGCGTAACCGGATACGGCGTCAACCACGCCGTCTATGCGTTGGAAATAGGCTTCCAAGCCCCAGAAGCAGCCGCCGGCGAGGTAGATGGTGCGCGTGTTCATGATTTTTGAATCCTTTTTCTGTGTGTCGGGTTTGTAGAACGCGTTTTTCAGACGACCTAAATCGGCACTCGGGTCGCGGATTAACGCCAATGCCTGCGCTTCGTTGATGCTGCCTTTGACGATGCGCTGTACGTCGCCGTCTTTACCGATTAACGCCCACGAGGGGTAAACGCTGATATTCAGGCTTTGGGCGATGGTGCCGCCGTTATCGGTAACGACGGGCAGCTTAGAATAGTTCAAACCGGCATACCATTTTTGAAAGTCGCCGTCTTTTTTCTCGTGCAGAAAACCGGGCGAGGCAACGGTAATCAGATTGGCAGAACCGAATTTTGCATCTTGCGCCCATTTTTCGGTTTGTCCCAATTCGGACAAACACAAAGGACACCAACTTGCCCAAAATTTAATCAGGGTGGGTTTGTCTTTTTTCAGGAAAACACTGGCAGGGCGGTTGTCAGGGGTTTTCAACGAGGATAATGCCTGCGGTATGGTTGCGGCTTCGGTATCCATCATTTTGGATGAGCAGGCGCCAAGCGCAAGCAGGCAGCCGAACTTGGTGCAAAGTGAAAATAATGTGCGGGGATTCATCTCTATGTTTCCTGTATAGATGGTTTGTATCATTAGACGTTGAAGATGCCAAAACCTTACAGCCTGGATTTTCAGACGACCTTGCCACGTAAAATACGCTACAATACTCCCTATTTCAAGTTTCTAAAATTAAAAGGAAAATTTAATGTTCAGCTTCTTCCGTCGCAAGAAAAAACAGGAAACTCCGGCTCCTGAGGAGGCTCAAGTTCAGGAAACCGCAGCAAAAGTAGAATCTGAAGTTGCTCAAGTAGTTGAAAATATTAAAGAAGATGCCGAATCTTTAGCAGAAAGCGTCAAAGGGCATGTTGAATCAGTTGTCGAATCGGCTGTTGAAACTGCCAGTGAAACCGTCGAACAGGTTCGGGAAGCTTTGACCGAAACGCCGTCTGAAACAGTCGAAAAAATAGAAGAACACGTTGAAGCGGCAAAAGAAGCGGCTGTTGAAACTGTTAGCGAGACTGTTGAACAGGTTCAAGAAACCGTTGCCGAGATGCCGTCTGAATTAGCCGAGGCTGCTGAGGAAGCAGCAGAACAGGCCGAAGCAGTAAAAGAAGCGGCCGTTGAAACCGTCAGTGAGGCTGTTGCACAGGTTCAAGAAACCGTTGCCGAGATGCCGTCTGAAATAGCCGAGGCTGATGAGGAAGCAGCAGAACAGGCCGAAGCGGTCAAAGAAGCAGCTGTTGAGGCAGTTAGCGAAGCTGTCGAGCAAGTTCAAGAAGCCGTTGCGGAAACACCGGCTGAAGCCTCTGCTCCGGTAGAAGAACACAAGCTCAGTTGGGCTGCGCGTTTGAAACAAGGCTTGACCAAATCACGCGACAAAATGGCAAAATCGTTGGCCGGCGTGTTTGGCGGCGGACAGATCGACGAGGATTTGTACGAAGAGCTGGAAACCGTGCTGATTACCAGCGATATGGGCATGGAAGCCACCGAATACTTGATGAAAGATGTGCGCGACCGTGTCAGCCTCAAAGGCCTCAAAGACGGCAACGAATTGCGCGGTGCGCTGAAAGATGCGCTGTACGACTTGATTAAGCCTCTGGAAAAACCTTTGGTCTTGCCGGAAACCAAGGAGCCTTTCGTGATTATGCTTGCCGGTATCAACGGCGCAGGCAAAACCACATCTATCGGCAAATTGGCCAAATACTTCCAAGCGCAGGGCAAATCCGTGTTGCTGGCGGCAGGCGATACCTTCCGTGCCGCCGCGCGTGAGCAGCTTCAGGCTTGGGGCGAATGCAACAATGTGACCGTGATTTCGCAAACTACGGGCGATTCCGCAGCCGTTTGCTTCGATGCCGTTCAAGCCGCGAAAGCGCGCGGGATCGACATCGTGCTGGCCGATACAGCCGGCCGTCTGCCGACGCAGCTTCATTTGATGGAAGAAATCAAAAAAGTGAAGCGCGTGTTGCAAAAAGCCATGCCTGATGCGCCACATGAAATCATCGTCGTACTTGATGCCAACATCGGTCAAAACGCCGTCAACCAAGTGAAAGCCTTTGACGAAGCGTTGGGTCTGACCGGCCTTATCGTCACCAAACTCGACGGTACGGCCAAAGGCGGTATCCTTGCCGCCCTTGCCTCCGACCGCCCTGTTCCTGTCCGCTACATCGGCGTAGGCGAAGGCATCGACGATTTGCGTCCGTTTAATGCCAAAGCGTTTGTAGATGCCCTATTGGATTAAACAGACAGGCTGAGGCTTGTAAACGCAGTTTGCGGGGGGTTTCTGAGCCGTATTTTGCAAAGATCTCGCCTTGCAAGAAGCGGGCGTGGAAATCATAGCACAAGAGTAGCGGAAAATAACGGAAGGCCGTCTGAAACCCTGTTTCGGGTTTTCAGACGGCCTTTCTTTGAGTCTTACGGCTCGTCTGAATCAAACAGGCCTCGGCACGCATACAGCAGCCCGCCCGCCAATATGGCCAGACCCACCGCCGCCCAATACGCATCGGCATAGCCGACCGCCTTGGCCAGCCGCAGGGCGGCGAAACCGGCCGCGTAACTGCCGAACAGAATCACGGAAAATTGCAGGCTGCTGTCGAGTGCGGCGGTGGCGCGGTCGGATTTGTCCATCACCAACGCCAGTATTACCGGCAGCAGCAGCGTGTAGCTCAGGCTCAGGGTGATGATTTGCGCGGGCGGCAGCCAAGGATGGACGCGGGCGAGCGCGTCGATGGCGGTCATGGACGCCAACAGCGGCAGTTGCAGCGCGTAGAGCAGGAACACGAGTTTGCGGCGCGGATAATTGCGCGAAAACCAGCCCGATAGCGGCGTAACAATCAGGCAGGCAACGGGAATACCCACCGCCAGAATCCCGCCCGTCTGCTTCGGGGTGAAGCCCGAATCCGCCAGCTTGGGCACAAAAGTCGCCGCCGCAAACGCATACGGTGCGGCAACGGCAAACAGCAAAACCAGCCACCGCCAGCCCGTTTCAGGCTGTCGCCAAAAGGAGACCAGCCGCGCCGCCAACGCCGTCAAACCGCCTTGCGCCGTCGGGCTGTCCGGCTCGCGGTAGCACAAGAGTTGCAGTAGCATCAGCAGGGTGAACGCCAGCATAAAGCCCGCCGCCGCCGTCTGCCCGTATTCCTGATACAGCCACAATACCAGCGCGCCGCCGATCATCTTGCCGCCGCGCGCCGCCATCGTCTGAATCACGCCGCCGAAACCGCGTTCGCGGTGCGGCAGGACGATGCACGACAAGCCCAGCATCGCGCAGCCGTACACCGCCGACATTGCCGAGAGCAAAACGCAGCAGGTCAAAAGCAGCGGGAAATTCCGTGTCATGTCGGTGCAGGCCATCAGCCCGAACACCGCCGAAAGCCCCAGCGTCGCCGCCAGCAGCCAGCCGCGAAACCGCCCGAACCGCCCCGCCGGCCGCCGCTCCATCAGCGCGGCAAACAACACCTTCGCCGCTTCGATACCGCCGATTAAATGTATCCAGCTCAGTTGGTTCAGGCTGTAACCGTGGTTTTTCAAAATAGCGACCAGCGCGACCAGATAAAAACCGGTCAGCGTGAATTTGTAGGTACTGCCGCCGATAAGCAGCAGCCAGTCGCGCAGGGCGGGGGATGCGGGGGGTTGCGACATGGGTTGGTTTTCCTTGGGGCGGAGCGTGTGAAGGTAAAGGCCGCCTGAAAATAAAAAAATCAAGCGTGTGCAGCCGATTTGCGGCCGAAAACCGCTATCGGTGTTTGCAGTCTTTTTCAGACGGCCTTCAACGCTTCTTCCGCCCGCAGCAGGGCGGTTTGCTCGTCGGCTTCGACGATATAGTTCACGCCCAGCGCGGGGGCGAGTTTGGACGATTGTTCGCGGAAGAATTGCAGTTGCGCCGCGTCGGGTTCGATGAGGAGCATGGCGGCGCAGTGTTCGGCGAGTTGCGGCCGGTGTGCCTTTATCCATTCGATGTAGGTTTTGCGGTCGGCAATGCGCTGTTCGTCGCTTACCTGCCGTCGCATCGGGGTGCAGACGGTAACAAAGCGGCGGTTTTGGTTTAACAGGGTTTCGAATTCGGCCAGCCAGTCGGTGAAGTCGGCGACGTGGGTCAGGTCGGTCAGGTAGACGGTGCCTTCGGGCAGGGTTTTGACGGGGGTGAAGTAGTGCATGGGATTCCTTTGGGTGTTGGGAAGCAGGGTAGGTCAATAGTTGGGCATTTATGCTTGGTTTTTTATTAGATTTCTTGTGCCGTCATTCCCGCGCAGGCGGGAATCCAGAATGGAGACTCGAAGGCACTTCTTTATCTGAATAAGTTTCTGTGCGGATAGGTCTGGATTCCCGCCTGCGCGGGGGTAGCGAAGCGGACTTGCGTAAGCTAATGACGATAATCGGTTGTTACGGCCGTTTCAGACGACCTTTGTTATTCCAGTAACCGTAGGTAGGGCATTGATGCCTGATCTACGATAGTTTCAGACGGCCTCCATCATTTCAGCCCCGCCTAAAACTTCCATTCCGCGCTCACGCCCACGCTTCTGGGGCGTTGGTAGAGTGCGTCTTGGCGGTCGGCGCCGGAAATGAATATGGGGCGGCGGCGGTTGAACACGTTGTCGGCGTAGAGCGAGACGCGTCCTTGTTTGAAGTTGTAGGCGGTGTAGAGGTTGACTTGGTTGTATGCGCCGATTTTGCCCGATTCGGCATTGTTGGCGGCGGAGTAGTAGCCGCCGTAGAAGCGCACGTCGCCGCCGGCTTCCCAGCCTTTGTCGTTCAGGTATTTCACGCCGATGTTGGCGGTGTATTTGGGTGCGCGGCCGAGTTTGTTGCCTTCGATGCCGCTGTCGGGATAGCTTTTGATTTTGGTGTTGAGCAGCCCCAGTCCGGTGGTGAGTTTCAGGCTGTCGGTGGCCTGCCAGTCGGCGGCGAGTTCTGCGCCGTAGGTGTGGACTTTTTTGGCGTTGCGGATGACGACGGAGTTGGTGCCGAGATAGAAGGGAAGCTGCATGTCGCGGTAGTGGTTCAGGAACAGGTTGCCGGAGAGTTGCAGGCGGCGGTCTGCGCTGCGCCAGCGGGTGTACCACTCGTAGTTGTTCACATATTCGGGTTCATAAGTGTAGGTTACGACGGGGCGGCCGAAGGTGATGCCCGCGCCGCCCGGGTTGTAGCCGCGCGCGGCTTTGATGCCGCTGACCCATTGGTCGGTGGGTTTGAAAGCGATGTCGATTTTGGGCAGGAAGACGGTCTGGCCTTTGTCTAAATCGAGGTGCAGTGCGCCGCTGCCGCCGCTTCGTTTGTGCGTTTCTTTTTCAATGCGGGCGGCGGCCGTGATGTCCCATTTTTCGCTGGGGCTGTATGTGGTTTCGGCAAACAGGGCGCGCACGCTGTTGCGGTCGTCAAAGGTGTTGCGGCCGCCGACGCTGCGGATATCCACCCATTCATCTTGTTTGCTGCGGAAGTAGTGCAGCCCGGCAAGGCCTTTCAGACGGCCTTTGTTGGAAAAATGCAATACCGGCTCCCATTGCAGTTCGCGGCCTTTGAGTTCGGCGGGCACGCCTTGCGGGCTGACGGTCATCGGCAGGTGTAGCCGCTCGTTGTGGTAGCGACCGTAAACCAGTTTGTTTTCCAGTTTCAGATAGTCGTTAAGCTGCCACGATACGTCCCAGATGCCCGATGTCGAGCCGGTTACGAACACGGGCTTTTCTTTTAAAAAACGGCGGCTGGTGGTGTTGCCCATGATTTCGTTTTGTGGCGCGCGCGAACGGATGTGGTTCAGCGTCAGGCGGCTGTAAAAATCGGGATGGTTTTCGGGCGTGAGCAGGAGTTTGAAGCGCACGTTGGTGTTTTCCACGCGGCGCGGGTTGCCGGTCGGCTCATAGGACACGAACGGCTCATAGCTTTCGCGTTGCTGCCGCTCCGCGCTCAATCTGAAGGCAAGGTTGTTTTTCACAATCGGGCCGGACACTACGCCGGCAACATTGCGCGTTTTTTGGTTGCCCAAACCCAAGCGCAGCGCGCCTTCCCATTCGTCGGTCGGATCTTTGGAACGCATCACCACCGCGCCCGCCACCGCGTTCTGCCCGCGCACATGGCTTTGCGGCCCGCGCAAGACTTCCACTTGCTGCATGTCCCACAGCGACTGCGTGCCGAAGGCGTATTCATTGTAAGTGGCGGAGCGGCCGTCTATGGACAGATTCAGGCGCGGCCGCGTGCCCGCGAAAAACGCCACTGCGCCGACAGCGGGGCCGGAGCCGTCCACGCCGCGCACGGTCGGCAAATCGTTGCCGCTGCCCAAATCCACCGTGTTCACGGTCTGTTTGAGCAGGTCGGTTGCGGAAAGGTTGTGGCCGCTGCGGTCGATGTTCGGCGTGGTGAAAACGCGGTTGGATGTAGCGGTTTCAAAGCCGCTGCGGTTGGTGCGTTCGCCGGTGACGACGACTTCTTCCAACTGCACCTGTTCCGCGTTTTGCGCCGCATCAGCGGCATAAATCCATTCGGAGGCGAAAGCGGCAGCAATCAATAGGGGGAGGCGGCGGAGGGTGTGTTTCTGCATTTCCTTATCCTTTCAGACGACATACGTCGGAGCGGATTGAACATCAGACAATCCAACCGCTCCGTCAGTATGCAAATATTTGTTGTTTACACATTTACATAAAACAAACTATTAATGTAAAGTATAAGAAACAAAAAACAGGAATGCAAGTGTTTATCATTCACTTTACATCCCCCCTTTTTATAGTGAACCATCTAAAAAACAATTCCCTCTCCCGTTCGGCGGGAGAAGGTTGGGGGAGGGCGATTCTGTAACCTTTATGAATTTGGCCTGCTAAGCATCCGACAGCCCCCTGTCCGCAGGGCGGAGCGGAGGGATAAGGAAAGAGGTCGTCTGAAACGCCGCCGTATTGCCATTGCCGTCGTGGGGAAATATGATGAGTATCCGACTTGCGGATAACTTTAATGAAAACCCTTTATGAACAAAATCAAAAGCTTCCTACCGTCATGAATGCCAGCAAACAACAAACCATCGCCGACACCGCCCGCCGCCTGTTCCGCGAACACGGCTTTTCAGCCGTATCCGTGGGTGGAATCTGCGCCGAGGCCGCCGTCAGCCGCGTTACCTTTTACAAATATTACAGCGGCAAAAACGCGCTCTTGCAGGAAATCGTTACCGAGCAGAAAAACCGCGTCCGTGCCGAATTTGAAAATCTGCTTGCACGGCAATGCAGCCTGCGCGAAGCCGCCGAAGCCGTGTTCGCCCTGCAAAAACAATCGTTTGAAGAACTCTATTCCGCCGCCTTCCTGCGCGACATCGAAGAAAACACCGATTTGGAGCTGGAGCGGTTTTTCCATGAGTTGAACGAAGAAAAATACGCCTTTATGCGCGGCTTCTTCCACATCCTGCAACAACGCCGCCTGATTCAGCCCGATTTGCCGGTGGAACTCATCGACCTGTTCATCCGGCAGGCGGATATATTGATGCGCCATCCGCAACTGGCTGCGCTTTATGCCGCTGCGCCGCAAAAGCTGCCGCAAGACGTATTAGGATTACTGCTGCACGGTTTGGCAGGGGAGGAAGGTACGGGTGAGGAGATTGATTTTTTGGGGAAGATGAAAGGGATTTGCTGAATTTCTCATAAAACGTCGTCTGAAAACGAATTGTCGATTTTCAGACGACGTTTTAATCCTGTCTGAACTGCTGGAACTGATTAACCGCCAACTGACCG
>NZ_KV821661.1:0-219 GCF_001815685.1 Neisseria sp. HMSC056A03
GTTTCCAGCCGCTTAAATAAGCCACCTTTGTAGTCCTTTGTGTGTTTTGCTTCGATTTGTGTATAGTACAAAAATACTTGAATCCTGTAAAGTACAAAAATACTTAAAATAGTATAAAAATACATGAGCCTTTGATTTTAAATAGAATTTATTTTTATATTTTTAAGTTTAATTGTACTTATAAGCAATAAAAGAAAACCGCCAATAAAGGCGGTAAAT
>NZ_KV821662.1:0-2974 GCF_001815685.1 Neisseria sp. HMSC056A03
TACCGGCGCAACTGGTGCTACCGGCGCAACCGGCGCAACTGGTGCTACTGGTGCAACTGGCGCCAAAGGTGATACCGGTGAAAACGGTAAGTCTGCTGAAGGTAAAGTTGAGCGTGATGAAGCTAAAGGTATTTCTACCATTACTATCAACAACTTCGATAAAGACGGTAAAGTCATCTCTACTACTACTGCAACCGTGAAAGACGGTAAAGACGGTAAAGATGCTGATGGCACCTTCGGTCTGGTTGACGAGACTGGTACTACTGACGGCTCTATCTCCAAAAAACTGAATAACACTATTCAGATTAAAGGTGATGCGGGTACTAAAGTTCAAGTATTCGACAAAGCAACCGGTAAGACTTCAGAGAAAGAAGTTCAAAACATCTTCGTTAAGAAAGACGGCGATGCGCTGAAAGCCAGCTTGAACCCTGATCTGACCGTTAACAGTGTTACTACTAATGAACTGAAGGCAGGTCCTGTAACCATCAACAAAGATGGTATCGATGCCGGCAACACTACTATTAAAAATGTTGCTCCAGGTAAGAACGGTACCGATGCGGTTAACGTTGACCAGCTGAACCAAAAATTCGGCGATGTGAACAGCAGTGTGAACAAGGTTGACAACAACGCCCGCGCAGGTGTGGCTCAAGCTCTGGCTACTGCCGGTCTGCCACAAGCTTACTTGCCAGGTAAGAGCATGCTGGCTATCGGTGGCAGTCACTACCGCGGTGAAACCGGTTACGCTGTCGGCCTCTCTAGCATCTCCGATGGTGGTCACTGGATCATCAAAGGTACTGCTTCCGGCAACTCACGTGGTCACTTCGGTGCTACCGTAGCAGTTGGTTACCAATGGTAATCTGACTTTCAGACGGCCTGAAAAGGCCGTCTGAAAAGACGAAGTAAAGTAAATGCGGCCTAATTTAGGCCGCATTTTTTTATGCTTAGATTATGTGTTGGTTTTATTCGATGAATTAATCGTTATAGTAGCTAAAGAGAAAATGAATATATCTTTAGCAATCTGTTGCAATGTGAAAGGCCGTCTGAAACATCATTTGATGTTTCAGACGGCCTTTCATTTATTCACACTATACGCCATTAATCCCAAATATTTGCGCGTTCTACTTCTTTCCATGCGTCTAGAATCAGGCTGCCGTCGTTGTCTTTTAGCAAGGTGGCATCTGAGAGCATACGGCGCCAAGTGCGGGCATTTTTTAGGCCGTGCATTAAGCCTAGTGCATGGCGGACGATATGGCGTAGGATGGTACCGCGCCCTGAGGCGATTTGTTCGCGGCTGTATGCGTATAGCCAAGCTGCTAAATCTGCGTATTGGATTGGTGCATGTGTGTTGTTGTAAAACAGTGCATCCCAATCGCGCATCAGCATCGGATTGTGATAAGCCTCGCGCCCGATCATGACGCCGTCGACAAATTTCAGATGTTCGGCGATTTCTTCATTGGTGGTGATGCCGCCGTTAATCAAAATTTCTAAGTCGGGGAACTCTTGTTTCAAACGGTAGACGTATTCATATTTGAGTGGCGGAACTTCACGGTTTTCTTTCGGGGATAAACCGTCCAGCCAAGCATTACGCGCATGGACGATAAATGTGCGGCAGGCTGTTTTTTCACGAAGCGTGCCTACAAAATCTGCCACGACTTGATATTCTGTTTGTCTATCTACGCCGATGCGGTGTTTGACTGTTACCGGAATTTCAACTACATCCTGCATCGCGTTCAAACAATCTGCCACCAAATCTACATCATTCATCAGGCAAGCGCCGAAAGCGCCTTTTTGTACGCGTGGGCTGGGGCAGCCGCAATTTAGGTTGACTTCATTATAGCCATATGTCTCAGCCGCTTTGGCAGCGATTGCCAAGTCATGCGGATCTGAGCCGCCAAGCTGTAAAGCGACCGGTTGCTCGCCTTCGTTGAAACTCAAGAAGCGGTCTTTATCTCCGTAAACCACTGCGCCTGAATTGACCATTTCGCTATACAGCCAAGCATTGCGTGTAATTTGTCGCGCCATAAAGCGATAGTGTCTGTCTGTCCAATCAAGCATAGGTGCGACAGATAAGCGGCGGGAAGGTAGGGAAGAGGCAGACATTGAGATGACTTTCAAACAAAATAACGCATTATATAGCGTATTAAATTGACTTTCGATATCGGCCGATAAATCAAAATGATATATAAGGTATCACTGGGTGCAGCTGTGTTGTAGCTGAGGCTAAATCCATTCATAGTGGTGGAAATCCAATATTCAGACGGCCAAATAAGTTTTAAAATGTCAAACAACAAACCATTAGAATGATAAGGAAAAAAACATGGCACAATTTTTCGCCATCCATCCCGATAATCCCCAAGACCGCCTCATCAAGCAAGCCGCCGATATTGTCCGCAGTGGCGGTGTTATCGTTTACCCTACGGATTCCTGCTATGCGCTTGGCTGCAAACTCGGCGACAAAAACGCGATGGAGCGCATTCTCACGATTCGCAAAATCGATCAAAAACACCATCTGACCCTGATGTGTGCCGATTTGAGCGAATTGGGTACTTACGCCAAAGTAGATAATGCCCAATTCCGCCAGCTTAAAGCAGCTACGCCCGGCAGCTACACCTTTATCCTGCAGGCAACCAAAGAAGTACCGAATCGCACGCTTCACCCCAAACGCAAAACCATCGGCCTGCGTGTTCCCAATAACGCCACTGCTTTGGCACTTTTGCAAGAGTTGGGCGAACCTATTTTAAGTTGCACCCTCATGCTGCCCGAAGACGACGAGCCATTGACCGATCCATACGAAATCCGAGACCGTCTTGAGCATGCTGTTGATTTGGTTATTGATGGCGGCTGGTGCGGTACTGAGCCGACGACGGTTATCGATATGACCGATGGTACTGAGCTGATTCGTCAAGGCAAGGGCGATATTGCCGTATTCGGCTTGTAAAACTATTTGTAGAAACTAGTAGCGTTGTTTACAGTA
>NZ_KV821663.1:0-2407 GCF_001815685.1 Neisseria sp. HMSC056A03
ATTTTTCTCAACCTGTGGTGTAAACAACGCGACGGTTTCCTACACCTTAAAATAGTAAGAACAACCCTGCTTTCCTGCCGTTTCTTTCGTTCATAGGGACGGCTGCAGCTCAAGCAATCTGGTCTGGAGCAAGCAGACTGCCCCTAATACCTGAAAGAGGCCATTAGGAAAACCGCCCGAAAACCATATAACGGTTTTTAAACGGCCTTTCACACCACATTGGGATAATTCAAAATCAGAACTTGCCGTGCAGTTTCAAATATACGCCCTTGTCCGTTCCTGTAAAGGCACTGCGTCCCAAATAACCGCCCAGGGAGAGTTTGGCCTCTGGAGAGAAGGCATAAGTCAATGCAGTTCGGATATTGGGGCGAAAACCAGTTGGTTTATGTGCTTCGGCATAATCACCCAAGTGGTTGGCAGATGCGGTAAAGCGGGTTTCGCTTCCGCCGAGCCGCTGTTCCACTTCAAGACCGCCCTGCAAGGCGAGTTTGTCTGTCAGTTGCAGGCTGCCTTCCGTACCAACGGCCAATGCGGTATCTTTCAGGCGTGCTTCGCCGTAGGCAAACGGGAAGGAGAGACTTTCAGCTTCCTGATAGGCCGTGCGTTTGGCTTCGGTGCGGCGCAGGGCTGCATACCAGCCGAAGGATTTACTTTCCAGTGTGCCAAAATTTTGACCGAAGGTCAGGCTGTATGCACGCCCTTTGACACGCGCACCGTTATTCGTTTCTTCTGTGCCATTGAAATGCGGACGATGAACGTTTGCTTTGTACGAATCGAAAGCAACGGCAGGCGTAACATACCAGCGACCATCCGTGCTGCGGAGGCGGGCGGAAAGACCCAACCCCATGCCGGTTTTCAAGCGGTAGCTGCCGCTGCGGCCGTGCGCGGCGGGGACGGAAAGGCTGAATCCCGCATCAAAGTTGTCGGTAAAACCGTAGCCGAGGCTGAATTCGGCGGCATGGCTGCGGGTATCGTGGGTAGTGTTGTGGTAGCCGTAGCCGGCGGTATAGCAATATTGGCCTTTTTCGGCACGGCAGCCGTCAAGCAGGCTTTTCACAGCATTACCGCGTGCGGCGAGCAGGGAGAAGGTATCGGCGGAGAGGGTGGAGATACTGCGGTGCGTGTTGTCGATATCCACCGCGCGGCCGCGCCCGATAAACCAGACTACGGCGCGCCGATAGCCGCTATCGCTGTCAGAAGATCCTGCCACAATACGGCCGTCGCCACTGATGACCTGAGCTATCGCATTACCCGAATTGTCGGATTTCAATGTACCAAGGTCTTGTTTTTGCAGCAGGCTGTTGTCGCTCCAGTTGCTGCTTTTCCAGACAGTGGCGCGGGTATTACCATTGTCGTCCTGCGCATAACCGGTGGCCGTATGCCCGTCTGTACTGAGACCTGTCAGCTGCGAAATGCCGGAATTATCGGATTTCAGTGTGCCAAGGTCGGCCTTGTCTGCCCAGTTCGTACCTGACCAGATGGTGGCGCGCCGGGTACTGGTATCGCTTTGTGCCCAGCCTGCAGCTATCGAGCCATCGCCATTGAGAGCGTAAGCATAGGATATACCGGTGTTGTCGCGTTTCAGTGTGCCGAGTGGAGTTTTGTCCTGCCAGTTGTTTCCATGCCAAACTACGGCACGAAAAACTCCAGGAAAACCATCCTGTTGCGTAACACCTCCAACTACTGCGCCATTGTCGCTAACAGCATATGCTATTCTTCCCGATGGTACACTGGTCAGACTATCAAGGTCGGTGCGGATACTGTGATTCGGGCCGCTCCAAACATTGGCAATCTGCATACCACTGCTATGGACCGAATAGCCGACAACTACCTTACCATTTCTGCTGATGCCCCAAACATCTGATCTTGTTGCATTGGCCGGTTCGCTGAGCGCAGTTTTGTTCTGCCAGCCGTTGCCATACCAAATGACGGCGTGGTATTGGTTGGCAGAAGTGTCGGTATCGTTCTGTGCTCGTCCACCAATGACCGTTCCGTCGCCACTAATTTGAGAAGCTTGGGATGTGCCCGAATTATCGCTCCTTAATGTGCCGAGGTTGATTTTGTTCTGCCAGCGGTTGAAACCGCCGCCCTGCCAGACGGCAGCCTGTTCGTCAGTGCCATTGAATGCCTTACCGACAATAATCGAACCGTTCTGGTTGATGTTACCAGCACTAGAACGACCTTCATTGTTGTTTTGCAGCGTGCCGAGGTCGATAATGTTGTCCGGCGCGGCGGCGGCGGGCAGTGCGGCCAGCAGCGCGGCAAGGGTGAGAAGGCGGTGAGGGTTTTTTATAGACATGATTTTCCTTTTCGTAAAATACGCATATAAATGTTGCTAGTATAGCAAGACGGGAAGGCTGTCGTAAAATCTGAAAGAGGCTGACGTAGATTAGCCCTAAATTCCACA
>NZ_KV821663.1:2507-2784 GCF_001815685.1 Neisseria sp. HMSC056A03
GAAAGATTTGCGATCGATTCCGTTGTATTTGCGCAAGACGCGTTTTGCCTGATTCCAAAAATTCCCAATGCCGTTAATGTGGTTCCGGCGGTCTGCAAATTCCTTGGAGTGGTTGATGCGGTGATGGATAAAACCGCTTACGCCCGGCTTGTCATAGCTGCTCAGGCTATCCGTGTAAACAATGCTGTCCGGCATGATTTTCTGTTTGATAGCAGGCATCAAAGTATCAGACTTGGCATTATCTGCGACAACGGTATAGACCCGTCCGTTGCGTTTC
>NZ_KV821664.1:0-240 GCF_001815685.1 Neisseria sp. HMSC056A03
CGAGCGCACGGCCTACGAGATTATCGCCAATGAAATGAAGATGTTAGGCGGTAATAGCCAAGCAACGCAGGAACAGCCGAAACATCAGCAAGCACCGGCCGCGCCTGTTGAAGATGTTGACGATGATGATTTGCCGTTTTGATTAACCACAGGCAGGCGGCCTAAAACGTCCGAGCCGTTGAGAGGGCGGTATAACAAAAGGAAACAAGGCGATGAAAGCAAGCGAAATGTTAGCCGCGC
>NZ_KV821665.1:0-256 GCF_001815685.1 Neisseria sp. HMSC056A03
TGCCAGTCCTGAATCGGGCGACAAGGTAACACGAGCCGAACCATTCGCGGCACAGGTCAACATCGGTAACGTGATGTTATTAGATGACGGCACATGGGACACAGACGCGCTGATTTCAGAAATGCGGATGTTCTCAAACGGTCAGCATGACGACCAAATCGACTGTTTGAGCCGTGCATTTAGTGAGCTATTGGACACCCGAACGGGCATGATTGATTACCTGCGTTCGCAGGTTGAGGCAAACAAATGAGTAAAA
>NZ_KV821666.1:0-1026 GCF_001815685.1 Neisseria sp. HMSC056A03
AAGAATTCTTCGTTAACTTCATTCCATTTAAAACCTTCTTTTTCCAAATCACCTTTTACAGCTTGATAGGCTTCATAGGCCAAATAGGCAGCAGTACCCCAACCAGAAACTCGAGTACCTAATGCTGCACCTCTTTTTACCAGGCCAAATGCGCCTGAAAGGACGGCCCTACGAGAAACTGAAGCTTCAATCGTTAAAGGTACTTTAGCAGAAGCTCTAGCTCCTGATGGCATATGGTCAACTATTGCAGGCTCAATAATTCGGCCTGAAAATCTTTGTCCATTAACTCTAAAATCAGTTACGACAGATTTTGAATGGTCAATGCTTAATTTTACTTGAGAATTTCCAATAGGATATTGACGCATTTCAGCTAAAGCATTATTTGAAAATATCGCTAGAATTGGGATTAAAATCAAAAGTTTGGATTTCAATATCACGATAATCTGCCTTTAAATTATGAATCTTTATATACAAGACAGAATCATCATTAAAATATATTTTCCAAACATCATTAGATATTTTTCTATTTAAAAACCATTGAATTTGTTCAATAATCATAAATTTATTTTTTTTGGAAAATTCTAAAATTTCTTCTGAAAAAATAATTGCAAATGTTCTACCAAAATATTTAGATTCTGCTTGATATTTAAAAAGTGCCAATTGTGATTCTGTAATAAACGGTTTCATAATGCTAACTTTCGTAATGGTTGCTGAAAGTTAGATTTTGCCATTACCCGAATATGGTATCAATCCTTGAATAAAATCGCTCCTATCAAAACAGGGACTGCCAGTCCCAAATAAAAATAAAAGTCCATCATCTCAAAACCCTTTTTAGGACGGATACGAAATACACCGCTGACATTACACCGAATAAAAGCCAACCTGTATCTAAACCGCTTTTTAAATTTTCACTTGGATCGCATTTTGGCAAATCGGCTTTAATCGTCTGTCCGTTCAGTTTCCATAATGTGCCGTTGTACTCAGGTTTGATGATTTTGCCGTCTTGGGTTATTTGAGGTACTACCA
>NZ_KV821666.1:1126-13984 GCF_001815685.1 Neisseria sp. HMSC056A03
TCTTGGGTTATTTGAGGTACTACCAAGCTGAAATAGACGTTTTCAGCTTGGCTTTGCTCAAGACATTTATTCCCGACTTGGTAGTACATCTTAATTACCTATTAGCGCAACAAGCGTTTAACGATGGCAATAACGAACAGAGCAGCAAATACGCCGATTACCAACCAACCTGCCTCGAGGCCGTCAGTTTTAGCAGATTCAATAGCTGCTTTTGCTGCTTCTGGCATAGCGGCATAAGCTTGTGTAGCCAAAGCCAGTGGAGCAGCAGCAACAACGGCCAGTTTTGCGCCGTATTTACGGCAAGTGTTCATCAATTTCATGATGTTTTTCCTTTAGTGAGTTAAACAAAATTGAATAGGTGCTTTTGCTATTATTCAGACCGCACCTGTAGCCTGAATTTTTAAAATTCTGATAAAAAGCTGAAGACAATAAAGTTATCGCCAATTTCTTCTAAAGCGGTTTCGACCGCTTCGTTTCGGTCATAGAAATAACCAGCTTCATTGACAAACGGTGTATGCCCCACATCACCCGTATCAGACGGATAAAGGAAGTCGCCCGTTTCCCGTGACTGAACAATGTAAACGCGGGTAATTGTCATGTTTTAGCCTTTGTTTGGTGCTTTGGGCTGGAAGCCGAGAATTTTCAGTTTCTGGCTTTTGCCGTTGGTAACGAGTTCAACCGTTAAAGCGGCTTCGAATGGGAATGAAAGGCTTTTGAACTGTTCGAAGTTAACGGAACCGCCGTAGTCGTATTCTGTGGCCGAGCTGCCTAATGCGTTACCTTGGCTGCTGTCCAGCGGTGTAGACACGATGACGCGGCAATAGTCAAAGGTTTTACCGTCGATTTGGCCGTTAAAGCGTTTGACGCCCATGATTTGGCCTTGAATTTGCATTTGCATGATGTGTTTCCTTATTCAATACACTGCACTTGGAGGCGGCAGCGTTTTGCCTTTTAAAATCTACATGCATATCGGTCATACATCAGATTCAAATAATCTTGTTCATGCTTGGCCTCAATAAGCTTCGTCATTTTGTTTTTTTGTTCAATGGCCATTTCAAGTAAAATTTGGGCGGATTCGTTAAGCCATAAACTGCCTTCGGGCTTATCGTGTATGGCCGGTGCGTGGTTTTCGTTACATGAATAAACTTCAAGGCTTAAGCGTTTGGGCAATAAGTCATGATCGGCTTCGAACATGGCTAAGATTTCCGAACGGTCTTTGTGAGGAAACATGGATTTCGCGGCATTGATGGCGCGGCCGACTTGGTTTTTCGCTACTTCGATGCAGCGCTCAAAGGTCAATTCAAGATTCTTTTTCACTGCTTCGATGCGTTTGGCTTTCTCTTGGAATTGGGCGCATACAGGGTATGCACCGCCGAAGTATTCACCCGGAACTGCCAATACTTCGAACGGAATCACAATATCCTTGGCTTTGAATTCGATTTCAAAACGTACCCACTGGCTTTCTTTGTCGCCGAGCTGTTTACCTTTTTCATAAACGCGAACGTATTTGGAAGATTCACGGGAGCCTACATAGTATGTTTTGCCCTTGCCGTTGTTTGATTCCCAATCCGTACCGACTGATTCGCCATCGGGCATCATGTGATGATTGGTGAACTTACCGGCGAGACGGTCGGATTTGGCCTGCTCGGGCGTGTATTCGCCTTGAAAAAAGTCTTTGGCAATGTCGATACGGGTAATTTTGGGACGGACAGCCTGTGTGATGAAGTTATAAAGTCTTGATTCCCAACCGTCAGATGCTGCATTGCAACCTGTGGCAGTGACTTCAATCAGCATGGTATTGTTTTGCCCACCGAAATGAACGCGGCCATATTGGGCATTGTCTGTACCCATCAACCAGCAGGAATCATAAAAACGACCACCTGAATGCTTGGCTTTTTCGGTAATACCGAAACCAAAAATATCTGCCAGAACCATAGATGCGCGGACGATATATTCATCATCGGCAACCAATGGATAACCGGCAAGCAGTGAAAAAGTATCTTCGTGGATTGAAAAACTGATTTGGTCGATAAAAGCGGAATTGGCTTTGCCACGACGCAAAGGCACTTCAATCAGACGGCCTTTTGAATCAGTTAAAAAGGTGGTGTATTTTTCGAAGGTTTCGTGTTCGGTACTCAAAGCCGCTTCGGTTTCTGCTCCCCCCCTGTTAGATAAGGGGGGCGCCATATCGGCGCATGAAGCCGCCTTTGGCGCGTCGCTTACGCTGCCGCCGCTAAACGCGGCTTCATGCGCTTTTTCGGTGCTGATGTGTTTCATTGGGACACCTCTTTGCTGATAATTTCGCAGACGAACAAACGACCGTATTCATTGGCGGCATTTCTAATCTGTGAAATACGGTCGGGGGAAGATATGGGAAAATTGACAGTTTTAAGGCAACGGGTAACGTCAGAATCGTCTTTGAAAATACGAACGATGAAAGATTTTGGAAATTTAGGCGGTTCGGGATTGACAGTGTAGAAGACGATGCACATAGAAAAGCCCCTTTGTTAAAGGGGCTTTACGATTGTTAAAAATGCCCCTGCGATAGGGCGCAATATATAAGGCCGTCTGAAAATGATTTTCAGACGGCCTTTAAACCTTATCGCTTTCCAGCTTAAGCCTGATAACGCGACAGGCTCAAATCGTCGCTGCGGATTTCGGTGTCTTTGCCGCTCACGATATCGGCGGTTAATTTTGCCGAACCCAGCGACATGGTCCAGCCCAAAGTGCCGTGGCCGGTATTCAGGAACAAGTTTTCAAGGCGGGTGCGCCCGATTAGCGGCGTGCTGTCGGGCGTCATCGGTCTGAGACCGCTCCAGAACAATGCTTGTTTCAAATCTCCGCCTTCTGGGAACAAGTCGTTGACGACCAAAGCCAAGGTTTCGCGGCGTTTTTCGGGCAGTTTGATTTCGTAGCCCGACAATTCCGCCATGCCGCCGACGCGGATTCTGTTGTCAAAGCGCGTGATGGCGACTTTGTAGCTTTCATCCAAAACGGTGGAAACCGGAGCGCCGTCTGAATTGGTGACCGGCAGGGTCAAGGAATAGCCTTTGACGGGATAAATCGGCAGATTGAGATCCAACTGCGCCAAAACCGTCCTGCTGAAGCAGCCGAGCGCGCAGACGAAGGCATCTGCTTCAAAGCGTTCTTTTTCGGTTTCGACTGCGCTGATGCGCTGCCCATTGTGTTCGATGCGGCGGATGGTTTGGTTGAAATGAAACTGTACGCCCTTTTCCAGACACAATTTGTATAGGTTTTCAGTGAAGAGGTGGCAGTCGCCGGTCGCATCCGCAGGCAGGTGCAGGCCGCCGGCAATTTTGGCGGTAACGCGTGCCAGCGCAGGCTCAAACTCTGCGCATTCTTCGGGTTTCAGACGGCGGTACGGCACGCCGTAGCGTTCCAAAACGGCAATGTCTTGTTCTGCCGCTTCGACTTCTTTGGCTTGGCGGAAAATCTGCAACGTGCCTTTTTTACGCCCTTCAAAATTCATGCCGGTTTGCGCTTCAAAACGGCGGAACATCTCACGGCTGTATTCGGAAATCCTGACCATGCGCTCTTTATTGATTTGATAGCGCGCTGCCGTGCAGTTTTGCAGCATTTGCCACAGCCATTCGATTTGATACAGGCTGCCGTCAGGGCGAAACAGTAAAGGCGGATGGCTTTTAAACAGCCATTTCAGCGCTTTGGTCGGGATACCGGGTGCAGCCCACGGCGTGGTATAGCCGTAAGAAAGCTGGCCTGCGTTGGCAAAACTGGTTTCCATCGCCACGCCCTCGGCGCGGTCGATGACCGTTACTTCATGTCCTGCCTCCGCCAGATACCACGCGGAAGATACGCCGGCAACACCAGCACCTAAAACAAGCACTTTCATTTTGTTCCTCCTCTGACTTTTTTCAAAACAGACTTAATATACATCGGGCCGTCTGAATGTTCAGACGGCCTTGGACATTAATGCGGCAATTCGCCGTTTTTAATTTTTTGTTTGAAGTCGCGCGTTTCATTGACGATGACTTTCGCCATCAACAAAAGCGCAATCAGGTTGGGCAATGCCATCAAGCCGTTGAATGTGTCCGAAGCCAGCCACACCAAATCAAGGCTCAACACGGTTCCCAGCATAACTGAAGAAACATAACCGACGCGGTACAAACCGGCAAACTTCTCGCCGAAGACGTAAACCGCACATTTCTCGCCGTAATAACACCAGCCGAGAATGGTTGAGTAGGCAAAGAAAATCAAGCCGATGGTGACAATCCAGCCGCCGATGCCGGGCAGCATTTTTTGGAAAGTGACGGTTGTCAGCGCCGCGCCGCTCAATTCAGGTTTGACAAACTCGCCGCCTGCGCCGAGCAGACCCATGACCAACACGATACCGGTAATCGAGCAGACAACAATGGTGTCCAAAAAAGTACCGGTCATGGAAACCAAAGCCTGACGGACGGGGTGGTCGGTTTTCGCGGCTGCGGCGGCAATCGGCGCAGAACCCATACCTGCCTCATTGGAGAACACGCCACGCGCCACGCCGTAGCGGATAACCGTACCGATGGCACCGCCGGCAACGGCCTGCGCGCTAAACGCATCGGAGAAAATCAGTTTGACGGCGGGCATCAGTGCGTCAGAATTCACGACAATAATGGAAATACCGCCCACTACATAAAACACTGCCATGGCTGGCACGATAAAAGACGCGGCTTTGGCGATGCCCTTAATGCCGCCCAAAAGCACAATGGCTGTTAATACGGTCAAGACTATGCCGGTGTACGCAGGTTCAACACCAAAGCTGGTTTGTACTGCCTGCGCAACCGAGTTGGACTGCACCGAGCTGCCGATACCGAATGAAGCGAATGTGCCGAACAGCGCAAACGCAACGGCCATCCATTTCCAGTTTTTGCCCAAGCCTTTTTCGATGTAGTACATCGGGCCGCCGGACATTTCGCCTTTGGAATTGGTGACGCGGTATTTCACCGCCAACACGCCTTCGCCGTATTTGGTGGCCATGCCGAAAATGGCGGTCATCCACATCCAAAATACCGCGCCCGGGCCGCCGGTTACCACCGCAGTCGCCACACCGGCGATGTTACCCGTACCGATGGTGGCGGACAGCGCGGTCATCAACGCCGCAAAATGGGAAATATCACCTTCGTGGTCTTCGCCGTCTTCATGCTTCTTTGACGGCACAAACGCCTGTTTCAGCGCATAACCCAACATGGTGAACTGCAAGCCTTTCAGCAAAACGGTCAGCAAAATGCCCGTACCGACCAGCAGCATCAACATAATAGGTCCCCAGACCCAGCCGCTGATGGTTTCGAAAAAGGCTTTGAGATTATCTAAAAACAATTGCATGGCTTTCTCCTTTGTCTGTTTTATTTTTTATGCACTACTTTTTGTAGTGTCATGTAATTTCAGCACAGAATATTCAATAAGACAATATCTTTCTTTTTAAAAAGATTTTTGAGGTTTTACCCTAAAAAGATATTTATTTAGACCGAGCAGATTGTTTACAATCCGCTAAAAATAAAGGCTGCAGCCGAGATAAAATGCCAAATGAAAGTTAATCAACCTTCAATTAAGACTGCAACAATTAAAATGACACAATCGACAAATGGCACATTATTGAAAAATACAAACACGCAAATCTTGTTTAAAAAAAGCCTCAGGCCGTCTGAAAGATGGTTTCCAGACGGCCTGAGGCTTGCTATTTATATTAATAAAGTCAGGTTGATGAATGTTGCTCAAGCAACTGCGCCAACACTCGGGCAAAGCGTTCCGTCGCGCCTTCACTGGTGTGCAAATACAGGGCAGGTTCGATGAGTTCCAATTCATTGAGCAGGAAGGTGTCGCCGATCAATGTACCGTCCACTCGGGCGTAAGCCGGCATTTGCGGCAAAGCGGCCAGTACGTTTTGCGCGGCGCAGATGGCAAACTCGGGCGGCTCGATACCGAACACCGACACGCCATAGGCCGAGTTGGCTCGCCATTCGCCGTGTGGCGGCTGACGGCGCACGGCATGGCTGAATGTGCCGTTGAAAAACACCAGCGAGGTTTCGCCCGCCGTTTCGATTTCGCGGATATAAGGTTGCACAATCACGCCTTGTGGATAATCCGCCATGTTTACGTCCAATGTTTCTGCATAAACTTTAACCACGCCTTTGCCGCTCTGCCCGAATGCCGGTTTGATGACCGCTTCCGTCCATCCTTGTTGGTTCAAAATGTCGGTCAATTCGGCTTTTTGCGGCGGAACGAACACGCTGGGAATCACTTGTGCGCCGCGTTCTGCCAAATCACATAAATAAGTCTTTTCCATATTCCAAGCCATCAGCTCGGGCGGATTGATAAAACGCTGCCCCGCCTGCTCGGCTTGCTCCAGCCATTTGCGGAAGGCTTCGGGTTCGGCGGCATAATCCCATGCGCACAAAGGCAGCAAAAACGGCGCGGACGGATGGTTTTGCCACGCATCAAATACGGTTTTCACGCCCATGGTTTCCAAGCATGCCGCCAATGTTTTCAGGTTGTCTGATGGTTCGGGATAGGTTTGGCAGGTAATGAGTGCCAAAACGGTTTTCTCGGTCATGATTGCCGCCTCATTGCTAAAACCAAAATTATATAGCAAAATCAAACCAAAAGATTTTTCAGACGGCCTGATACATGAGGCCGATTCTGATAAAATGGTTTCCCCGTTTTCCGTCGGAACATGCTCATGAAATCTGCTCACGTCCTTGTCTGGTTCCGCCGCAACCTCCGCCTGCACGACAATGCCGCGCTTAATGCCGCCGTTGCAAGCGGTTTGCCCATCGCCTGCGTCTGGGTCAGCCAAAGGCCGTCTGAAAACCACAATCCGCGTCAAAGCCTGTTCCATTATCAAGCCGCGCAAGAGCTGCATACCCGTCTGGCGGCGCACCATATTCCTTTATATATCGTCGCTTCCGATGAAGACCTCCTCCGCTTGGCTGCTGCGCTCAATGCCCATACCGTCATCACAGACGAAGCCTACACCGAAGCCGAAATCCGCCAAGACAACCACCTCTGGCACAATTTCGACCGAGCAGGCATTGCCCTGCAACACGCCAACGACCGCGGCATTTTGGCCAAATCCCCCCTCATGGATGCCAACGGCCTGCCCTACACCGATTTTGCCGCCTATAAACAAGCATGGTTGCAAGCTTATTCAGGACAAAGGCCGTCTGAAACCGAATTGCCTGTTCAAACCAGACAAAACGTTCCACTGTTTCCAGCCCATACCGGCGCGGTATTGCCTGCCTATCAGCAGGGCGGCGAAACCGCAGCCTTAACGCAATGGCACGCATTCAAACAGAATTTGGTTCACTACCCGATTACCCAAAACTTTCCGGCACGAAAAAACACCAGCCTCCTCAATGCCTACCTGTCCGCAGGCTGCATTTCACCGCGCCTGCTGGCCGCCGAAGGCTTGGCAAACCGACATTTCGAATGGCTGGACAAGCTTATTTTCCGCGACTACTGCTACCAGCTCGCCTACCACCGCCGCCTGCCCGAAACAACCGATGCCGCTCCGGTACGCGAATACTGGCGACTCGGCCAAACCGGCGTACCCATCATCGACGCCTCCATCCGCGGCCTCGAAGCCACTGGTCACTTACACCCCGTTCTCCAGCAGCTGTGCGCCCACTATTTCTGCCACGCCCTCAACTTCGACCCCAACCAAGGCATTGCGTGGGCAGCCTCCGTCCAAACCGGCACCGACCCCGCACTCAACCAAGCCAACTGGCACCTCGCCGCACAAGACACGGCTACCGTCCGCTATGCCCACCGTTCGCATCAAATCGATCCCGACGGCAGCTACATCCGCAGTTACGTCCCCGAATTGGCGCACCTACCGTCCACCCTCATCCACACGCCGTGGGCCGCCGCCGATGACATCGACACACACGGCTACCCCTTTCCCAAGGCCGTCTGAAACCTGCATTCACACCAAAAAACCACACTAAATACAGTTGAAAAACGTTCAAACAAAATATTTTGGTTTCAGATGGTCAAACAGATTGAATAGCCAAGATTTACACGGTAAACTTACGTCATTAAAAAATTTTATTATTTCATTACAATGAAACCCGCATTCGACATAAAAACGTCACGTTTGGACGTCTTATCCATCCATCTGCACACCGCAGATCTAACCGAATTGGAAGAATTCCTGCGCCAATTGGCAGGCCAATCCCAAGACGAATTCGTTCCCTTCATTTTAGACGTACAAGATTTCGACCACCCCGAATCCATCGATTTGGGCGGCATGATTTCCCTGTTTGCCCGTTACGGCATGCAAATCTTAGGGCTGCACCACACCAGCGACACATGGGCGGCAGCGGCGGCGCGTTACCACTTGGTCTTCAAACAAGGCAACTCCACCCAGGCAGCCGACACACAGGCAGCGCCTGCTCCGCGCCAAGCACCGCAACCGCAAGACGTACAAGCCACCGTCATCAACAATCCGACCGTATTGGTCAGCACGCCCGTGCGTACCGGCCAGCAGGTTTACGCTGAAAACGGCGACCTCATCGTTACCGGCATCGTCAGCCAAGGTGCGGAACTTATCGCCGACGGCAACATCCATATTTACGCCCCCATGCGCGGCAGAGCGTTGGCCGGTGCAAAAGGCAATACCAACGCGCGCATCTTTATTCATTCCATGCAGGCCGAATTAGTCTCCGTTGCCGGTATCTACCGCAACTTCGAGCAAGACCTGCCCGAGCATCTGCACAAAAAACCCGTACAAGTATCATTGCAAGACAACCGACTGGTTATCAGCGCAATCGACGCCGAATAAACATCAGTACTTAAAAAGGAAATATCGTGTCCAAAATCATCGTAGTAACTTCAGGTAAAGGCGGCGTAGGCAAGACCACTACCAGCGCCAGCATCGCAACCGGCCTGGCCCTGCGCGGCCACAAAACTGCCGTAATCGACTTCGACGTCGGTTTGCGCAACCTTGACCTGATTATGGGTTGCGAACGCCGCGTCGTATACGACCTCATCAACGTTATCCACGGCGAAGCGACTCTCAACCAAGCCCTTATTAAAGACAAAAACTGCGAAAACCTCTACATCCTGCCTGCATCGCAAACCCGCGATAAAGACGCACTGACCCGCGAAGGCGTAGACAACGTGATGAAAGAGTTAGCCAGCGAAAAAATGGGCTTCGAATTCATCATCTGCGACTCCCCTGCCGGTATCGAACAAGGCGCACTGATGGCACTCTACTTTGCCGACGAAGCCATCATTACCACCAATCCGGAAGTATCCAGCGTCCGCGACTCCGACCGCATCCTGGGCATTTTGCAAAGCAAATCCCGCAAAGCCGAACAAGGCGGTACTGTTAAAGAGCACCTGCTGATTACTCGCTACTCCCCTGAGCGCGTAGCCAAAGGCGAAATGCTGTCTGTACAAGACATCTGCGACATCTTGCGTATTCCGTTGATCGGTGTGATTCCTGAATCACAAAACGTTCTGCAAGCTTCCAATGCCGGCGAACCTGTCATCCACCAAGACAATGCCGCAGCAGCAGAAGCCTATAAAGACGTTATCGCCCGCCTCTTGGGTGAAAACCGCGAAATGCGTTTCCTCGAAACTGAGAAGAAAAGCTTCTTAAAACGACTGTTCGGAGGTTAATACATGTCACTGCTCGATATGCTGTTCGGCAGAAAGCCGAAAACCGCTACAGTCGCGCGCGACCGCCTGCAAATCATCATCGCACAAGAACGCGCACAAGAAGGCCAAGCTCCGGACTATCTGCCGACCTTGCGTAAAGAGTTGTTGGAAGTCCTGTCCAAATACGTCAACGTATCATTGGACGACATCCGCATCTCCCAAGAGAAACAAGACGGCTTGGACGTTCTTGAGCTGAACATCACCCTGCCGGAACAAAAAAAGGCTTAACACATGACCTTGACCGAATTGCGTTACATCGTAGCCGTCGCACAAGAACGTCACTTCGGACGTGCCGCACGACGCTGCTTTGTCAGCCAGCCCACCCTCTCCATCGCCATCAAAAAGCTGGAGGAAGAGCTGTCGGTATCCCTGTTCGACCGTAGCAGCAACGACATCATCACGACCGAAGCGGGCGAGCGCATTGTTGCCCAAGCCCGCCGGGTTCTGGAAGAAGCAGAACTCATCAAACACCTTGCCAATGAAGAGCAAAACGAATTGGAAGGCGCGTTCAAACTCGGCCTGATTTTCACCGTTGCCCCCTACCTTCTGCCCAAGCTCATTACCGCGCTGCGTGAAACCGCACCGAAAATGCCGCTGATGCTGGAAGAGAACTATACCCACATCCTGACCGAGTCGCTCAAACGTGGCGATGTCGATGCAATCGTCGTTGCCGAGCCGTTCCAAGAGCCGGGTATCGTGACCAAGCCTCTGTATGACGAACCTTTCTTCGTCATTGTTCCCAAAGGCCATCACTTTGAAGAACTCGATGCCGTTACGCCTCAGCTTTTGGGCGAAGAACAAGTGTTGCTGCTGTCTGAAGGCAACTGTATGCGCGACCAAGTGTTGGCGAGCTGTTCCGAATTGGCTTCCAAACAGAAAATCCAAGGTTTGACCAATACCCTGCAAGGCAGCTCCATCAACACCATCCGCCACATGGTTGCCAGCGGTTTGGCCATCAGCGTCATGCCGGCTACCGCCTTGACCGAAAACGACCATATGCTTTTCAGCATTATCCCGTTTGAAGGCAATGCGCCGCACCGCCGTGTCGTTTTGGCCTATCGCCGCAACTTTGTCCGTCCGAAAGCACTGACTGCTTTGCGCACTGCCATTTTGCAATCGCAACTGACCGGTGTAACCTTCGTCAACGAATAAACCGCAAAACAAAAGGCCGTCTGAATGTTCAGACGGCCTTTTTATTTCTAACCGAATAAAGGATTAATAGCGGGTATGAACCTGACTGCCGATAACACCACCCAAAGCCGCACCACCCAAGGTAGAGCCGGTATCACCACCAATCAAGTTACCTGCCACGCCACCCAATACCGCACCAGCAGCAGTGTTGCGTTGGGTTTGGGTCATATTGGCACATGCACCCAAAGAGGCGGCCAACATGATCAAGGTCACAGTTTTTGCAAAAGTTTTCTTCATGGTTTGATTCTCCATCAGGGTTTAAGCTGTATATGGAGCAGTATGGCACAACCTTTCATTAATATATTTTCTGATAAGTAAAGACAGATTAAACTAAGATAATGCTTTTGATGAACGGTTAACTTCAAAAACAAACGGCAATTCCAATAGAATATTTATAAAATTTAATATATTTGGCATAAAATTGCGCATACATCAACCGCATTCGGTAGTGATACAATGACAACTTGTCTGAACTACCGGAAACACCCGTCATGAGTACCTACGCACTGGCACACATCATCCACGTTTATTGCGCGATTGCCTTTGTCGGCGGCGTATTTTTCGAAATGCTGGTTCTCTCCGTTTTGCACACCGGCCGCGTTTCGCGCGAATCGCGTCGCGAAGTCGAACGTGCCATGTCCCATCGTGCCGTCCGCGTGATGCCGATTGTCGTCATCACCCTTTTTATCAGCGGCATCGTCATGGTGTACAACCGTTATCTGCCAACGCTGCACCATCCTCTCGACAGCGCCTTCAGCATTATGTTGAGCATCAAAATCCTGTTGGCAGTAAGCGTTTTGGTGCATTTTGCCATCGCTGTTGTCAAAATGGCCCGACACACCCTCACCGTCGGCTGGTCGAAATATATACACGCCGTTGTCTTCAGCCATATGCTGTTTATTGTCTTTTTTGCCAAGGCAATGTTTTACCTGTCTTGGTAAACCTTACCCACACCCCACACAAGGATTGTTTATGACCCAATACCCGTCCGTTGGCTCGCCGATGTTTTACGGCATCTTCTTTATTGCCGTCTTAATCATGATCGCCATCGATATGGTATCGCTGAAAAAAAACGGCGCCCACAAAGTCAGCATCAAAGAAGCCCTCGCCTGGAGCGGCATTTGGGTAGCCGTATCCTGCGCATTTGCAGGCTGGCTCTATTTTGAACTGGCGGGCAACCCGACTTACGGGGCTGTTGTCGCCAAAGAAAAAGTCCTCGAATTCTTCACCGGCTATGTACTTGAAAAATCCCTTGCCGTCGATAACATATTCGTTTTCCTGATGATTTTCAGCTACTTCAAAGTTGAACCCAAATTCCAACACCGCGTCTTACTCTATGGCGTATTCGGCGCCATCGTCCTGCGCGCCATCATGATCTTCATCGGTGCAGCCTTGGTACAACAATTTGAATGGATTTTGTACCTCTTCGGCGCGTTCCTCTTATACACCGGCATTCACATGATGAAGCCCGAAGCCGAAGCTGAAGAAGACCTTTCCCAAAACAAGATCCTGACTCTGCTCAAAAAAGTCATCCCGACCAGCCAACAGTTTGACGGTGAAAAATTCTTTACCATCGAAAACGGCAAACGCATCGCTACACCACTTTTGCTGGTATTAATTATGATCGAATTGAGCGACGTCATCTTCGCCGTGGACAGCATCCCCGCTATTTTTGCCGTAACGACCGACCCTTTCATCGTCCTCACTTCCAACATTTTTGCCATCTTGGGCCTGCGTGCCATGTACTTCTTACTGGCAGACTTTGCCGAACGCTTTATTTTCCTCAAATACGGCTTGGCTTTCGTATTGAGCTTTATCGGTATCAAGATGCTGATTATGCACTGGGTACATATCCCGATTTCCATTTCCCTGTCCGTCGTCTTCGGCGCACTGGGCGCATCCATCCTGACTTCCTTGGTGTACACGCGTCAGCAAGAGAAAAAATAATCTGCCGATATAAAAAGGCCGTCTGAACATTTCAGACGGCCT
>NZ_KV821666.1:14084-24882 GCF_001815685.1 Neisseria sp. HMSC056A03
GGCCGTCTGAACATTTCAGACGGCCTTTTCAAATATCAAACACCAGCTTATTTAGCAGCGTCTTTCAATTTGTCGGCAGCTTCTTGAGTCGCATCGGCTGCTTTACCCATAGCGTCTTTAGCTGCGTCTTTGGCAGCATCTTTAGCTTCTTCAACCGCTTTACCGGCAGCATCTTTAGCGTCAGAAACTGCTTTATCCGCAGTTGCTTTAGCATCTGCAGCAGCGTCTTTAACATCAGAAACAGCTTGCTCAGCCGCACCTTTGGCTTCAGAAGCAGCAGTATCAACAGCAGAAGCTGCATTTTCAGCAGCAGCGTTTACATCGGAAGCAACAGCAGAAGCCGCCTCTTGGGTTTCTTTTTTCGCTTCTTGTGTACACGCAGCCAAGCCGGCTACCATCATTGCAGCAATCAATAATTTTTTCATGTTGTATATCCTTTGGTCTAAAAAATATCTGTCAAAACTTACAGACCAAAAAATCATAACATAATAAATGCTCAAAACAGGGAGAATTAACGCCAAATAACAGCTGGTTTACGTTTTTTGAAAAAAATTTCAAAAAAACAGTTGACGAAAAGAAACAAGATACCTATAATGCACAGCTTATCGGGTCGTTAGCTCAGTCGGTAGAGCAGCGGACTTTTAATCCGTTGGTCGAGCGTTCGAATCGCTCACGACCCACCAAATATGAAAACCTGCTTTGAAAAAAGCAGGTTTTTTTTATATTTTCCATCAAGCCTTTCTTCTTGTCACAATGCTGTTATAGATGTAACTCAAAACATCACAAACTTCTTAAATCAATCAAGCCCAACTCCCCGCACATCATATTTTTCTAAAAACTTCCAAATACCTATCATCAACCCACGCTAAATCCTCTTGTATGCCAGACAATTTAAGCATAGACTAAAACTACATCCAACTACAACAACAGGAGAAGGTTTGATGAAACAACTGTCTATGTATATCAACGGCCGCTTTGAAACCGACTTTAACGGCACATGGCGTGATGTATTGAATCCGGCAACCGAAGAAGTTATCGCGCGTGAGCCTAAAGGCGGAAAAGCCGATGTTGATCGTGCCGTTGCCGCGGCCAGAGATGTGCAAACTGCATGGGAGCGTTTGCCTGCCGTTGAGCGCGGCGCATACCTGCGCAAAATTGCCCAAGGCATCCGTGAACGCGCCGACGAGCTGACGGATACCATTGTTGCCGAAGGCGGCAAAACCAAAGATTTGGCACGCATAGAAGTTATGTTCACTGCCGATTATCTCGACTACCAAGCAGAATGGGCACGCCGTTATGAAGGCGAAATCATCCAAAGCGACCGTCCGCGCGAAAACATTTTATTGTTCAAACGTCCTTTAGGCGTAATCGCCGGCATTTTGCCGTGGAACTTCCCATTCTTCCTGATCGCCCGCAAAATGGGCCCGGCTTTGGTAACAGGCAATACCATCGTCGTCAAACCAAGCAGCGTTACCCCGATTAACTGCCACATCTTTGCTGAAATCGTCCATGCCTCAGGCTTACCCGCAGGCGTGTTCAACGTCGTCAACGGCCCGGGCGCAGAAATCGGCAATGCCTTGGCATCGCATCCACAAGTCGATATGGTCAGCCTAACCGGTTCTGTCGATGCCGGCCGCCAAGTGATGGAAGCCGCTGCCGCCAACATTACCAAAGTCTCACTGGAACTGGGCGGCAAAGCCCCTGCCATCGTCCTGAAAGATGCCGACTTGGATCTGGCCGTCAAATCCATCTTGGCTTCACGCGTGGGCAATACCGGCCAAATCTGTAACTGCGCCGAACGCGTGTATGTCCACAGCAGCCTGAAAGACGCGTTTATCGAAAAAATGACCGCCGCCATGAAAGGCGTACGCTACGGCAACCCTGCCGAAGCCGAACCCGGCGCACTGGAAATGGGCCCATTGATTGAAGAGCGCGCTGTCAAAGCCGTTGCCGAAAAAGTGGAACGCGCAGTTCGACAAGGCGCAACCTTGGTCTGCGGCGGCAAACGCGCCGAAGGACGCGGCTATTTCTTCGAGCCGACCCTGCTGACCGACACCGACAACAACATGGACATCATGAAGGAAGAAACCTTCGGCCCTGTCCTGCCTGTTTCCACTTTCGACACGCTTGACCAAGTCATCGCCTTGGCAAACGACTGCGAATTCGGTCTGACCAGCTCCGTGTACACCACCAACCTGAACGAAGCCTTCTACGTCACCCGCCGCCTGCAATTCGGCGAAACCTACATCAACCGCGAAAACTTCGAAGCCATGCAGGGCTTCCATGCCGGTTGGAAAAAATCAGGTATCGGCGGCGCCGATGGCAAACATGGTTTGGAAGAATATCTGCAAACCCAAGTTGTTTATTTGGAAACCGATATCTAACCACCGATACGACCCTTCATGAAACAAAAGGCCGTCTGAAACCGATTTTTCAGGTTTCAGACGGCCTTTCTGCCTTTATAGAAAAAAACACCGACATCGCGTAAAATAGAGCCAATTTTTCACTTTATTCAGGCCGTCTGAAAACTCCGGCAGCCTGACTCATTTTTCCGGAAAACACCATGAGCGAACAAAACAATCCGCAAATCGAGCCGCAGTTGGACGAAAACCAAATCATCGCCCTGCGCCGCGAGAAACTGCACAACATCCGCAAAGAACGCAACGCCTACCCTAACGATTTCAAACGCGACAGCTTTGCCGCCGACCTGCACACCCAATACGGTGAAATCAGCAAAGAAGAACTCGACCCGCAAGGCATTTCCGTCAAAGTTGCCGGCCGCATGATGCTCAAACGTCAAATGGGCAAAGCCAGCTTCGCTACCATTCAAGACGTTACCGGTCAAATCCAGCTTTATCTGAACAACAAAGGCGTGAGCCAAGAAGTTTTGGACGACTTCAACCACTGGGACTTGGGCGACATCGTCGGCGCGGAAGGTACTTTGTTCAAAACCAACCACGGCGAATTGACCGTGCGCGTGTCCAACATCCGCCTGCTGTCCAAATCCCTGCGCCCGCTGCCCGACAAACACAAAGGCTTGAGCGATCAAGAAACCAAATACCGCCAACGTTACGTCGATTTGATTGCCAATGAAGAGTCGCGCAATACGTTTATCAAACGCAGCCAAATCATCCAATCCGTGCGTAATTTCATGGTAAACGAGCATTATCTCGAAGTTGAAACCCCGATGATGCACCCGATTCCCGGCGGCGCGACAGCGAAACCATTCGTTACCCACCACAATGCCTTGGACATTCCGCTCTACCTGCGCATTGCACCCGAGCTGTATCTGAAACGCTTGGTTGTCGGCGGTTTGGAACGCGTGTTTGAAATTAACCGCAGCTTCCGTAACGAAGGTATGTCCGTACGCCATAACCCTGAATTCACCATGATTGAATTCTACGAAGCCTTCTCCGACTACGAACGCATGATGCAAATGGCGGAAGACATCATCCGCAACGCTTCCCGCGCGGTAAACGGTACGGCAAAAATCAGCTACAACGGCAAAGAAGTCGATTTGGAAAGCCCGTTTGAACGCCTGACCATTCTCGGTGCCATCAAAAAATACAATCCGCACTACACCGATGAGCAGTTGAACGATGAAGAATGGCTGAAAAAAGAAATCGTCAAACACGGCGAAAGCCTGCCTCCTTCTCCGGGTATCGGCAGCCTGCAACTTGCCTTGTTTGAAGGTTGTGCCGAGGGCAAACTGTGGAACCCGACTTTCATCATCGACTACCCTGTCGAAGTGTCGCCATTGGCACGCGCATCCGACAGCAAACCGGGTTTGACCGAACGCTTCGAGCTTTTCGTTGTCGGCCGCGAACTGGCAAACGGCTACTCTGAGTTGAACGATCCGGAAGACCAAGCCGAACGCTTCAAGGCGCAAGTGGCACAAAAAGACGCCGGCGACGACGAAGCCATGCACTACGATGCCGACTACATCCGCGCGATGGAATTCGGCCTGCCGCCGACAGGCGGTTGCGGCATCGGCATTGACCGCCTGGTAATGCTGCTGACCGATTCGCAAACCATCCGCGACGTGATTTTGTTCCCTCAAATGCGCCCCGAATAATGCATTGAAATAAAATCAAGGCCATCTGAAAACAAGACTCTGTTTTCAGACGGCCTTTTTGTTCAAATATGTAAAACGGAAGAGTTTAAATCGATAAATCCTTTACACCATAATAATAAAATCACATGATAATCAAAAAGATAATATAAAAAAGAATATGTAAACGTTTTTCAGTTTGTTGACAGTCTGCTAGAATACATCCAGTTACAGACAGCCTCCACACACAGGCCGTCTGAAAATGGAGAAACTCTGAAAGGTTTGTATGGATCAATTTTTCGAACAGCTTCACGGCTGGATAAACGCCATCAACGACCCAATGTGGTCGGGGTTGGTATATATGCTTTTAGGCGCAGGCCTCTTTTTCACCGTTACCACCGGTTTTGTACAATTCCGCCTCTTCGGCCGCAGTATCAAAGAAATGTTGGGTGGACGCAAACAAGGTGATGATCCGCACGGAATTACACCGTTCCAAGCATTCGTTACCGGCTTGGCCAGCCGCGTAGGCGTGGGCAACATCGCCGGCGTGGCGATTGCCATCAAACTCGGCGGACCGGGCGCGGTGTTCTGGATGTGGGTAACCGCCTTAATCGGCATGAGTTCGGCGTTTGTTGAATCTTCACTGGCTCAACTCTTTAAAATCCGGGACTACGACAACCACCACTTCCGCGGCGGCCCTGCCTACTACATCACTCAAGGCCTGGGACAAAAATGGCTGGGCGTTTTATTCGCCCTGAGTCTAATTTTCTGTTTCGGCTTTGTATTTGAAGCCGTACAGACCAATACCATCGCCGATACCACCAAAGCGGCATGGGGCTGGGATCAACACTATGTCGGCGTTGCACTGGTTATTCTGACCGCCCCGATTATCTTCGGCGGTATCCGCCGCGTATCCAAAGCCGCGGAAATCATCGTTCCGCTGATGGCGGTTTTATATCTCGTCATAGCACTCTTCATCATTGTTACCAATATTTCCCTGATTCCTGACGTGTTCAGTCAGATTTTTTCCAACGCGTTCAACTTCGATTCGGCTGCAGGCGGTTTCCTCGGCGGTCTGATTTCGACCACCATGATGCAGGGTATCAAACGCGGCCTGTATTCCAATGAGGCGGGTATGGGTTCCGCGCCGAACGCCGCAGCCGCAGCCGAAGTGAAGCACCCCGTCTCCCAAGGCATGATTCAAATGCTGGGCGTTTTCGTCGATACCATCATCGTCTGCTCATGCACCGCCTTTATCGTCTTGACCTATCAACAGCCTTACGGAGACCTGAGCGGTGCGGCGCTGACCCAAGCGGCAATCGTCAGCCAGGTAGGCGAATGGGGCGCGGGTTTCCTTGCCGTCATCCTATTTATGTTTGCCTTTTCAACCGTTATCGGCAACTATGCCTATGCCGAGTCCAACGTCCAATTCATCAAGAGCCATTGGCTGGTTACCGCCGTTTTCCGTATGCTGGTTTTGACATGGGTCTACTTCGGCGCAGTTGCCAACGTACCCTTGGTATGGGATATGGCAGACATGGCCATGGGCATCATGGCATGGATTAACCTCGTCGCCATCCTACTCCTGTCCCCACTTGCCTTCCTGCTGTTGAAAGACTACACAGCCAAGCTGAAAATGGGCAAAGATCCAGAGTTCAAACTCTCTGAACACCCGGGCTTGAAACGCAAAATCAAATCCGATATCTGGTAACACCAAAGGCCGTCTGAAATTTCAGACGGCCTTTTTAATCCCTGCCATTTAGACAAAACGATGCCCCTTAAAGCCGAAGCCTTAAGGGGCAGAGCGTTGCGGCACATCTTTTCAGACGGCCTTATTGTAGCAACGTTTCTCATTTCGCAGTGCAACAATATGTCCAAATTCTAATTCCAAATCGGCACCCAGTCAAGCATTTCATTTGCATGATAATACTTACCTAGGATATATTTATACTTACTAAACATCATATTACGGAGAAACTGATGGCTGCATTCAAACCCAATCCAATCAACTACATCCTCGGCCTCGATATCGGCATCGCATCCGTCGGCTGGGCGATGGTAGAAATTGACGAAGAAGAAAACCCCATCCGCCTGATTGATTTGGGCGTGCGCGTATTTGAGCGTGCAGAAGTACCGAAAACAGGCGACTCTCTCGCAGCGGCAAGACGCTTGGCACGCAGCGTCCGCCGCCTGACCCGCCGTCGCGCCCACCGCCTGCTTCGGGCCCGTCGCCTATTGAAACGCGAGGGCGTATTACAGGCTGCCGATTTTGATGAAAACGGCTTGATTAAATCCTTACCGAATACACCATGGCAACTTCGTATAGCCGCATTAGACCGCAAACTGACGCCTTTAGAGTGGTCGGCAGTCTTACTACATTTAATCAAACACCGCGGCTATTTGTCGCAAAGAAAAAACGAGGACAAAACTGCCGATAAGGAGCTTGGCGCTTTACTTAAAGGCGTAGCCGACAATGCCCATGCCTTACAGACAGGCAAATTCCGCACACCGGCCGAATTGGCTTTAAATAAATTTGAGGAAGAAAGCGGCCATATCCGCAACCAGCGCGGCGATTATTCGCATACGTTCAGCCGCAAAGATTTGCAGGCAGAGCTGAATGTACTGTTTGAAAAACAAAAAGAATTCGGCAATCCGCATATTTCAGACGGCCTTAAAGAAGGTATTGAAACCCTGCTGATGGCGCAACGCCCTGCCCTGTCTGGCGATGCTGTTCAAAAAATGTTGGGGTATTGCACCTTTGAGCCGACAGAGCCGAAAGCCGCTAAAAACACCTATACCGCCGAACGTTTCATCTGGCTGACCAAGCTGAACAACCTGCGTATTTTAGAGCAAGGCAGCGAGCGTCCGCTGACTGATACCGAACGTGCCACGCTTATAGATATGCCTTATAAAAATAAGCTAACTTATGCAAAAGCACGAGAACTGCTGGGATTGGACGATACGGCATTTTTCAAAGGTTTGCGTTACGGCAAAGACAATGCCGAATCGGCAACGCTGATGGAAATGAAGGCTTACCACGCCATCCGCCGTGCGCTGGAAAAAGAAGGTTTGAAAGACAAAAAATCTCCATTAAACCTTTCTCCCGAATTACAAGACGAAATCGGTACGGCATTCTCCCTGTTCAAAACCGATGAAGACATTACAGGCCGTCTGAAAGACCGTGTACAGCCCGAAATATTAGAAGCGCTGTTAAAACACATCAACTTCGACAAGTTCGTCCAAGTTTCCTTGAAAGCGTTGCGCCGAATTGTGCCTCTAATGGAGCAAGGCAAACGTTACGATGAAGCCTGCGCCGAAATCTACGGGGACCATTACGGCAAGAAAAATACGGAAGAAAAGATTTATCTGCCGCCCATCCCTGCCGACGAAATCCACAACCCAGTCGTCTTGCGCGCCTTATCTCAAGCCAGAAAAGTCATTAACGGCGTGGTTCGGCGTTACGGCTCCCCTGCGCGTATTCATATTGAAACGGCAAGGGAAGTAGGAAAATCGTTTAAAGACCGCAAAGAAATCGAGAAACGCCAAGAAGAAAACCGTAAAGACCGTGAAAAAGCCGCCGCCAAATTCCGAGAGTATTTCCCTAATTTTGTCGGCGAACCCAAATCCAAAGATATTCTGAAACTGCGCCTGTACGAGCAACAACACGGCAAATGCCTGTATTCGGGCAAAGAAATCAACTTAGGCCGTCTGAACGAAAAAGGCTATGTCGAAATCGACCATGCCCTGCCGTTCTCGCGCACATGGGACGACAGTTTCAACAATAAAGTGCTGGTATTGGGCAGCGAAAACCAAAACAAAGGTAATCAAACCCCTTACGAATACTTCAACGGTAAAGACAGCAGCCGCGAATGGCAGGAATTTAAAGCGCGTGTCGAAACCAGCCGTTTCCCACGCAGTAAAAAACAACGGATTCTGCTGCAAAAATTCGATGAAGATGGCTTTAAAGAACGCAATCTGAACGATACGCGCTACGTCAACCGTTTCCTGTGCCAATTCGTTGCCGACCATATGCTGCTGACAGGTAAAGGGAAAAGACGTGTCTTTGCATCCAACGGACAAATTACCAATCTGTTGCGCGGCTTTTGGGGATTGCGCAAAGTGCGTACGGAAAACGACCGCCATCACGCCTTGGACGCAGTCGTCGTTGCCTGCTCGACCGTTGCCATGCAGCAGAAAATTACCCGTTTTGTACGCTATAAAGAGATGAACGCGTTTGACGGTAAAACCATAGATAAAGAAACAGGAGAAGTGCTGCATCAAAAAACACACTTCCCGCAACCTTGGGATTTTTTCGCACAAGAAGTCATGATTCGCGTCTTCGGCAAACCGGACGGCAAACCCGAATTTGAAGAAGCGGATACCCCCGAAAAACTGCGCACTCTGCTTGCTGAAAAATTATCTTCTCGTCCCGAAGCCGTACACGAATACGTTACGCCATTGTTTGTTTCTCGCGCACCCAATCGGAAGATGAGCGGGCAAGGCCATATGGAGACCGTCAAATCCGCCAAACGACTGGACGAAGGCATCAGTGTGTTGCGCGTACCGCTGACACAGTTAAAACTGAAAGACTTGGAAAAAATGGTCAATCGGGAGCGCGAACATAAGCTATACGAAGGACTGAAAGCACGTTTGAAAGCACATAAAGACGATCCTGCCAAAGCCTTTGCCGAGCCGTTTTACAAATACGATAAAGCAGGCAACCGCACCCAACAAGTAAAAGCCGTACGCGTAGAGCAAGTACAGAAAACCGGCGTATGGGTGCGCAACCACAATGGCATTGCCGACAACGCAACCATGGTGCGCGTAGATGTGTTTGAGAAAGGCGGCAAGTATCATCTGGTCCCGATTTACAGTTGGCAGGTAGCGAAAGGGATTTTGCCGGATAGGGCTGTTATCGCTTTTAAAGATGAAGAAGATTGGCAACTTATTGATGATAGTTTCAACTTTAAATTCTCATTACACCCTAATGATTTAATTGAAGTAATAACAAAAAAAGCTAGAATGTTTGGTTACTTTGCCAGCTGCCATCGAGGCACAGGTAATATCAATATACGCATTCATGATCTTGATCATAAAATTGGCAAAAATGGAATACTGGAAGGTATCGGTGTCAAAACCGCCCTTTCATTCCAAAAATACCAAATCGACGAATTGGGCAAAGAAATCAGACCATGCCGTCTGAAAAAACGCCCGCCTGTCCGTTAAATTAATCTATCCCTGTTTCAGACGGCCTGAAGCAGGGATTTTTTATATCAAAATAAGGGGAAAACATGACTTGGCGCAGCCTGCTTATTCAAAACGGCGGCAAACTATCCTTGCAACGCCGGCAACTGCTGATTCAACAAAACGGCGAGTCCCACACCGTACCATTAGAAGACATCGCCGTTATTATCATCGAAAACCGCGAAACCCTGATTACTGCCCCGCTCCTATCAGCCTTAGCCGAATATGGCGCAACCTTACTGACATGTGACGAACAGTTCCTGCCCTGCGGACAATGGCTGCCTTATGCCCAATATCACCGCCAACTTAAAATCCTCAAGCTGCAGCTGAATATAAGCGAACCCTTAAAAAAGCAACTCTGGCAACATATCATCCGCCAAAAAATCCTAAATCAAGCATTTGTCGCAGACGAAACAGGCAATGATCTTGCAGCCAAACGGCTGCGCTCTTTGGCAGTTGAAGTCCGTTCAGGCGATACAGGAAACCGTGAAGCCCAAGCTGCCGCCCTCTACTTCCAAGCCCTCTTTGGAGAAAAATTTACCCGTAATGACAACAATGCCGTCAATGCCGCATTGAACTACACCTACGCCGTACTCCGTGCCGCAGTCGCACGCGCCTTGACCTTATATGGTTGGTTGCCTGCATTAGGCTTGTTTCATAGAAGCGAACTAAATCCATTCAACCTCGCAGATGACTTTATCGAACCCTTGCGCCCATTGGCCGATCTGATCGTTATACATTTGCATGAACAAGGCCGTTTGAAAACTGATCTGACCCCTAACATCAAACAAAACCTTATCAAGACCCTTCACTGTCAAATCTGCATCGAACGGCAACATTTCAGCACCTTAGCTGCCATCGATAAAATAATTTCTTCATTTCAAGCCAGCATAACCGACAAAAACGCCAAACAGCTGAAACTGCCTGAAATCTTGCCATTGAAAGAATACCAATATGAGTGAGGCCAAATTTATGAGGATTATTGTCTTCTTCGACCTACCGGTTACCACAGCGGCAAAGCGCAAAGCCGCCAATCAATTCCGCCAGTTTCTATTAAAAGATGGATACCAAATGCTCCAGCTTTCCGTATACAGCCGTATTGTCAAAGGTCGAGATTCGTTGCAAAAACACCACAATAGGCTATGTGCAAACCTACCGCAAGAAGGGTCAATCCGCTGTTTGGAAGTAACAGAAAAGCAATATACCACCATGAAACTGCTGTTGGGAGAGCTGAAAACCCAAGAAAAAAGGGTAAATTCCGACCAACTATTATTATTTTAAGTCCTATTTTTCAGACCAAATAAAATGGGAAACCCTTATAGAATAAGGGTTTCCCATTAAGGTATTGTAGCACTGCGAAATGAGAAAGGGAGCTACAACGAAAAGCGTATTCAGATTTCGATTGATCGTATTGTAGCACTGCGAAATGAGAAAGGGAGCTACAACTCCCTGCTGGCTCAGGTGTCATGGTTGGAAATTGTAGCACTGCGAAATGAGAAAGGG
>NZ_KV821666.1:24982-25264 GCF_001815685.1 Neisseria sp. HMSC056A03
ACTGCGAAATGAGAAAGGGAGCTACAACATCGTGCCCAAAACGTGATTATCGATGTTCATTGTAGCACTGCGAAATGAGAAAGGGAGCTACAACACTTCCAGCCAATTGTTGAAGCGGATAAGGATTGTAGCACTGCGAAATGAGAAAGGGAGCTACAACTTCTAAATCCTCCTTGTGGTGTCTCTCCTGATTGTAGCACTGCGAAATGAGAAAGGGAGCTACAACAATACGATACCGCCTGTTACGGCCTGCCTGATTGTAGCACTGCGAAATGAGAAAGG
>NZ_KV821667.1:0-438 GCF_001815685.1 Neisseria sp. HMSC056A03
TTCTCAACCTGTGGTGTAAACAACGCAACGCTTTCCTACATTTGAATCAGCGTTAAACAATAAAAAACCGCCTGTTCATGACAAACAGGCGGAAACTGAAAAACAGTTTTTTGTTTTCAGCCGTTTAATTGACTAAAAGCAGGAACAGGGTTAAGATAATCTTAACGACTGTTCGCAGTCTCAGCCATGAACGACCCGTGCGAGTGGTATGTTTCATGATTGAAACTCTCCTTTCTAGGAAGGTTTCAGCACAAAGCCCCACTGCAATGGGGCTTTTTTGCTACCAGCCCCACAATAATTATACCCAAACTTCCTAAAATTATTCCAAACAAATTTCTACTAAAAAGGCCGTCTGAAACCCCAATTTTTTGGGTTTCAGACGGCCTGACACCTTTGCAAAATCCCCCCAATCCCCTAAATTCCCACCAAGACATTTAG
>NZ_KV821668.1:0-6169 GCF_001815685.1 Neisseria sp. HMSC056A03
TTCTTTGTATTGGAATTTTGGGCTGTCCAGCAAGCCGTAGCCTGTATCTCCACCAACCACGTTGCGTGGTTGCGCCATACTCTACTTGCAGGTGGCACAAAATTTAAAACCGACGTGTAGTGTATGTGCGGTACGCACGCACGCGTTCTTTTCCGTTCAAACCATTATTTCAAACTTTCAGAAGACCTCAAATGTCGTCTGAAAACTTTTAGAATAAAGGCCGTCTGAAATCTAGTTTTCAGACGGCCTTTCGCCTCGTCAATGTGCATTGTAGCGTGGGCTTTGTCCACGACAATGCTGGGTAAAAGAAGTCGTCTGAAATTTTGTTTTTGATTCTTGGGCAAAGCCCACGCTAGGGGTTTCAGACGACCCCTGCCATCTCCCTTCTACATCTCTTCCAATTTCGCAAACTTGGTATCCAGCTCTTTCACGCCTTGTTTGCCGAAGTTGATGGTCAGGCGGGCGGATTCGCCTTTGTCTACGGCATCGATGATGACGCCGGTGCCGAATTTGGCGTGGCGGACGTTTTGTCCGATGCGGAAGCCTGCGTAGGTTTGCGGCGGTTTGAAGTCATCGAGGATTTTGTCCCGTTGTACGGTGGTTTGGCGTGTGTTGCCGTAGCTGTCATAGGCGGGCTTTTTGACCGACAGGTAGTGCAATACTTCGGGCGGGATTTCTTCGACGAAGCGGGAGACGATGCCGAATTGGGTTTGTCCGTGCAGCATGCGTTGTTGCGCCATGGTGATGTAGAGGCGTTTGCGGGCGCGGGTGATGGCGACGTACATGAGACGGCGTTCTTCTTCGAGGCCGCCGCGTTCGGCAAGGCTCATTTCGCTGGGGAAGCGGCCTTCTTCCATGCCGGTGAGGAAGACGGCGTTGAATTCCAAGCCTTTGGAGGCGTGGACGGTCATCAGTTGGACAGCTTTTTCGCCTGCGCCTGCTTGGTTTTCGCCGGATTCGAGGGCGGCGTTGCTCAAGAAAGCGAGGATGGGGAAGGCGGGGTCGTCTGAAATGTTTTCGGGCAGGGTTTCAAAGTTGCTGTCTTCGGGTTTGAACTCGATGGCGGCGTTGACGAGTTCGTCGAGGTTGTCGAGGCGGTCTTGGTTGTCGCCTTTTTGGGTTTTGTAGTGTTCGATCAGGCCGCTGTCTTTGAGGATGCCGACGATGATTTCGGACAGGGGCATTTGTCCGACTTGGTTGCGCAAGGCTTCAATCAGGCGGACGAAGGCGGCGATTTTGGTGGCTTTTGCGCCGGCGTTGCAGGCTGCCTGCCAGAGGGTGATGCCTTGTTCGTTTGAGGCCGTCTGAAGGTTTTCGACGGTGCGTGCGCCAATGCCGCGCGGCGGGAAGTTGATGACGCGCAAGAGGGCGTTGTCGTCGTCGGGATTGACGGCGAGGCGCAGGTAGGCGAGTGCGTGTTTGATTTCTTGGCGTTCGTAAAAGCGCAGGCCGCCGTAGATTTTGTAGGGAATGCCGCTGCGGAACAGGCTTTGTTCGATGACGCGCGATTGGGCGTTGCTGCGGTAGAGGACAGCGATTTCGTCCAAATACCAGCCTTCGCGTTCGAGGGCTTTGGTTTCGTCCACGATGAATTGGGCTTCTTCGAGGTCGGTAAAGGCGGAGTAGTAGCGGATTTTGTCGCCTGCTTCGGCGTCGGTGCGCAGGTTTTTGCCGAGGCGTTCGTCGTTGTTTTCAATCACGGCGTTGGCGGCGGCGAGGATGTTGCCGACGGAGCGGTAGTTTTGTTCGAGTTTGACGGGCGCGTCGATGTGGAACTCTTCCATCAGCGCGGTCATGTTGCCGACGTTCGCTCCGCGGAACCGGTAGATGCTTTGGTCGTCGTCGCCGACGGCAAATACCGCCGCGTTGCCGCCTGCCATGAGTTTGAGCCACGCGTATTGCAGTTTGTTGGTGTCTTGGAACTCGTCAACGAGAATGTGGTTGAAGCGGTTTTGGTAGTGCTGGCGCAGGATTTCGTTGTTTTGCAGCATTTCGTAGCTGCGGAGCATGAGTTCGGCAAAATCGACCACGCCTTCGCGTTGGCAGATTTTGTCGTATTCGGCGTAGCACTCAATCATGCGGCGTGTGTGCGGATCGGGTGCGCTCAACACGGAGGCGCGCAAGCCGGATTCTTTTTGCGCGTTGATAAAACCTTGCAGTGAACGTGGCGCGATGATTTCTTCGGCGATATTGAGGCTTTTGAGCAGGCGTTTGATGAGGGAAAGCTGGTCGCCGCTGTCGAGGATTTGGAAGGAAGAGGGCAGGCCTGCGTCGCGGTGGTGCAGGCGCAAAAAGCGGTGGCAGAGGCCGTGGAACGTGCCAAGCCACATGGCGCGGACGTTGATGGGAATCATCGCGCCGAGACGGGTTTGCATCTCTTTGGCGGCTTTGTTGGTAAACGTTACCGCCATAATGCTGTGTACGCTGGCTTGTCCGCTTTGCAACAGCCAGGCGATACGCGTGGTCAGCACGCGCGTTTTGCCGCTGCCCGCACCCGCCAAAACGAGTGCGGATTGCGGCGGCCAGGTTACGGCGGAAAGTTGTTCGGGATTCAAGCCTTGCAGCAGATTAGGGGCGGATTGGTCGGGAAACATGGGAAGAGGTCGTCTGAAAAATGGGAATACGGTATTTTAATGGAAATATAAAAGGCCGTCTGAAAAGATGTTTCAGACGGCCTTTGTGTTGGAAGCCGATTAGAACGGACGTACTTCCAAACCGAACATACGGCGCGCGGTGTTCAGCATTTGGCAGCTGAAGCCCCACTCGTTGTCGTACCATGCGAACACTTTAACCATTTTGCCTGCGGTGACTTTGGTCAGCGTAGAGTCAAATGTGCTGGCTTGGGTAGTGTGGTTGAAATCCATAGAAACCAGCGGCAGGGTATTGTAGGCCAATACGCCTTTCAGACGGCCTTCTTCGGACGCGGCTTTCATCAGTGCGTTGATTTCTTCGGCAGAAGTGTCGCGGCCTGCTTGGAAGCTCAGGTCAACCAGGGAAACGTTGACGGTCGGTACGCGGATGGCGAGGCCGTCGAGTTTGCCTTTCAGGTCTGGCAATACCAAACCGACGGCTTTTGCAGCGCCGGTTTTGGTCGGAATCATGTTTTCCACGCCGCTACGCGCACGGCGCAGGTCTTTGTGGCGTACGTCGGTTACGGTTTGGTCGTTGGTCAGCGCGTGGATGGTGGTCATCACGCCGTTTACGATACCGATGTTTTCGTTCAACACTTTGGCAACAGGTGCCAGGCAGTTGGTGGTACAAGACGCGTTGGAGATAACGGTCATGTCGTCGGTAATCACGTCGTCGTTTACGCCGTAAACGATGGTTGCGTCAACGTCATCGCCGCCGGGAGCGGAAATCAGCACTTTTTTCGCGCCGCTTTCCAAGTGGATTTTGGCTTTCTCTTTGCTGGTGAACGCACCGGTACATTCCATTACCAGGTCAACGCCCAATTCGCCCCATGGCAATTCGGCTGGGTTGCGGGTAGAGAAGTAAGGGATTTTTTTACCGTCGATGATGAGGTGTTTCTCATCGTGGGAAACTTCAGAGTTGAAGCGGCCGTGAACAGTGTCAAATTTGGTCAGGTGAGCATTGGTCTCGATGCTGCCGCTGGCATTGATGGCAACGATGTCGAGTTGGTCTTGCAGTTTGTAGTCAAAAATAGCGCGCACTACTTGGCGGCCAATACGGCCGTAGCCGTTGATGGCAACTTTGATACCCATGGCTTTTCCTCTTCTTTTGGGTTTGGGTTATGGAGCGAATGGTGGCAATTATAGCAAAATTGTAGTGCTGTGTAATTAATGTTTTATTGAAATTTTTAGGTTCGATTATTTTTGATTGTAGATGATTAGAGTAGGAACATGGGTTTGAATTTATTGTTATTGTATATTTTTTGAAATTTTATTTTTTATTAATTCTGTTTTTAGTGTTTTATGCTCGTTTTAAATCATGGTAATGAAGAAAACGGGAAGAGGCGGATTGTTTTTGTTTATATTAAACAGAATTTGAGTGTGGCTTTTGATTACAACATACAACAGTGTAATTTTCAGACGGCCCGGGTTTGATGGAGCAAAAGTAAAAGGCCGTCTGAACATTTTTGATGACATGGAATTTAAACGTCTTGGATTCCTGCTTTTCCTTGCTGGATAAGGGGAGGGCGGTTTTTAGCAAAGGGAAAATGGTCGGAGCAAGGGAGGGGAAACGGAGGGATTGTGCTGTGTTTCGGTGTTATATAAATAAGTGTATGAAGGTTTTAGTCGTAGTGTATGAAGATTTTGCTGTGATTTAAATTCAATACTGACTTGCCAACAGTGTTAAATTTTTTTACGATAAGGTCAGATTATGTTTGCATGGTCATAAGCGGTGCATTCTCTATATCGGATATTATCCTTGTCCGAATATCTACTTTAACCGACCGGCTTGTCCGGCCTGATTCCTAAATATATACGCGCAAGGCTGAACGGCCTTGGCGACACTCGACTTTTAAGAGGTTCATCGTGTCAAATTCTCAATCCAGCGAACGCGCGACGTTTAGCAGTCGCCGCGCCTTTATGTTTGCTGCCATCGGCTCGGCCGTGGGCTTAGGCAACATTTGGCGATTCCCTTACATCGCTTTCGACAACGGCGGCGGTGCTTTCATCCTCCCTTACTTGGTTGCGCTGTTGACGGCAGGTATTCCACTGTTGCTGCTCGACTATGCCATCGGCCACCGTTACCGCGGTTCGCCTCCTTTGGCTTTCCGTCGCCTCGGCCGTTTGTTTGAGCCGATGGGTTGGTGGAACTTCCTGACCAACGTCATCATCTGTATCTACTACGCCGTGATTGTCGGCTGGGCGGCAAGCTATGCCTATTATTCTTTGACTTCGGCATGGGGTGCGGATCCGCAGACCTTCTTCTTCAAAGACTTCCTGCAAATGGCCGATGCCAAAGACTTGGGTTTGGATTTTGTCGGCAAAGTTGCCGGCCCGCTGATTGCCGTCTGGGTGTTTACGCTGGCGATTATGGCTTTGGGCGTGCAAAAAGGCGTGGCCGGTGCGTCCACATTCTTCATGCCTTTGTTGGTGGTAATGTTTGTTATCATGGTGGGTATCGCCCTGACTCTGCCGGGTGCGGCAAAAGGTTTGGACGCTTTGTTTACGCCTGATTGGAGCCGTTTGGCGGATCCGAAAGTCTGGGTAGCCGCATATGGTCAGATTTTCTTCTCGCTCTCCATCTGCTTCGGCATTATGATTACTTATTCTTCTTACCTGAAGAAAAAAACCGACTTGGGCGGCACAGGCTTGGTTGTCGGCTTTGCCAACAGCAGCTTTGAGTTGCTCGCCGGTATCGGCGTATTCGCAGCATTGGGCTTTATGGCGCACGCGGCAGGCAAGGAAGTCAGCGAAGTGGCATCCAGCGGTATCGGCTTGGCGTTTATCGCGTTCCCGACCATCATCAACCAAGCCCCTATGGGCGCGTTGATCGGCGTGTTGTTCTTTGGCTCGCTGGTGTTTGCCGGTGTAACTTCCATGATTTCCATCGTTGAAGTGATTGTGGCTGCAATTCAAGACAAAATGAACATCGGCCGTGTCAGCGCAACGTTGATTGCAGGCGTGCCAATGGCGATTATTTCTACCTTGCTGTTCGGTACGACCACCGGCCTGCCTGTGTTGGACGTATTGGACAAATTCATCAATACCTACGGCATTGTGGCTTCTGGTTTTGTTTACGTTCTGGCGATTGTCCTGTTGCACAAGCTGCCGGAACTGCGCAATCACTTGAACGCGCTGTCTTCCATCCGTGTCGGTAAAGTTTGGACTGCCAGCGTGGTGGTTACCGTCGCTATGCTCGGCTATATGCTTTATCAAGATACCGCCGGCCTCTTAAAAGAGAATTACAGCGGCTATCCTGACAGCTTCCTCAATATCTTCGGTTGGGGCATGGTCGGCGCTCTCTTGGTATTGTCTGTCCTGCTGTCGTTCTTGCCGTGGAAACATGGTCAGAACTTCAACGTCAAAGACGAACATGAACACGAACGTGAAGGAGACGAATAATGAGTACTTCAGCCATTATTATGATGCTTGTCGCATTGATCGTCATTTGGGGCGGATTCATCGTCTCCGTCCTGCGCCTGCCTAAAGAATAAGGTTTGAGCAAATGAAAAGGCCGTCTGAAATTTAAATTTCAGACG
>NZ_KV821668.1:6269-17748 GCF_001815685.1 Neisseria sp. HMSC056A03
CGTCTGAAATTTAAATTTCAGACGGCCTTTCCCGTTAAAAATGGTAAAACGGCCTAAAAAAGAGTAGAATATGCACCGTTTACAACTCTGTGCCTCTCAGTAGGCTTGAATTATGGACCTTCCCAGTTCGCCTTTGAACTTCCCATCTGATACACAACAACAATAATCATCCCGCCGAAATGCCTTCCCGCGTCCGGCGGGCGGAGCATTTATGAGCATCGAACAAACCCCTCCGAATCTCGACAATACCCCCGACAATGATGTGGTAGAAGACCGCATTTCTGACGATCGCATCTCTGACGATATCGACCGCATCCATGCCTTATGCGAAGTCCTCGAGCCGGCCTTTGAACAAATCGAAGCAGGCGTGCCGATTGAAGACGAAAGCCTGCGCGACAAGTTTACCGAGCTGACCGTCCTCTTGGCCGAGTTGCACCCTGCCGACGTGGCCGCCGTCTTGGAATCCTTGCCGCCGCGCGAACGTAACATCGTTTGGCTTTTGGTCGCCCCTGAAGACGACGGCGAAGTCTTGCTGGAAGTATCCGACTCCGTGCGCGAAATGCTGATCGAGTCCATGGACAAAGACGAGCTGTTGGCCGCCGTCGATGATTTGGACGCAGACGAATTGGCAGAACTGGCAGACGACTTGCCGCACCAAGTGGTGTACGAAGCGCTGCAAACGCGTGATGAAGAAGAGCGCGAGCAGGTCAAAGCAGCGATGTCTTACGCAGACAATCAAGTCGGCGCGATTATGGACTTTGAATTGGTCAGCATCCGTGCCGATGTGACGTGTGAGGTCGTGTTGCGCTACTTGCGCCGCTTCGACAGCCTGCCCGACCATACCGACAAGATTTTCGTGGTCGATGAAAACGACGTGTTGCAAGGCGTGCTGCCCATCCGCAAACTCTTGGTCGCCGATCCCGAAGACATGGTGGCAGACGTGATGGCCACCGAAGTCGTGCGCTTCCGTCCGGAAGACGACGTGGAAGAAGCGGCGCAAGCGTTTGAACGTTATGACTTGGTAACCGCGCCGGTTGTCGATGAAAACAAAAAGCTGATCGGCAGGATCACCATTGACGAAATGGTGGACGTGATCCGTGAAGAATCCGAAGCCGACATGTTGAACATGGCGGGTTTGCAGGAAGAGGAAGACTTGTTCGCGCCCGTCTGGGATTCGGTGAAAAACCGCTGGATGTGGCTCGCTATCAACCTGTGTACCGCCTTTATCGCCAGCCGCGTAATTGGCGCATTTGAAGGCAGTATCGAGAAAATTGTCGCGCTGGCCGCACTGATGCCCATCGTCGCCGGTATCGGCGGCAACTCCGGCAACCAAACCATCACCATGATCGTCCGCGCCATGGCGATGGGGCAAATGACCAGCACACAGGCAGGCCGCCTGTTGAAAAAAGAAATCGGCGTCGCCCTCGTCAACGGCATTATTTGGGGCACGGTAATGGGCGTGATTTCATGGCTGCTCTATGGCAACATCGGCATCGGTTTGGTTATGGTGGCCGCGATGACCTTGAACCTTTTGCTTGCCGCGACCGTCGGCGTCCTTATCCCCGTCATGATGGACAAAGCCGGACGCGATCCGGCATTGGGCAGCTCGGTGCTGATTACCGCAGTTACCGACTCCGGCGGCTTCCTGATTTTCTTGGGATTGGCAACCATGTTCCTGTTGTAATAGGAAAAAAGACGTATTTGACACGTCCTTTTTCAAACCGTTTAAAAGGCCGTCTGAAAACAAATATTATTCAGACGGCCTTTCTGATAATATAACAACGAATTATTCCTTTCGGAGCCGTTATGACCTTCCTGCCACTCAAATCCCCGCTCAAATTTTACGCCGTTGTTCCCACCGCCGACTGGGTTGAGCGCATGGTCAAAGCAGGTGCCGACACGGTGCAACTGCGTTGCAAAACCCTACATGGTGACGAGTTGAAACGCGAAATCGAACGTTGCGTCGCAGCCTGCCAAAACAGCGCAACCCAGCTTTTCATCAACGACCACTGGCGCGAAGCGATTGCTGCAGGTGCATACGGCGTACATCTCGGGCAGGAAGACATGGACACCGCCAACCTCGCCGCTATCGCCACCGCTGGTTTGCGCTTGGGTTTGAGTACGCACTCCGTCGCCGAACTCGACCGCGCTTTGTCCGTACATCCCAGCTATGTGGCCAGCGGAGCGATTTTCCCGACTACGACCAAACAAATGCCGACCGCCCCGCAAGGCTTGGATAAACTGCGTGAATACGTCAGACAGGCACGCGGCACAGGCACACCCGTCGTTGCCATTGGCGGCATCGATTTGAACAACGCCCAAGCCGTACTCGCCACCGGCGTTTCCTCGCTCGCCGTCGTTCGCGCCGTGACTGAAGCGGAAAATCCCGAAGCGGTGGTGAAAGCATTTCAGGCTTTGTGGGATAAATGAGGCCGTCTGAAAAACCAATTTCAGACGGCCTGAGAAAGCGAAAAAGATTCGATTTACCGTGTAGGCAAAACTTAGCCCGCTATAAATACAGAAATATCGAGAAAACATGAACATCATCTTAAACGGCGAACCCACCGAACTTCGAGGCACAACCGTTGCCGACCTCATCGCCCAAACCGCGCCGCAAAAGCCCTTTGCCGTCGCCGTGAATACCGGATTTGTCGCCAAAGGCGCGTATGCGGAAACGGTTTTAAACGAAAACGACAAAGTCGATATTGTGCGGCCGGTGGTCGGCGGCTAGGCGGTTTTGCCTTTTCAGACGACCCCTGTCCCCAAAACAACGTTACAAAGGAACCCATCATGCTCACCCTATACGGAGAAACTTTCCCTTCACGGCTGCTGCTCGGTACGGCTGCCTATCCGACCCCTGAAATCCTCAAACAATCCGTCCAAACCGCCCAACCCGCGATGATTACCGTTTCGCTGCGCCGCGCGGGAAGCGGCGGCGAAGCGCACGGGCAGGGCTTTTGGTCGTTGTTGGAAGAAATGGGCGTACCTGTGTTGCCCAATACCGCAGGCTGTCAAAGCGTTCAGGAAGCCGTGACCACTGCGCAAATGGCGCGTGAAGTGTTTGATACCGATTGGATCAAGCTCGAACTTATCGGTGATGATGACACATTGCAGCCCGATGTGTTCCAGCTTGTCGAAGCGGCGGAAATCCTGATTAAAGATGGCTTTAAAGTGCTGCCTTATTGCACCGAGGATTTGATTGCTTGCCGCAGACTGCTTGATGCGGGCTGTCAGGCGTTGATGCCGTGGGCGGCGCCGATTGGCACGGGTTTGGGCGCGGTTCATGCTTATGCGCTGAAAGTCCTGCGCGAACGCCTGCCCGACACGCCGTTGATTATCGACGCGGGCTTGGGCTTGCCCTCGCAGGCGGCGCAAGTGATGGAATGGGGTTTTGACGGCGTGTTGCTGAACACTGCCGTTTCCCGTAGCGGCGATCCGGTCAATATGGCACGCGCTTTTGCGCTTGCGGTCGAGTCGGGCCGTCTGGCTTATGAGGCGGAACCTGTGGAGGCGCGTGAGAAAGCGCGTGCCAGTACGCCGACGGTGGGTCAGCCTTTCTGGCATTCGGCGGAATATTGAAAAATATTAGGGCGTGTCGAACACGCCCTTTTTGTTGGTGAAAAACCTGATGTCAGGTTGAACAGAATGTTCAGACGGCCTTGGCCAAAAGCTGTTTCAATGGCTTTAAGATTTGCCATGCCTGCGCTTTGAGTTGCGACTGCATCAGCAGGCGGGCGGGGTGGGGAATGACGAAATACGGCCGCTCTGCGCACAATTCGTTCATCAGCCCGATCATGTCTGGGCTATCAAAGATTTTGCCGAGAAACAATACTGCGCGCGCTTGCGAAGCGGTCAGCTCGTTTTGCATTTCGGCAAGCTCGGAGCGGATGTGTTCGGCATCGGGCAGGGCGGTGAACACGGGTGCGGTTTTGACCCATGCGGTTTTATGCGCCTGCTCGGGTTTGAGGCCGATGGCGGCGAGGATGTTGTCGAGAAGCGTGCCGACTTCGCCGCTAAACAGCGTACCGTGCAGGCTGTCTTCGGTGGACGGGCAAATGCTGACCACCATGATTTCAGACGGCCTGATGGTTACGTCAAGACGGGGCAGATTGTCTGAATGCGCGGCTTTTTCTGTTTTTGCCGGTGTTTCGGCAATGGCTTTGGGTGCCGCTTCGGGAATGCGGACAGCAGGTTTGGCCGTTTGCGCAGTGGCAATGGCGGCAGTGCGTGCCTGATGGGCACCTGCGGATAAAGTGCGCACGGCTTGTGTGGTATCGGCAACAATGGTTTTTGGGCGGACGGGCGCGGCTGCGGCTTGAGGCGCAGCATGGATGATTTTGGCGTTTCGGTTCAGCCACATTGGGCCCAAGCCCAAGGCTTCGTGCAGGTGCAGGTAGCGGCTGCTTAACATGATTTCTCCATCAATACGGCATCTTCACTGCCACCGTCGGGCAGGGCGTAGTAGTTTTTGCGGCGGCCACAGGTTTGGAAGCCGTGTTTGCGGTAGAGCTGTTGCGCGGTTTCATTGCTTGCGCGGACTTCGAGCAGCAATCGGGTTGCGCCTTGCTGTTGCACTGCGTTTTGCCAGTGTTGCAGCAGGACGGACGCAATGCCTTGGCGGCGGTATTCGGGCGCGACGGCAATCAGGTGCAGCTCGGATTCGTCAAACACGGTTTGCCACACGATAAAGCCGGTAATTTGGTGGTCTGTCTGGCTGAGCCAAACGCTGTCGGGATGGTGTTGAACCGCCGATTCAAACTGCTGCGCCGTCCACGACGAAGGATTGCCTTGTGCATCAATGGCGGCAAGGGTGGGGCAGTCGGCAAGTATGGCTGGGCGCAGGTTCACGGTTTGGCCTTTTGTTGGGCTTGCTCTTGCGCGGTCAGGGCAATTTTGTTGCGGACGTAGAGTAGCTCGGCATGCGCCGCGTCAGTAGCAAGATAGCGGCCGCTGCGGGCAAGTTTAAGATAGTCGGCGGCGGTCGGCATATCGGCCTGACCGTCAAACGGCGGTTTGTCGGCGAGGGCAAAGGCATTGCCGATGCCGCCGGTAGGCGTTTTGCCTTCGGGCGCGGCAATGGTGGCGGCTTTGCCAACCGTGTAATCGCTCAAGCGAACGTGGTTTTGCGTATCAAACCATGCGTAGAATACTTCGCCCATACGCGCATCGGTGGCTGCCAGTACGCAGCTTGATGGCGGCAGCAGCGAAGCGGCGGCATCGAGGCAGGGAATGCCGATCATGGGCGTGTCAAACGGTGTGGCCAAACCTTGTGCAACCGCCGCGCCGATACGCAGGCCGGTAAATGCGCCGGGGCCTTGTGCATAAACGATGCAGCCCAAATCGGCGGTCGTGATGCCCGCTTCTTTGAAGAGGCGTTCGATTTGCGGCAGGATTTGTTCGGATTGCTTGGTACCGACGTTTTCGTGAAACAGGCGGATTTCGCCTTGATGTTCCAATGCGATGGACAGAAAGGATGTGCTGGTGTCGATGGCAAGAGTCGGGCGGTTGTCGGTTGGCATGGTGTTATTTTTTAGAAGGATATGGGTTGCCATTATAGTGGAACGGTGAGGGGGAACAAAGCACTCGGGCGGCGCTTGGGTAAAAATGCCGTTTGCTGCAAAGCTATTCGATAAGTGAACCAAGGTTTCAGGCCGTCTGAAAACGTTTCAGACGGCCTTGTTTTATTTGTCGAGTTTCAATAAAGGCGAACCTGCTTTTTCAACGGCGCGGCGGTAGGCTTCATGCGCTTCGATGCGTTGTAAATAAGTGCGGATATTGGGGTAGTCGGCAAAATCGAAGCGGTCGGCTGCGGCTTGCAGCGGATAGCTCATCATGATGTCGGCACCGCTGAGGCTGTTGCCGACCAACCATTTGCGGTTTTCCAATTCGCTGTTGATGTGGGCAAGATGCAGCGCGGCTTGTGGATGGATAAAGCTGCTTTTGATGCTGCCGCTGATTTTGCGGGCAATCGGTTTGACGAAAAACGGCATGGGCGCGCTTTCAATCCGGCGGAACACCAGTCCGAGCAGTAATAACGGCATCAGCGAACCTTCTGCATAATGCAGCCAGCGTTGATATTGCCAGTATTCGCGGCTGCCGCGTTCGGGCATCAGACGGCCGTTGCCGTAGGTTTGAATCAGATAGTCAGTAATCGCGCCGCTTTCCGCCAAGATAAAGCCGTTATCATCCAATAAAGGCGATTTGCCCAAGGGATGGATGGCTTTGAGTTCGTCAGGGGCGAGCAAAGTGTCGGGATTGCGGCGGTAGGTTTGCAGGCGGTAGGGTGTACCGAGGATTTCAAGCAGCCAAACAATGCGCAGGGCGCGGGATTGGTCGAGCGAATGCAGGATAATCATGAGGGACTTTAAATATCGGTTTGTTTGAGGTCGTCTATGCTGATTTGGCAGGCATCGGCGTATTTTTGCAGGGTTTTGGCCGGTAGTTTGGCGAACACTTCGGGACGGAAATGCCGGCGCAGCTGCCATTTCCATACGCCTGCCGCCATGGCCAAGCCGGTTTCATCATAACGGCAGCGGAACATATGGTAGTACAGCGGCGAATATTCGTCTTTTTCGACGGCTTCGCGCGCAGCCTGCGTTTGGATATCGAGTTCGTACACCGCCATTTCGGTGGCGTAGGCTTCGTCCTGCCAACCGTTGCTGGTGGCCGCTTCGTAGTGGCCGTCGCGGGTGCCGTAGATGACTTTACGGTGGCCGTGGTAGCTGGCGCTGTTGTCTTGAGGGATGTCGTCAATCTTCATTCAGACGGCCTTTACTGCTTCCAAAAGCATGAAACATGTTGAAAAACGGCCGCTTTCCGGAACGTAACACAGGATTTTTTGGCCGTGTTCGATGGGGAAAGTACGCAAAAATTCTTCAAGGATGATGTAAATCGAGGCCGAACCCGTGTTGCCCTTGCTGTGCAGATTGGTAAACCATTTTTCCTGCGGAATGTCGAAGCCGATATTTTTCAGGCCGTCTGAAAGGCGGTCGCGGAAAAAGCCGGAAGAGTAGTGTGGCAGGAACCAATCGATTTCTTCGGCGCGGATGCCGTGTTTGGCGGCGATTTGGGAGAGGGGTTTTTCCACTGTATAGCGGACGATATTTTCGTTCAGCAGTTTGACGTCTTGTTTGACCGCCATCAGGCTGTGGCGGCGGCCGTAATCGGCATCGGCGTGTTTCCAGCCTTCAAATACGCCGTCGCGGAATTCTGCGCCGGCATACATGCAGGGCGGCATTTCGTTGGCGTAGGAAAGCAGGTCTATCCAATGGATTTTCAGGCTGAGGCCGTCTGAATTGGGGCGGTCGGACAGATACACCGCGCCTGCGCCGTCAGACAGCATCCAGCGCAAAAAGTCTTTTTCAAACCCGATTTCGGGGGACGCGTTTTCCAGTTTTTTATGGTCGGTTTCGCTTTGGAACACTTCGCCGCGCATGACCGCCGAGGCGTTTTCGGAAGCAACGGAAACTGCATGTGCGTGTTCGCCGGTGCGCACAGCGTTGTAGGCGTGTTTCATCGCCGCCATACCTGCCGCGCATACGCCTGCCATGCTGAACACTTCGCAAGGCGGCATATCCAGCAAACCGTGCACCATCACGCCGTGTCCGGGCATGGTTTGGTCGGGATAGGAAGTGGCGCAGGCCAGGCTGCCGATGGCTTCTGCAGGAACGCCTTGGGCAAATAAGCCATTGACCGCTTCGGCAGCCAACTCGGCATTGGTATGCGTCGTGCGGCGGCTTTCGGGGTCGATGGCGTAATGGCGCGACAAAATGCCGTTGGAACGCAAAATCATACGGCGCACGCGTGATGGTACATCGCCTGCCATGCCGAGGACGGCTTCCATTTCGTCATTGCCGACGGGGGCATTGGGCAAGAAGGCAGAAACGCGGTTGAGATAAACGTCTTTGAGTGTGTTATTCGATGTCATGATGTGGTTGTCAAAATAATCAACCGATAAACCGTGCCGCGTAGTCGCAGCTTGCAGTCAACGGGATGTAGTGTGTTTCGGCGTATTCCATCAGTGCGTCCACCAGCAGTTTGGCAATGCCGCGATGACGGAAGTTGGGCGAAACCTCGGTATGGTTTATGTCCCAGCCGCCGTTGTGTTCGGTATAGCTGATGTAGCCTGCTTCCAAACCGTCAATATCGATTTGAAAGCGACGGCGTTCGGGGTAGTGGATAACTTCGGGCATGGAGTGCTTTCTGTATTTGAGGCCGTCTGAAAAGCAAGATTGTCGTCGGCCGTTGCTGCAAAACATTTTGGTCGTTTTCAGACGGCCTCTGCCAACGTCGGTGCGGCTTCCGGCGTCAAGCCTTAACCGCTTTGGCGAGTGCCGAAGCTGTCAGCATCTGCGTGCCGAACCAGCCCCAATAAATGCGGTGGTGCTTGATTTTGCCGCCTTCCAGTCGCATCACTTCCAAAATATCCACCTGATCGCCGTCGGGCGTCTGGCGCGGGTATTCCCACACCAGCGTATCGCCCGCAACGAAATAGCGGCCGTCCCGATACCAGCGCACCAAATCGTTGGGACGGCGGCGCGTACCTTCCTGTAAAAAACGCAGGATTTCGGCCTTGCCGCACAGGATGCCGCTGTCGGTATTCATAATTGCGAGCACCAGCGGGCTTTCAAATACGGCGTCGTCGGCATACAGCGCAATCAGCGCGTCGGTGTCGCGGTTTTTGGCATATTCGTGCCAGTCGCGGTAAATGCGTTCAAAATCGTCCATATACAGTCTCCTTACAGGTTGCCGCCCGCAATCCGATTTATCCGCCGGAAGGTTGGCCGTAATAATCCGCCAGTTTTTTCAGACGGCCTTTGAGCAGCGGATGCAGCAGTTTTTTCAAAATCACGCTGACAGGTAAAACCACCAAAATCATCGCCAATAAAAATACGATGTAAAAGCACAACAAGGCACGGCGCAAAAGTGGGGAAATACGGCCTGCAGCCATCAAAAGCTTGCCCCAGACGAAGAAGCTGCGGCCGGCGGCGCGTTCACTGAAAATCAGTTTTTCATTAACTGCCACTGCGCCCATGTTTTGAAACAGGGTTTCGTCCAAAGGCTGTTGGTTCAATAGTGTATCGCGCAATTTCGTACCAAACCGCGCCGCATCCGCCAATTCTTCTTCAGCAATGCCGGCGGAGGGCAGGGAGCGGAAATAGCGCTTGTCGCCGGTCAGCATCCATGCGGGCGTGGTAATGAAACTAGCCGCGCTGTTGCAGGCATCGATTTTTACGATATTGCCGATGAGTTTGGCGCCGTTTTGTTTCAGCAAAGATTTCATTTTTTCCTGCGCGCCCAGCCACATATTGCGGCAGCCGATAAGCGTGATGACTAGTTTGCCGTCCAGCAGCCGGCGCGTTTCTTCGCGTTGCAAAAAGGTGGTCATCGGTTGCGAAGGAGAGAGGAACCAAACGGTGTAGGCAATGACCACCACATCGTAATCTTTGGATGGGATTTGAGGCGGCAGAATCGGGGCGGGTTTTAAATGGACGGTTTCAGGAAAAGTATCGAAAAAACGCCAAAACGACCACGGAAACGGAAATGCCTGCTCCGGTACGATATTGACGCAATCGACCTGTACGCCGGCTGTTTGCAACGGCGCGGCAAAATTTCGCGCCAGGCTCGAGAGCTGCCCCGTTTGCGAGTAATGCACAATCAGCACTTTTTTCATTATCTTCCCTGCAATGAGTAAGTTATGGTTGGTTTGGACGGTATTATATAGTAAACCGACCGGCCTTGAACTTTATTCATATTCAGTATGTCCGCGAAGGTTTCAGCCGATTTGGATGGAAGCGCCGTATTCTGTCGGAATGGGGCGGTGAAGCGGATTTTTATGCCATGCCAACATGAACAACGGCCGTCTGAAATTTTTCAGACGGCCTTGTGTGGAAATCGGGACGCATGGTCTGGAACGGGATTTGCGCTTAAAGCATACGTTCAAATCGTATAGATAAAAAAATAACCGCTTCAAGGCGGTTGGTGGTGGCCAGAGGCGGAATCGAACCGCCGACACACGGATTTTCAATCCGTTGCTCTACCAACTGAGCTATCTGGCCTTCGCGTATTTCGTTGCGAGATGTGAATTAAACCAAATTTCGTTGCCTTGTGCAAGCGTTTGTAGGCTTTATTTTTGAGGCGGTAAATTAAGATTTTGTTTTGTATTGAATTATTTTTCGTTTTAATTGGCGGTTTTTAGGTTTGCCGGTTTGATTTTCAGACGGCCTAAGATACAATCGGCTTTTTTGCTTTGGATTTATGCCATGCTGTATGTGTTTGTTCGTGATATGTGGGATGTTTTGCGTTTGCGCTATCGTTCGCCGGAGACGTATTTGTATTCGCCTTTGGTGATGGCGGCGGTGTTGCTGCTGTTGGGCGTGGTAAACGCGGCCAGCATGTCGCCTTTGTTTGGCAGTGGCGCGGCGGCAGTGTGCCTGTCGGTGATTTTGGTGATTGTGAAATGGTTGGTGTTGAGCCGCTCGATGCGCAAGGTGCTGCATTATTACGGTGCGCCCCAGCTGCCTTTGTGGGGCTTTATTTTGGTGTCTGAGGCTTTGCTGCTGCCGCTGTTGCTGGTGTTGTATGTGCCGGCGTTGGCTGCGTTTGCGCTGCTGTGGCAGGCTTGGGTTTTTGTGGTGCAGGTACGCGGTTTGATGTGGATGGGGAATGCGACGGTAGGCCGTGTTTTGGTGGGCTATCTGTTGTATGGTATCGGCGTGCTGTGTGTGGGTACGGTGATTTTGATGCTGTTTATTGCTGCTGGTTGGTTGGACATGGAAACGTTGAATCAAAACCTGCAGGCGTTGATGTCTGCCCGTAAATAATCAATGAAAATTGGGAGGCCGTCTGAAATATTCAGACGGCCTTTGTTTTATGTGTTTGTTTCGTGGTCTTGCAGGATTTTTTGATAGACGGGGTCGGGGAGGTAGCGGCCTATCATGTCGCGCCAGCCTTGTGGGCCGACCAAGCCTTTGACCATGGTGGAGGACACTTCGGCTATTTCGCGCGGCGGCATCAGGAAGACGGTGGAGATTTCGGGGGCGATGTCGCTGTTGATGTAGCGCATCGAGCGTTCGTATTCGTAGTCGGCGGCGGAACGGATGCCGCGGACGATGAAATTGGCGTTGGCTTCGCGGGCGTAATCGACCAAAAAGCGGTTTTCAAACACGCTGATGCGGACGTTGGGGAAGGGGTGGGTAATGGCATCGAGCATGGCGCGGCGTTCTTCTATGGTGTAGGTGTTGCGCTTTTCGGGATTGGTGCCGATGGCGACGATGAGTTCGTCAAAGAGGGATTGGGCTTCCTGTATCATCCACAGGTGGCCGAGGGTGGGAGGGTCGAAGCTGCCTGCGTACACGGCACGGCGCAGAGTGGTCGTGGTCATTTTGTGTTGGGAATGGGATTTGTGTGGCGTTCAGGATAGGGGAGTTTGCCGGTGATGTCAAAAATCAAAAAGGCCGTCTGAAATTTCAGACGGCCT
>NZ_KV821668.1:17848-74765 GCF_001815685.1 Neisseria sp. HMSC056A03
AAGGCCGTCTGAAATTTCAGACGGCCTTTGCGGCTTTATCAGTCGTCACCACTAATAGAGATGAGGATTCTCAAGAGGCTGCTGAAAATGTTATAGATGGAGATGAAGATGGTCAGCGCCGCGCTGATGTGGCTGTCTTCGCCGCCGTCGATAACGGTACGCACCTGCCACATAATCATCAGGGAGCTGAAGACAACGAAGCCGGCCGCGATGGTCAGGCTCAGGGCAGGGATGTTGAGGAAGATGTTGGCCACAACGGCAATCATGAGCACGATCGCACCGGCACCGAGGAAGCTGCCGAGTTTGTTCATGTTCATTGTGGTGCGGCGTGCCATAGCGGACATGGTGAAGAATACGCCGGCGGTCATGGCGGCGGCCGTACCGACGATTTGCGCGCCGTTGTTAATCGCTAAGGCGTATTGCAACATAGGGCTGATGGCAAGGCCCATGCCGAAAGTGAAGATCATCAACAGGGCTACGCCGACGTTGCTGTAACGGTTTTTCTCGATCAGGAAGGTCATGCCGTAGAAGAAGCCGAAGAAGGCGGCCAGGGCAACATAGTATGAACCGAACATGGCGAAAATGTTAAAGCCTGTTTTGGCGGAAAAGAACGCGCCGGCAACGGCAGGAATGAAAGACAGGCCGAGCAGGCGGTAGGTTTTTTGCAGGACGGTATTTTTGGCAACCGAGCCTTGCGAGGTATAGTCGTAAACGTCGTTTTGCATGGCGTTTGCTCCAGTGTGGATTGGAAATGAATGAAATTTGGATTTTAACAGAGAATCATGGGTTTGTATGATTTATCTGTTCTATTTGCCTAACCTAATATGCGGGGCAATCGGGAATTTTAAAGGCCGTCTGAAAATCGGGTTTCAGACGGCCTTGGCTTTTCAATGCTTATTTAGGCTCTTGCGGAACATAGCCTTGTACGGCATCTGCACCGTCGCCGAAGAAGTATTGTTCCATCTGCTGGGCGAGGTATTCGCGTGCGCGGGGGTCGGCAAGGCTTAAGCGGTTTTCGTTGATGAGCATGGTTTGGTGACGGGTCCAAGCCATCCATGCTTCTTGGGAAACGTTTTCAAAAATGCGTTTGCCCAGTTCGTTGGGCAGCGGCGGAAATTTCATGCCTTCGGCTTCTTTGCCGAGTTTGACGCAGTGAACCATACGGGTCATGGCGGTTTCCTTATGTGGGGGTTGTAAAGGTTGGTATTTTAGCCGATTGCACGGATAGGGGAAAGCGTGGGTTTCAGACGGCCTGAAACCTTGCTATGATGGTCTTTTCTGTTTATTCAAGGCAAAGATTATGAACCGCCTCGATACTGCCCGCCGTTATTCCCTTTTTCTCGCCCGCCAGCTCGACAACGGCAAACTCAAGCCCGAAATTTTCCTGCCTATGTTGGACAAGGTTTTAACCGAAGCGGATTTCCAAGCCTTTGCCGACTGGGAAAAAATCCGCGCGGAAGAAAACGAGGAAGAATTGGCGCGGCAGTTGCGCGAGTTGCGCCGTTATGTCGTGTCGCAGATTATCGTGCGCGATATAAACCGCATCAGCGATTTGAACGAAGTAACCCGCACGATTACGCTGTTTGCCGATTTTGCCGTCAATACCGCGCTGGATTTCGCCTACGCCTATTATCGGGATATGTACGGCACACCGATCGGGCGTTATACCAAATCGTCGCAGCATTTGAGCGTGGTGGCGATGGGCAAGGCGGGCGGCTATGAGTTGAACGTGTCTTCCGACATCGATTTGATTTTCGTCTATCCCGAATCAGGCGACACCGACGGCAGGCGCGAACGGGGCAATCAGGAATTTTTCACCAAAGTCGGGCAGAAACTGATTGCGCTGCTGAACGACATTACCGCCGACGGGCAAGTGTTCCGCGTCGATATGCGGCTGCGGCCGGACGGCGATTCGGGCGCGCTGGTTTTGAGCGAAACCGCGCTGGAGCAATATTTGATCACGCAGGGGCGCGAATGGGAACGCTACGCGTGGTGCAAAGGCCGCGTGGTTACACCGTATCCGAACGACATCAAATCGCTGGTGCGCCCCTTTGTGTTCCGCAAATATCTGGATTACAGCGCGTATGAGGCAATGCGCAACCTGCACCGCCAAATCCGCAGCGAAGTCAGCAAAAAAGGCATGGCGGACAACATCAAACTCGGCGCGGGCGGCATCCGCGAAGTCGAGTTTATTGCCCAGATTTTCCAGATGATACGCGGCGGCCAAATGCGCGCGCTGCAACTGAAAGGCACGCAGGAAACGCTGAAAAAACTTGCCGAGATGGGCATCATGCCGTCTGAAAACGTCGAAACCCTGCTTGCCGCCTACCGCTTCCTGCGCGACGTCGAACACCGCCTGCAATACTGGGACGACCAGCAAACCCAAACCCTGCCCGCCTCGCCCGAACAGCAGCAACTGCTCGCCGAAAGTATGGGTTTCGACAGCTACGCCGCCTTTTCAGACGGCCTCAACGCCCACCGCGCCAAGGTCAATCAGTTGTTCAATGAAATTTTGAGCGAACCCGAAGAGCAAACCCAGGACAACAGCGAATGGCAATGGGCATGGCAGGAAAAGCCCGATAAAGAAGAGCGGCAAGGTCGTCTGAAAGAACACGGGTTCGATGCCGAAACCATCGCCGCAAGGCTCGACCAAATCCGAAACGGCCATAAATACCGCCACCTTTCTGCCCACGCCCAGCCGCGTTTTGACGCCATTGTGCCGCTGTTCGTACAGGCGGCGTCCGAGCAAACCAACCCGACCGATACGCTGATGCGGCTGTTTGACTTCCTCGAAAACATCAGCCGCCGCTCCGCCTATCTCGCCTTCCTCAACGAACATCCGCAAACCTTGGCGCAACTGGCGCAGATTATGAGCCAAAGCTCATGGGTGGCGGCGTATCTGAGCAAATATCCGATTCTGCTGGACGAACTCATCAGCGCGCAGCTTTTGGATACCGCATTTGACTGGCAAGCGCTTGCCACCGCCCTTTCAGACGACCTCAAAGCCTGCGGCGGCGACACCGAAGCGCAAATGGACACCCTGCGCCGCTTCCAACACGCCCAAATCTTCCGTCTCGCCGTCCAAGACCTCGCCGGACTGTGGACGGTAGAATCCCTCTCCGACCAACTCTCCGCCCTCGCCGACACCATACTCGCCGCCGCCCTGCCGTGCGCATGGGTGGACATGCCCAAAAAACACCGCGATACCCCACAATTCGCCGTCGTCGGTTACGGCAAACTCGGCGGTAAAGAACTCGGCTACGCCTCCGACCTCGACCTCGTCTATCTCTACGACGATCCTCATCCCGACGCAGGCGACGTATACAGCCGCCTCGCCCGCCGCCTGACCAACTGGCTTTCCGCCGCCACCGGCGCAGGCAGCCTCTACGAAACCGACCTGCGCCTGCGCCCCAACGGCGACGCCGGCTTCCTCGCCCACAGCATCGCCGCCTTCGAAAAATACCAGCGCGAAAACGCATGGACATGGGAACACCAGTCCCTCACCCGCGCCCGTTTCATCTGCGGCACACCCGAAATTCAGACGGCCTTCGACCGCATCCGCACCGAAATCCTCACCGCCGAACGCGACCAAACCGCCTTGGCAGGCGAAATCATCGAGATGCGCGAAAAAATGTTCCCCACCCACCCGCCGGTTGACAGCAACGTCAAATACGCGCGTGGCGGCGTGGTCGACGTCGAATTTATCGTCCAATACCTCATCCTTGCCCATGCCCGAAAATATCCGCAACTCCTCGACAACTACGGCAACATCGCCCTCTTGAACATCGCCGCCGACTGCGGCCTCATCGACAAAACCCTCGCCGAACAAAGCCGCACCGCCTACCGCTTCTACCGCCAGCAGCAACACAACACCAAACTGCGCGATGCAAAAAAAACCGAAGTAACGGACGAATTGCTGACCCACTATGGCAATGTGCGAAAACTATGGCAGGAAGTATTCGGAGCAGAAGTGAAGTTCGGATAAGTAGCAATTTATCCGATTAAGGCATACTTTCGGGCATAAAAAAACGTTGTTTGGTGAACCTAATAAAAAGGCCGTCTGAAACTTTTCAGACGGCCTTTTATGGTATTTATTCTTCTTCCTCTTCCTGTTCTGCCTCTGCAGGTTTTTCAAGGAAGTTGCCTGCCAACCACAGTAAAGCGCCACTACCCGTAATGCCTGCTTTAATCCATAGGGCGGTATCTTCGACCCATTCGTAAATCCAGGCCAAAACTTTTGGTACCGCGTTCATATAATTCAAACCGAATGCCAAATCGATCGCAAATCTTTTCCGCTGTTCTTGAAAGAATGCGAATTTCGGTTTAACTTCGGCATACCGTCTCAACGGTTTAAAATCCTGCGGGATTGGTGTCGAATTTAGAGCTAATCTACGTTAGCCCCAAATATTTTGGAGAATGGCTATTTGTCCAAAACTTTAGCATTGACTAACAAGCGCACCGCTGTACCTTCATAACGCTGGTTCAACCACGCCTGTAAGCGTTCGTGATCTTTGGCAGGCAGAGGCTCCTTAAATTCGAGCGAGACCACGACAATATCGTTACTTATGTCTGCCTGTTTGTTTTGACTGCTTTCAGGCTGCTCCTGTGTAGTGGGTGCCGTTTGCGCTTTCTCCCAAACCAAGCCGCGTCCGACAACGATTTTTTCCGCTTCCGGATATTGGGCTTTTAATTCCTTGAGTACCGCAGCATCGTCAGCACCGGCAGTTTTACCTGCAAGCACGGTATCTATGTAGGCTTGTTGCTCTTTCAACTCATTTTGCTGCTGCGCCGAGTTGTTTCGGCTTGCCAGCAATTCTTCGATTTTAGCATCGTCCCCTCCCGCATAGACCACGTTGACCTTCGGCGCTTTCACACCTGACACTTCAAGGCTCTTCACCAATAAGGCAGAAATTTTCTCAGCATTGCCCCTTCCGTTGACAATCAGACCGACCATATTTTCTCTGTGGTTCAAAATCTTACGCAGCACGAAAAAACCTTCCTGTTGCTGTGCGGTGGCAATGGCGGAATTGGCTTTGGTGTTGAAGATCTCCTGACGCACCAGTCCTGATGCCATATAGCCGCTCGGAATCATCACAGCCAGTACGACGGCGGTAATAATGATACTTTGCAACCGGCGTTTGGATTCCGTTACCAACCCCCTGCGCGGCAGCTTGAGCAGCTTGGAAAACAACAAGGTCGAAAAAGCGATGAACACGCAGTTGATGGCAAACAGATAAAAAGCGCCGAAAAAATATTGCCAGTTGCCATGAGCCAGTCCGTAGCCCGCGGTACACAGTGGCGGCATCAATGCGGTCGCAATCGCCACACCCGGTATGGCATTGCCTCCTTCTTTTCGGGTCTGCGCCACAATGCCCGCACTACCGCCGAAGAAGGCAATCAACACATCCCAAAGAGTCGGCTGAGTACGCGCCAAAAGCTCACTTTGCGCCTCTTTAAGCGGGGTTAACAGGAAATACAACGTAGCGGTAATCAAGCTGATGACGACAAATATAATAATATTGCGTGCCGCTTGGCGGATCAGCGTAGTATCGCCGACCGCCAAACCATAACCCATACCGACTATCGGCCCCATCAACGGCGAAATCAACATTGCGCCGATCACTACCGCCGTGCTGTTGACATTCAGACCGATACTCGCCACAGCAATGGCAAATATCAATACCCACATATTGGTTCCGGACACCCGAGTATTGGCACGAATGACGGAATCGATTTTGTCAGGATGAGCTTGGTCATGTGCAAGATTGAACACATCTTGCAACTTGGTCATGGCAACGTTGTCTGCTACTTCCTGTTTTTTACTATTTTCTTGTTCTAGTTCTTGCATGTTCTTACCTTTATGCCGAGGATAAATAAAGTACTGCCCAAGCTTTTCATCATTATTCCTTGTAAAATCAAATGGGTGCATCAAAACCAATCAACAGGTGCAATGAAGCTGAGTGAATGTGAATATGTCAAAAGATGACATTATAGTAGGTTTTATGTAAGGAAGATTTTTTGTTTACGTAGTACTGATTTAGCTTAAGCATGATCTGCAAAGACTGTTCTCATTTTCTGTCGATATTGTGATACAGCAAAACAAGTTCTAAAATATGCTGCTTATTTAGATATTAAAAACAAGGAGAAACTGATGTCTAAGGTTGCGGTACTCGGTGGCGGTCTTTCGGGTCGTCTGATGGCGTTCCAAATGGCAGAGCAGGGAATTTCGGTCGAGTTGTTTGAGAAAGGCGAACGCGATGGCGCGCAAGCCGCCGCTTATGTTGCCGCGGCCATGTTGGCGCCGTCTGCCGAAGCGGTGGAGGCAACGCCCGAAGTCATTCGTTTGGGCAAACAAAGCATTGCGCTTTGGCGCGCGATTGTCGGCCGTCTAAATACGCCGGTGATGATGCAGGAAAACGGTAGCCTGATTGTTTGGCACACGCAGGACAAGCCGCTTTCTGCCGAGTTTGCCCGTCATTTGAAGCGCGGCGGTGTGGCGGAACATGAAACCATACGTTGGAATGCGGATGAAATTGCAGCAAACGAACCGCAACTGGCTGGGCGGTTTTCAGACGGCCTGTATCTGCCGACAGAAGGGCAGTTGGACGGACGGCAGGTATTGAATGCGCTTGCCGATGCTTTGGAATCAATGAATGTAGCGTGTCATTGGTTGTGCGAACGCGAAGTCGAAGATTTGGCGGCGCAATACGATTGGGTCATCGACTGCCGCGGTTACGGCGCAAAAAGCGCGTGGAACAGGCCGTCTGAAAGTATTTTGCGCGGCATTCGCGGCGAAGTGGCGCGCGTTTACGCCCCTGAAATCGAGCTGTCCCGCCCCGTGCGCCTGCTGCATCCGCGCTATCCTTTATACATCGCGCCGAAGGAAAACCATATTTTTGTGATTGGTGCGACCCAAATTGAAAGCGAAAGCCAAGCGCCGGCCAGCGTGCGTTCCGGTTTGGAACTTTTGTCCGCGCTGTATGCCGTGCATCCGGCATTTGGCGAGGCAAACCTTTTGGAACTGGCCACCGGCTTGCGCCCGACTTTAAACCACCACAACCCCGAAATCCGCTTCAACCGCGAACGCCGCCTGATTGAAGTCAACGGCCTGTTCCGCCACGGCTTTATGATTTCCCCGGCCGTTACCGGCGCGGCCGTACGTTTGGCCGGTGCGCTGTTTGCCGGAAGCGACATTCCCGAATACGACGAAACCAGCGGTTTGCCGTATATCCGCGCCGCAAATTGAAGCCGTTGCGGGCGAAGTTGCTTGAAAATCGGGCAAATTGTTTGTGAAAGACAGCCACAGGCCGTCTGAAAATGATAAAATCGCCGTCAATTCAATTAACCTTGCATCTGAAACCGCATCATGCCGTTTCAGATGCTAAACCTATTTAAAACGATAAGCACATGACAACCCAAACCCTTTTAATCGAACTTCTCACTGAAGAACTTCCGCCAAAAGCCCTCAATAATCTGGGCAACCATTTTGCCGCTTCCGTTGCCGAAGGCTTGGAAAAAGCGCAACTGATTGACGGCGCAGCCGAATACACTGCCTACGCTTCTCCGCGCCGTTTGGCCGTTCAAGTCAAAAACGTGAAAGCCGTTCAAGCCGATCAAAAAATCGTGAAAAAAGGCCCGGCCGTGGCGAATGCCATGAAAGACGGTGTGCCAACTAAGGCTTTGGAAGGTTTTGCGCGCGGTGCAGGTGCGAAAATCGAAGACCTGACCATCATCAACGACGGCAAGCAAGACGTGTACGCCTACGAGTACGTCCAAACCGGCAAACCGCTGGGCGAGCTTTTGGAAGACATCATCAATGCCGCAGTGAAAAAACTGCCGATTCCTAAAGTCATGCGTTGGGGCAGCAGCACATTTACCTTCGTGCGCCCTGTACACAGCCTGATCGTGCTGCACGGCGGCGACATCGTAAACGTCAGCGTTTTGGGCCTGCAAAGCGGCAACAAAACATTGGGTCACCGCTTCCTCTCCAGCGGCGAAATCGCCATCGAAAATGCCGACAGCTACGCCGCACAAATGCGCGAGCAAGGCAAAGTGGAAGCATCGTTTGCCGAACGCAAAGCCGCCATTCAGACGGCCTTGAACGAGCAGGCAGGCCGTCTGAACGCGACTGTTGCAGCCGATGAAGCATTACTGGATGAAGTGACCGCATTGGTCGAATGGCCTGTGGTATTAGAAGCCGGTTTTGAAGAACACTTCCTCGCCGTACCGCAAGAATGCTTGATTCTGACCATGCAGCAAAACCAAAAATACTTCCCGTTGCTCGATCAAAACGGCAAGCTGATGAACCGCTTCCTGCTAGTGTCCAACCTGCAAACCGAAGACCCGTCACACATCATCCAAGGCAACGAACGCGTATTGCGCGCGCGTTTGTCTGATGCCGAGTTCTTCTACAAACAAGACCAAAAAGCGACTTTGGAAAGCCGCTTGCCGAAATTGTCCAGCGTGGTTTATCACAACAAAATCGGTTCACAAGCCGAGCGTATCAAACGCCTGCAAAGCATTGCCGCCCACATCGCCAAAGCATTGGGCGCGGACGCTGCCGCAGCCGAACGCGCCGCGCGTTTGGCCAAAGCCGACTTGGTAACCGAAATGGTCAGCGAGTTCCCCGAATTGCAAGGCACCATGGGCAAATACTATGCCCGCTTGGACGGCGAAACCGAAGAAATCGCCGAAGCCATCGAGCAGCACTATCAACCCCGCTTTGCCGGCGACAACCTGCCAAACGGCAAAGTCGCCACCGCCGTTGCGCTGGCCGACAAACTGGAAACCTTGGTCGGCATTTGGGGCATCGGTCTGATTCCGACCGGCGACAAGGACCCCTACGCCCTGCGCCGCGCCGCCTTGGGTATTTTGCGGATGTTGATGCAGTACGGTTTGGACGTAAACGGGCTGATTCAGACGACCTTCTACAACTTCCCCAAAGGTTTGCTCAACGAGAAAACGCCGTCTGAAACCGCCGACTTCATGCAGGCGCGTTTGGCCGTGTTATTGCAGAACGACTATCCGCAAGACATCGTCGCTGCCGTACTCGCCAAACAGCCGCGCCGTTTGGACGATTTGACCGCCAAACTGCAAGCCGTCGCCGCATTCAAACAACTACCCGAAGCCGCCGCACTCGCCGCCGCCAACAAACGCGTGCAAAACCTGCTGAAAAAAGCCGATGCAGAGTTGGGCGAAGTCGATGAAAGCCTGCTGCAACAAGACGAAGAAAAAGCCCTGTACGCCGCCGCGCAAGGTTTGCAGCCGAAAATCTCCGCTGCCGTTGCCGAAGGCAATTTCCAAACTGCTTTGTCCGAGCTGGCTTCCGTCAAACCGCAAGTCGACGCATTCTTCGACGGCGTGATGGTGATGGCCGAAGATGCCGCCGTGAAACAAAACCGTTTGAACTTGCTGAACCGCTTGGCAGAACAAATGAACGCAGTTGCCGACATTGCGCTCTTGAGCGAATAAGGCCGCGTTTTAGTTGACTCTCTTTTCAGGCTGCCCGATGTTTCAGGCAGCCTGAAGTTTTTCGGGCGTATCCCTTGCATGGCGTTCAAGGGTATAATTCGGCAGATTTGTCGCACGACAAATCGCGCACATAAACAATTTCCCACATTCAAGAGGCAGATTATGAATATCCCAGCCATCCGAACCGCACTCGATGCCGTATTGATTCCCCACACAATGCGCACCTTAGGCAGCGAAAAAGCCGTTACACTCCTTGAAGAGCGTTCAGACGGCCTGCATATCGGCCTGAAATTCGCATTCCCAGTTGCCCATATTGCCGCAGACATTGCCAACGCCCTCCAAGAAGCCGTCATGGCCCATACCGGCGACACGCATATCCACTTAAGTATCGATACCGAAATCGGTACGCACAAAGTCCAACCCGGCGTAGCAACCATCAAAGGCGTGAAAAACATCATCGCTGTTGCATCCGGTAAAGGCGGTGTCGGCAAATCAACGACCACTGCCAACCTTGCCACCGCAATGGCCAGGATGGGCGCGCGTGTCGGCGTACTCGATGCCGACCTGTACGGCCCAAGCCAGCCCACCATGCTCGGCGTACAAGACCGCAAACCCGACCAACAAAACAAAAAACTGATTCCCGTTGAAGCCGAAAGCGGCATTCAAGTAATGTCTATCGGTTTCCTGGTCGATACCGACCAAGCCGTCGTTTGGCGCGGCCCGATGGTCAGCCAAGCCTTGCAACAGCTGATGTTTCAAAGCGAGTGGGACAATGTCGATTATCTCTTCATCGATCTGCCACCGGGTACAGGCGATATCCAATTGACTCTGTCGCAAAAAATCCCCGTGACCGGCTCCGTTGTCGTCACTACGCCACAAGACATCGCCCTGATTGATGCACGAAAAGCCGTGGATATGTTCAACAAAGTCAATATCCCGATTTTGGGCGTTTTAGAAAACATGTCTGTCCATATCTGCTCCAACTGCGGCCATGCCGAAGCAATCTTTGGCGCAGAAGGCGGTAAAAACTTGGCAGAGCGTTTGAACGTACCGTTGCTCGGCCAGCTTCCGTTGAGCCTGCCTGTACGCGAAGCCATGGACAGCGGCACATCTTCGGCCTTGTTTGAAAACAACCAAACCATCGCCGACATCTACACCGAAGCCGCATTCCAAATCGCACTAGCCATTGCCGATAAAGGCAAAGACTTCAGCAGCCGCTTCCCGAAAATCGTCGTCGAATAAAAAAGTTTAAAAAAGTGTTGACAGCTGTGAGACCCGTCTCTATAATGCGCAACTTATCGGGTCGTTAGCTCAGTCGGTAGAGCAGCGGACTTTTAATCCGTTGGTCGAGCGTTCGAATCGCTCACGACCCACCAAATATGAAAACCTGCTTTGAAAAAAGCAGGTTTTTTACGTTTGGATTTTAGGATTTTGTTGAGTATTTTGTTATTGAAACAATCCATAGCACATCAGGCATCAGGCCGTCTGAAAGATATTTTCAGACGGCCTGAAGTTTTGTAGGAATGGTTTTGAGAAATAAGTTTTCTACTTAGTGCAGACAAACGGTTTAAAACCTTACCTGCGTCTGCAACTGCCTACGATAAACCAATACGGCAGCAGTCAGTGTGGCAAAAGAGAATGTAGACAATAAAAGCAGATAACGGCCGATTCCGTCCAGTCCGCTGCGGTTGAGCAGCAATTCCTGAAAAGCCTTCAAGCCCCAAGCCATCGGGGAAATCCAAGTGAGTTGCTGCATGGTTTCGGGCATGACGTGGGCGGGTACCATAATGCCGCCGATTGCCGCCATCAGGATGATGCCACCGCCACCGAGGACGACGGCGTGTTCGGTAGATTTGGCGCAGACACTGATTAACAGCGCGTAGCCAAGTGCGGCGGCGCTGACGGCGGCGGACAGCAGCGCGTAGGGAACAAGGCTGCCGTTGAGTATGAGGGCGGGTATGCCGATTTCGGGCAGAAGGTAGCGGCCGAGCAGCAGCATTCCGACAAACTGAAGCTGGTTAATCAGGAAATAGGGGACGAGTTTGGCGGCAATCAGGCCGGGCGCGGAGGCGCGGGCGAGACGCAGGCGGGTGATGGTGTTGGTCTGGCGTTCCAGCGCCATGACGTTCGACAGCGGTATCATGATGAAAAACATACCGAAAATCAGCCATGCGGGTACGCTGTGCTGTACTGCGTTGGGTTTTTCAACCTTGCCGCTGCCTGCGCTCAGATAGTGTTCTTCCAGCATTTTTTTATCTAAAAAGGTTTGCACGGCGGCGAATTGCTCGTCGTTTTTTTCATCGACTTTTTTCTGGATGTCTTTGCGGATAGAGCGGGGCAGTTTTTTATTGTTGATTTTGATGCCTTCGTTGTTGTCAAAATAAGCGTCCAGCCGCGTTTGGGTGTAGTGCTGCTGCAAAACGCCTTTGACCGCCGCCAGCCACGAAGGCTCGGTATCGGGCGGTACATAGATTTGCAAGGCTTTGTTGTCGGCGATTTTGTCGGAGGCGGCGTTCGGGTTGTGCAGCACCAGTTGGAAACGCTTGTCGTGCAGGCCGTTTTGCGCGTCGGTCAGTTTTTCAGACGGCATCAGCGTGACATGAATCTGCTCTTTTTCCAACGCGGCTGCCAGCGCAGTATTGAGGCTGTCGTCTGCTGTGCCGACCAGAGCGATGCGGCTGTCGGTGTGTGGGTCTTGGTCGCGGCTCAGCGCCAACGACATAATCAGCATGAAGGCGATGGGCATCACAAACAACACGGCCAAACCGTGCAGGTCGCGGCAGAGCAATTTGAGTTCTTTGAGGAGGGAGGAAGTCGTCATTGTGGATTTTGCTTATCTGTTGCCGGTTCGTCTTTGCGCAGGAAATCAAGGTAAAACGTTTCCAGCGAACCGTGTCCCTGCTGGAAGTAGCGGATTTGCGCGCCGCTTTCTTGCAGGGCGGCGTAAACGGCGGCGGCATCGTATGTGGTTTCCATCATGCCGCGGCTGTCCACTCGCTTAGCACCCAAAGCGGCCAGCGTTTGAGGCGGCAGCGGCGGTTCGACAGTAAAACGCACGACACCGGTTTGCGTACTTAAAAGCTCGTCCAAACCGCCGTGATACACCAGTTTGCCGTGTTGCAGCAGCGCGATTTTGCCGCAAAGCTGCTCGATTTCCGACAGATAGTGCGAGGTGTAAACCACCGTTACCCCCTGCCGCGTCAAATCTGCCACGCTGTCGAGGATAAAGCGGCGCGACTGCGGGTCGATGCCGACCGTGATTTCGTCTAGGAACACCAGTTGCGGCGTGTTAATCAGGCCGATGGCAAAATTCAGACGGCGTTTAAGCCCGCCCGAAAGATGCTTCGCCGCCTTGTTTTTGTGGGCGGTCAAGTCGGTCTGTTCCAACAGCGCATTCAGACGGCCTTTGTCGCGCACTTTGTAAAGCGAAGCGAAAAACAGCAAGTTGTCCCACACAGAAAGCTGCGGATAAAACGCAAAATCCTGCGGCACCAAACCGATTTTCTGCCGCTCGCTGCGGCTCAACAGGCGCAACGGTTTGCCGTCAAACAAAATTTCGCCCTGCCGTACTTCCTGCAAGCCTGCCAAAAGCGACATCAGCGTCGTTTTCCCCGCACCATTGTGACCGAGCAGCCCCAAACATTCGCCGTCGGCAATATCGAACGACACATTGTCCAGCGCGGCAGTTTCGGCTTTGGGATAACGGTGGGAGAGGGATTGGATTTGAATCATGGTTTCAGACGGCCTTTTCGAGCGATATTTAAATCGCAGCACCCCATAAATAACGGCGCTGGAATTTGCCGTCCTTAAATATAAAGCAGACGCCGAAGGGATCACCGTCCGAACCTTGTCTGCCGAACAGATAAAGCGTCTTATTGCTGTCGCGATAATAGGCTTCCCAGCCGTGATACACATTGCTGTCGCGTGCGGTGGAGGCAAAATCGGGCGAAAAGAGTCCTTGCAGTTCGGCAGCGGGAACCGCTTGACCGTTTAGCGTGATGCGTTCAAGCGCGAACACGCTTTTGGGAATGTCATAGTCTGTACCATAGAAAGGTTTGCCTCGATAGAGCCGCGCGGTGTATTTGTCTTTGTTGATGCCCGAGAAGTCGCTGAGTTTTGGATGGATGCGGCGGGCAACGATGTGTACCTTTTGTCCGCTACCGGACAAAGTCAGCGTATCGTCATGACCGGATTGTTCGCGCAGTCGGGCGAAGCTTTTATCGGAGGCGGGAAATATCAGACGGCTGTAATGGATGAAACCGTAGTCTTCTGCGGCAGGTTGTTGCAGTTGGGCAGTACAGAAACTCAAACTGCCTTCGCCACCATCACCCAAACATTTCAACGGTGTGCCGTTGGGGATTTTTGCCAAGACTCTGGCATTCAAATCGGGGCTTTCGCGTAAGTTGGTATGTCCGTCGGCATCATGAACCAAGGCAAAGCCGTCCGGCGGCGCGGCATGGGTTAAGGCGGAACACAAGAATAAGACAGTAGCTAGGTAACGCATTTTTAATTTCTTTTAGTTTTCAGACGGCCTGAATGTCAAAATAATCCACGGTAGATTAATCGGGAACGAATAAATCCTGATTATTTCAATAATCCGCGCCACAATGCTTCTTCATTATCCGCAATTTTGCGTAGAAATTCGGCGATGTTGCGGCAGCCGTTTTCAGATGGTTTTTTGCATTGTTTCACGCACATTGCTGCGAATTGACGCCATTGGTCACCGATGGCGGTCATTTGTTCTGAGGCCGTCTGAAACGCAGGTTCGTTGCAGATATGGGCGGCCTGTTCGAGGAAATAGGCGTAGATGTAGCGGAAACCTGCGCCGCCGGTGCCGATTTCTTCCTGCATCCGTACCAAATGGCCGAGAAACAGTTTTTGGTATTTGTCGTTTTGTTTGGCGGGCAGGGATTCGATTTTTTTGGCCAGCGTGCGGATACCTTTTACGCCGATGAAAAAGACCGGTGCGAGCATTTGTTTGGCGTTTTTGCGGATGGCTTTGCGGATGATGGCGGGCAAGTCGGCCTGAACTTTTTCAGACGACCTGTCGTTTTCCAGCGTGTACATCATGCCTTTTGCCGCCAATACACCTTTGGCGAAGCGCGCCCGTTGCAAATCTTCGGCGGCGCAGCGTTGTACGGTTTCAAATACGGGGTCGCTGATGAGGTAGTCGTTACCGTCTTTGCCGTATACTAGAAGATTGTGTGCGTTGAAATGGAAGCGCATTTGCGGCGGGAAATACGGCAGCCAGAAGACGGAGGTTTGCAAACCTGCCAGCTTGCCTGAGGACAGCGCGGCATCCAATGCGGCTTGTCCGCTTTGTGCGTCGGAAAATTTGCGGACGGATAATTTCAGCCCCAATGCTTTGCAGGTGTTTTTGATGATGCTGCGCGGCGCGGTACGGTAGGAAACCAGCGGCATGCCGTTTAATTTGATCAGCGGCATCCAGACAAATGTCAGTGCGTGGGCAATGCCGAAAATCATGGCTTCGTCTAAATTGTGGCCATGGTATTTGAGTAGGGTGGACATCACACCGCTTTCGCAATGGGCGGTATGCTGGTGTGGAAATTCTTGTGTGGTCATAAAGTTATTGGTTTTCGTGCAATGTTTTCAGACGGCCTGATGCGGTCAGAATGGGTTTGTTGTTTTGGAAATCAGCGCGCTTCTTTGGCCGCTTCCTGCTCGGCTTTGTAGCGGCGCAGAAACTCGATGGCGGCGGCTTTTTCGGCTTCGTTGCCGTATTTGGCATCACGCTGGGCGCGGCGCAGTTCGGCGCGTTCTTTGGCTTCTTCGATTTGGCGCGCTTTGAAGTCTTCGCGGTTGTCGGAGGAGACGAGTTTGTCCTGTTGCGATTGCGCTTTTGCCATGGCTTTAGCAATCAAATCCATGGGGTTGAATGCGGCGCTTGGTGCGGCTGTTTGGGTTTGTGCCTGTGCGGCCTGTTTGGCTTTGACGGCGGCTTCGCGTTGCGCCAGCAGGGCTTTGCGTTCGGCATCGTCGCGCTGTTTGCGCGCGGTATGGCGTTCAAAACGGCTTTGTGCGTGTTCGGCGGCGGCAAAGCGCGGTTCGGCAGAGGTGCTGAAACGGCGTGCGGACGGCAGGAAGGGCTGCGATACGGGAACCATGTCGATGCAGTCGACGGGGCAGGGGGGAACGCACAAGCCGCAGCCGGTGCATTCGTCGCTGATGACGGTGTGCATCAGTTTGGATGCGCCCATAATGGCATCGACAGGGCAGGCGCGGATACAGGCGGTACAGCCGATGCAGACGGCTTCGTCAATCAGGGCTACGGCTTTGATTTGTGTTTTTGCCGGCGCGAGGTAGGGCTTGCCCAATAGGTCGGCCAGGTCTTTCATGACGGTTTCCCCACCCGGTGCGCACAGGTTTACCGATGCTTCTCCTGCCGACAGGGCGCGCGCATAGGGTAGGCAGCCTTCATAACCGCACTCACGGCATTGGGTTTGCGGCAACAGGCGGCTGATGCTTTGGATGGGAATGGTCATCATGGATAGTCAAAATCGAAAAGGCGCATTATATCAGATTGTTGCGTTTGTTTTGGCGAAACCCGCTTTGCTTATTTTAGCGAAACTCTCCACGCTCGTTTTGGTAAACTCGTTACAATCGTTTTGGCGAAACTCGCTACACTCATTTTCAGACGGCCTGAGTCGGGTTTACGTTATAATTTTGAAATGGATTTATTCGGGTAATTAGGAATGACGGCTACACTTTGCCCCTGTCAGTCGGGGCGTGTTTATACGGAATGTTGCGCACCGTTTCATGCGTGTGAGGTGGCGACCTCGACGGCGGAAGAGTTGATGCGTTCGCGTTACAGCGCGTATGTTTTGCAGGAAATCGACTATATCGTGGACACGACTGTCCCTGCGCAGCAGAATTTGTTGGATAAGCAGGATTTGGCGGCATGGAGTAAGCAGACGCAGTGGTCGGGATTGAAGGTTATCCGTCATGTGCCGTTTGGCAAGCTGCATGCTTTGGTCGAGTTTGAGGCGTATTTTAAAGAGAACGGGCAAACAGAGTGCCATCATGAATTGTCGGCGTTTGTGAAAATAGATGGGCGTTGGTACTTTATGGATCCGACCGTTGCTTTGCCGACGATGAAACAGCCTTGTTTGTGCGGTTCGGGCAAAAAGTTTAAGGCGTGTTGCGGACAGTTTTTCAAATAGTAGTGTAAACAGAGGCCGTCTGAACGTTCAGACGGCCTGAGCGGTTTTTGCAGATAAAAAAAACCATTCATACTAAGGGAGAAGTATGAATGGCCAATACATTGCGGGAAAACGTCTTACTTGCTGCACCGCCCAAAAGGGATGAAAGAGCGGTGTTGTGTCAGCGATTAATATTCTACCGTTTTTAGTATTAAATGCTGTTAAGAAGTGAAATAATTTCAATAAATTGCAAGATAATCGTGATTTTTTGAAGATAAACGGCATTTTTACTGATTTTCTCGAATCCATTTCACCCATTGCTGAAACAGTTCGGGTTGCAATGCGGCGATGACGGAACGCTTGAATACATGTTCGCCGCTCCAAAAATCGTCGCCTTCCAAAGTAGTCAGGCAGCCGCCGGCTTCTTCAAAAATCAATGCGCCGGCAGCGTAGTCCCACAGCTTTTGTCCGCCGTGGATATAAATATCGTAGCGGCCGCTGGCAAGATAGCACCAATCGAGCGTGCTGCTGCCCATGCTGCGGATTGTGCCGAATGGGGCAAGGGTATTCATGCGGCTGGCGAGTTTGCCCGAACGCAGGTATTTGATTTCTACGCCGGCAATGGATTCGTTGAGTTTTTTGTTTTCGGAGCGCAGCGGTAGTGGCGTACCGTTGAGGAATGCGCCTTTGCCGCGTTCGGCATAGAAACATTCGCCGCTGACCGGATTGTAAATCACGCCCAATTCGGCGTGGCCGTTTTTAACCAGTGCGACGGATACGGCAAAATGCGGCAAACCGTTGACGAAGTTGTTTGTGCCGTCGATAGGATCGACAATCCACAGGCCGTCTGAATGTTCGTTCCACAAACGGGTTTGCTCCTGAACGCTCATCTCCTCGCCCAACATCGGACAATCTTCCAATAAGGGCAGGGCGGCGGCAAAAGCGGTTTGTGCGGCCAAATCCGCTTCACTCAAAACCGAACCGTCTTCCTTGCGTCGTGACGGCGTGTTCAGAAAACGCGGCATGACTTCGGTTTGGGCGATGTGGCGGACGACTTTCTGTAAACGGTATAGCACGGCGTATCCTTGTTTTTTGCAGTTTTGCGTGACAGTGGATTAAAATTCGGGAAGTTTTCAAATTATAGTGGATGAAATCAAAATCAGGCAGGCAAGTGTATGTCGTCGCCGTGTTTCAATTTCGTTCACGAAAGTTCAAATTATATACATGAATAAAGCAGGAAACCATGCCCCGATTTTATGTTGATTTTGCCTTAAGCCCCGACAGCGTGGTCGAATTGCCCGATAATGTGGTGCGCCATTTGAATGTATTGCGCGTGAAAAACACGGAAGAAATCGTGTTGTTCAACGGCAATGGCAAGGTATATCCGGCTTTGCCCGAAGTTTTGGAAAAACGCCGCGCCAGCGTGCGGATTTTGCGTGAAGAGGCAACGGACAACGAATCGCCGCTGAACATTACGTTGGTACAGGCGGTATCCGCCGCCGAGCGCATGGATTTCACTTTACAGAAAAGCGTGGAATTGGGCGTGGCAGAAATTCGTCCTGTCATCAGCGAACGCTGTGTCGTCCGCTTGAGTGGCGAACGTGCAGAAAAGCGGGTAGCGCGTTGGCAGGAAATCGTCGTTTCGGCGTGTGAACAAAGCGGCCGCAATATTGTGCCGAAGGTTTTGCCGCTGACGACTTATGCACAGGCTCTGCAGCAGTTGCCGCAGGAAACGACCAAACTGTTAATGAGCTTGAACCGCGCACAAAAACTGAGCGATGTTCGGCCGCAATCCGGCAAAGTCGTGTTTATGGTCGGCCCGGAAGGCGGCTGGACGGAGAAGGAAGAGCAGCAGGCATTTGATGCCGGTTTTCAATCCGTTACGCTTGGTAAACGGGTGTTGCGTACCGAAACCGCCTCACTTGCGGCCATCGCCGCCATGCAGACGCTTTGGGGCGATTTTGCATAAAGTTCGGGCCGTCTGAAAACGAGCGTAGCGAGTTTTGCTAAAACGAGTGTAGCGAGTTTCGCTAAAATGAGCTATTGCTTCATGAGATAAAAATGGGAGTTTAAAAAATGTCTTACACCTTTACACTGGCTGAGCACGAGCTGGAAACGGAATTGAAAAAGTTAATCGTACAAGAGGCCGATAAGGCCGACGATGTGGATATGGATGATTTCACCGACGATGCACTTTTGTTTGGCGATGGCAGTCCGGTCGGTTTGGATTCGCTTGATGCACTGCAAATCAGCGTTGCCTTGCAACAGTATTTCCAAGTGCGCCTGCAGGGCGACCGGATGGTGCGCAAACATATGATGTGCGTACGCGATTTGGCAGCGTTTATTCGTGCGGAGCATGGCGCGTGAGTTGGGTTTGCGGTACGGCGGCCACTTCTGCCTTGAATCCGCAAACGGATTTCAGACGGCCTGATGCGGTGTCTTATACGTTTTTAAACCAACCGCAGCAGGCTGCTTATTTTCGTGCATTCGCAGGCGACAGTTTGGGGCGGAAGGAATTTGCGGATATTGCCGAACAACATTTGCGCCGAGCCGCCGAAAATGCAGGCTGGCCGTCTGAAAGCTGGCATGATGCGCCGGTGTTTATCGGTTCCAGTTCCTATTCCATCTCCGAATATGAAAACCGCCATTTTGCGGGCAATAGGGCGGTAGAAGAACACAATTTGCTTTATCTTGCCGAAGATTTGCGCCGGCGCAGCGGCAATCGGCAGATTTTCAGTTTCGCTACTGCCTGCACTTCATCTGCCCATGCGCTGATTCAGGCGGATAATTGTTTGCGCGACGGGGCGGAGCGTGCCTTTGTGCTTGGTATTGAAAACCTCAACCGGCTGACTTTGCTGCATTTTCACAGTTTGGGTTTGCTGGCCGAACAGTATCGGCCTTTTGGCAGAAACGGTTTGATTTTAGGCGAAGGTGTTGCCGCACTTGCCTTATCTTCCGCTGCTCCCGAATCTTCTTCAGGCCGTCTGAAACTTATCGGACACGCCGCCAATACAGGCAATGACCTGATTCAAAGCGATGGCCAAGCGCAAGAGCAGGTAATGCGCCGTGCGTTAGATATTGCAGGCATCGCTCCTGAAAGTATTGCAGCCGTTAAAACACACGGTATCGGCACGGCTGACAGCGATGCCGCTGAATTGGCCGCACTGGAAAATATATTCGGTACACTGCCGCCTTTGATGGCGTTCAAGCCGCAAATCGGACACACGCTTGGCGCAACGGCAGCCCTTGAAACGGCTTTGCTTTTATCCGCTTTAAAACAAGGCGGAAGCAACGATTATCAGGGGCGGGAAATTTGTTTTTCCGAGTGCGCGACTTTACAAAAAGGCAGCTTTTTCTGTTTGGCCAATCAGTTTGGTTTTGGCGGCAGCAACACATCTTTGGTATGGCAATGGCAACCGTAAATCCTAATATCCGTATTACCGCCGCTGTGCGTTTTGATACTGATGCCGGCACCGACGGTAAAATCCTCAAACAAACCTTAAAGCAGCAAAGCGGTATGGATACCCGCCGTCTCAGTCGGTTAAGCCTGCTTGCCGCGCTTGGTGCAGGGCAGCTAAAGGAACAAAGCAAAATCCGTTCTGATTGTGCTGTTTTTCTCGGTACGCCGTTTTCTTCACCATCCGTATTTGAAAAAATGGCAGATAATGTGCTGAACCATCACGCCGCGATGCCGTTTGACTTTATCGCCAATCTGCACAACTCCCCAGTATTTCATGCCGCGCAAGCGTTAGGAACGCATGGTGCAACTTTGGTTGTGGCTGCCGACAATAATATAGATACCTGCTTTCATCCATTATTGCTGGCGATGCAGTCTGTGCAAAATGGCGGACAAGCTGCGGTTGGCTGGGCATATGAACATCAAGCAGCTCATGCCGATACCCATGAAGGCAGTATTTGGATGTTGCTTGAAGCCGGTGCAGAGCAGGGTGTTCCCGTTGTGTTGAATGATGAAGGTACTCAGACTGATAGGCCATCTGAAAAGCCGCAATATTATTGGCAAAATATCGCCGATTGGATAGAAGAAGTAATGGCGCACGAGGGTAGGAGTGTGAAGAAATATACTTTGGCGTGATCGGCAAATGATTTTAGAGAAAGTATTTGTCTTTTGAATAAATAAGGTTTATGTCATTAAAAAGGCCGTCTGAAAATATTTTCAGACGGCCTTTTTGTATCAAAAACCAATCAACGAGACATCTCACCTTGAATAGCGCGGATATTCGCTTTACGGGCGTTGATGGTATGGGTCAGCTGTTGGATTTTAATCTGGTCGCCTTTTTGTTTGGCCGCATTCAGCTGTGTTTGAAGGCGGGTAATAGCAGCCTGTTCATTGCGCACTTCAGTCTGCAATATCTGTTTGCGGGTTTCTTTAGGGCTTGGTTTAGGAGCCGGCGTAACCACAGGAGCAGTACGGATAACAGGGGCTTTGTATTTGCTGTATGAAGAGGCGCGTGCTTTGCCTGGGCGGTTGCGCAGGATAATATTGAGGCGCGGATTGGCGGCTTCGGCTGTATTGGTCACGCTGGTAATTGGAATATGGGGCAAAATTTTAATATCGTTGTAAACATTGCTCGGATCAAACGGAATATTGGCAGCCGGTGTATATGCCTTAGGGAAAGGTGTTTGCGCGGATGTTTTGCTTTGATCTACCGGGAAAACCGTTGTAGCAGGTTTATTTGGTACATTTGATTCTACTGTTGGCGCAACAACGGTTTTAATCGTTTGTTCGTTAGCCGTGTTTGCGACAGTTGTTTTACCAGTATTGGTGTTTTTTGCATTATATCGGGTTGAGGTTTTGGTATAGGCTTTACCTTTACGCTTGGTTTCAACGTTGATAGGTGTTTTGTCGATTGCTTCATCTGAGGCAATTACGGTTTGGTTATTTTGTTTGGCCGTAGTTTTATCAGGTGTTTTGGGTAAAACAACAGGATTCTGAATAATTGTTTGAGGGAGTTGAATCGCAGATGTTGTTGGAAGGGTTTGCGTAATAGGGGTAGGAGTATTGTTTGGAGTTTGAACAGCCATAGTTTGAGGCTGTGTAGTAGTAGACATGACCTTGAGAACGTCGGTAGTGTCAATTTCAGACTTTATTGTAGGGGCAGTGTCTAAAACAGCTGTATCGCTGAGAATGGCAAGACCGTCAGCAACGTTTTTGTCAATTTGAGAAGTTAGACGTGCTTGTGCAATAGGAATGGAAATAGGTGCCGGAATACCGTATTCATTTCGAGTAACAACGACTGGGGTTTGTACCGCAGGCGTTGCTTGAGAAGCATGAACGTAGTCAGCGGCAGATGCTTTAAATTCTGTTGTTTGTACCGTTTTTAAAGCGGACATATCGTTGAGAATAGCAGAACCATTTGTAACGGATTTATTAGTTGGTTCAGATTCAGTGAATACGTTAGGTTCTGCAACAATGCCGCTCTCTGTAGTGGTGTTTGTGTCAACTACGCGGCAGGTATTGTTGATCTGGTATGAAGCATAAACAGTGATGCCTTCAACATTGCAGACATACTCGGCAGCGTTGGCGGCGGCAGGGAGGGTCAGGCTGAGGGCAATGGCGGTTTTGCAGAAAAACGGTTTCATAAAGGCAATAGAATCAGGTTGTTTGTTTAAAGTGTAATTATACTATGTACACTGTCAGCATCCGCCAACTTATTTTTAGGCGGTGTAAAACTGTGGTTGGAAGGTTGAAAATTGGAATAAAAGGTCTTAAGGCCGTCTGAAACTTGTCATATAAAGTTTCAGACGGCCTTTGCTGTCATTACGTATTAAGCGTTCAACAGGCTTTCGTCCAATGTCAGCTCTTCGTTTTTATTGACGGCGACTTTGCGTGCCAAAACGTTTTGGGCGATTTCGTGCGCTTCGGCAAGCGAGTGCATCAGGTAAGTGCCGCATTGGTATTCGTTCAGCTCGGAGATTTTGCTTTGGTCTTGAACGGTCAAAACATCCTGCATTGAAGCGAGCCATGCGTCGGCTACTTTTTGCTCGTCGGGCGTGCCGATGAGGCTCATGTAGAAACCGGTACGGCAGCCCATCGGGGAAATGTCGATGATTTCAACGCCGTTGCCGTTTAAGTGGTCGCGCATAAAGCCTGCGAACAGGTGCTCCAGCGTATGAATGCCTTTTTCAGGCAGGATTTCTTTGTTGGGAATGCAGAAACGCAGGTCAAACACGGTAATGGTGTCGCCTTTGGGTGTGGTCATGGTTTTTGCCACGCGTACGGCAGGGGCGTGCATACGGGTGTGGTCGACTTTGAAACTGTCTAGTAGGGGCATTTGGGTATCCTTTGAGGTAAATAGATTTTTAGCTAGAGATATTTGAAGACTGAATCACAATTCTGCAATCTCAACTGCTTCGCCCGAAGCCGCACTCAGTGCTTCGTTTAAAACGTCGTAGAAATCGCGGCTGTCGCGCGTTGCCAGCCATTTGCCGTTTTGCTCGGCGAAATGGTAGCCGCCGCTTTTGGCGGCAATCCACAATTCTTGGTTGGGCGTGTGGCGGTTGACGATGATTTGCGTGCCGTTTTCGGCTTCGATGGTCAGGACGTTTCCGGCAAACTGGCAGTCGAAATCCCAGCCGTTTTCGTCGATTTGGTCTTCGATGTGTTCGAACAATTCTTCGCTCATGCGGATGAATTCGCTTTCGGTCATCATGGCTTTTTGTGTGGTTTTTGTTTAAGATACCGAATCTTGCCACATTCGTAATGATGAAGAAAGTTTTACTGATGAAATACGGCGTATTTTTTGCAGCGGCAACGGCTCTGCTGCTTTCTGCCTGCGGCTACAAAGGCGACCTCTACCTGCCCAAAGAAGGCGACAAGGCGCGCTTCGGCGTGATTCAAACCGGCTTGAAATTCGATACGGCCAAAGAACCGACCACTCAAACCAACAATTAAAAAAAGACTTCACAAACATGACCTTATTCTGCGAACAACTCCCTTATACACACCTTGCCGAAGAGTTTGGTACGCCGCTTTATGTGTACAGCAAATCTGCGCTGACCGAGGCGTTTGAAAACTACCAAACCGCATTTGCCGCTTTAAATCCGCTTGTTTGCTATGCGGTAAAAGCGAATGGCAACCTGAGCATCATCAAGCACTTTGCTTCTTTGGGGAGCGGTTTTGACATTGTGTCCGGTGGCGAGTTGGCGCGTGTTTTGGCGGCAGGCGGCGATGCGGCGAAAACGATTTTTTCCGGTGTGGGCAAGAGTGAAGCAGAAATTGAATTCGCACTGAATGCAGGCGTGAAATGCTTCAATATGGAGAGCATTCCCGAAATCGACCGTATTCAGAAAGTTGCCGCGCGCTTGGATAAAGTCGCCCCGGTTTCTCTGCGCGTCAACCCCGATGTCGATGCCAAAACCCACCCTTATATCTCCACCGGCCTGAAAGCCAACAAGTTCGGTATTGCCTATGCCGATGCGCTTGAGGCCTATCGTCATGCTTCCCGGCAAAGCCATTTAAAAATCGTCGGTATCGACTGCCATATCGGCTCACAACTGACCGACCTCAGCCCGCTTGTCGAAGCCTGCGAACGTATCTTGGCCTTGGTCGACCAACTGGCAGATGAAGGTATTGTGTTGGAACACTTGGACTTGGGCGGCGGTGTCGGCATTGTTTACCAAGATGAAAATGTGCCTGATTTGGGTGCGTATGCCAAAGAAGTTCAAAAACTGATCGGTACACGCCGTCTGAAACTGGTTCTCGAGCCCGGCCGCAGTTTGGTCGGCAATGCAGGTGCGTTGTTGACGCGCGTCGAATTCGTCAAACATGGCGAAGAGAAAAACTTTGTGATGGTCGATGCGGCGATGAACGATTTGATGCGTCCGGCGCTTTATGATGCCTATCATCACATCGAAGCGGTCGAAACCAAAGACATTGAGCCATTGACGGCCAATATCGTCGGCCCGATTTGCGAAACCGGCGACTTCCTCGGCAAAGACCGCACCATCGCCTGCGAAGAAGGGGATTTGCTGCTTATCCGCAGCGCCGGTGCGTATGGCTCAAGCATGGCGAGCAACTACAACACGCGCAACCGTGCGGCGGAAGTATTGGTTGACGGCAACGAATGCAAACTAATCCGCCAACGTGAAACCATCGAGCAGCAAATGGCCAACGAATTGGCTTGTTTGTAAGGTTTGATTGTTTAAAAGGCCGTCTGAAAGCTTGATTAACTTTCAGACGGCCTTTGTTATAAAAGAAAAGGGCATGTATCCAACACACCTTTTTTCAGTTGATCAATAATGCGGCGGAATCTCATCGCGCAGGCTGTACGGTTCGCGTTCGCCGTTTGCGCCTTTGTCCTGCATCCGTTGATACAGAAGCCGCAGCTGGCCTTGTTGCAAATCCAAAGTCTGCTGCATCTTGGCGATGGCGTTGTTCAGGCTGCCGATTAAATCTTCCTGCAAGGCCGTCTGAATTTCCAGCTCCGTGACGCGGTGTTCCAATTCCTGAATATCGCTCATATTACAGCACCATCGCGGCAATCCAGCCGGCAGCCATCAGCGGGATATTGTAGTGGATAAAAGTCGGGATGACCGAATCGCGGATGTGGTCGTGTTGACCGTCAGCGTTCAGTCCCATGGTCGGGCCGAGTGTCGAGTCGGAAGCAGGGGAGCCTGCATCGCCCAGCGCACCGGCCGTGCCGACGATGGCGACGGTCGCCATAGGCGAGAAGCCCAAGCTCACGCACAAAGGCACATAAATCGCGGTAATAATCGGCAAAGTCGAGAAGGACGAGCCGATGCCCATGGTCACCAGCAAGCCGACGCACAACATGGTCAATGCGGCCATGCCTTTATTGCCGCCGAACAAAGCCATGCTGTGTTCGACCAAAGGCTGAATCTCGCCGGTTGCGTTCATTACGGCGGCGAAACCTTGAGCCGCAATCATAATAAAGCCGACCATCGCCATCATTTTGATGCCTTCGCCGAAGACATCGCTGGCGGCGGAGCGGTTCATCACGCCCAACATCATAAACACGGCAAAGCCCAACATGGCACCCAATACCAGCGAACCATCGTACAAAAGCTGAATGGCAAAACACACGGCAATCGCCACGGCCGCCACCAAGCTGCGATAGGTTGAAGGCTCTTGTTGTTGTACTGCCGCACGGTTGTCTTCCGTGTCCGTGGTATTGTTTTGATAAATACGCGGCTTGCGGTAGTGCAAAAAGGCCAGCAGTAAGCCGAATACCATGCCCAAAGCCGGAATCGCCATTGCGTGCATCACATTAATGCCGCTGGTGTCCATGCCTGCCGAGCGGATATTGCCCAGCATGATGTCGTTCAAGAAAATGGCGCCGAAACCGTAAGGCAGGAACATATAAGTCGTTACCAAGCCAAACGTAATCACGCAGGCCACCAAACGGCGGTCGAGTTTCAAACGGTTGAACACCAACAGCAGCGGGGGAATAATCATCGGGATAAACGCAATATGAATCGGCACGACGTTTTGGCTCATCACGCCCATGCACAAAATAATCGCCAGCAGCAGCCATTTGACCGCGCCTTCGCCTTTCGCGTTGCCTTCGCCGCCGTTGAGCTTGCGGATAATCACACCGGCGAGCTGTTGCGGCAGGCCGGAATGCGTGATGGCCATGGCAAACGCGCCGAGCATGGCATAAGACAGCGCGATTTGCGCCCCGCCTTTCAGGCCTTCGTTAAAAACAGGAATAATCCCTTGCTGCACCACATCTCCGGTCGTGTTGGTTATATTCTCCAAAGGCATACCGGCCACCAAGCCGCCGACAAACGCGCCGACAGCCAAGCTGAGCACTACATGCACGCGCGATAAAGACAGCACAAGCATGATGATGACCGCAATTACAACCGCATTCATATCGTTCTCCGTTGTTTCAGACGGCCTGTTATGTAAAAACAGGCAATCATCTGTTTACATATTACAAATAAACATCATAACCCAAGCATGAAGCCTTTGCAAAAAACGGCAGGCCGTCTGAAAACCAGATTATCGACTTTCAGACGGCCTGAAGTGATTTCTTGTATAACGTTTCAAAATGGTATGCGGTTTATCGCCAAGTTTAAGATATTCAAAAATAGCCAAAAAACGCGCGCTTCCTATTCTTTGTATATTGTATAAATGTTAAAATCGACATAATGCTCTATTTGGGGTTTGTCGCTGAAACTCAAGCAGTTATTTATAAAATCTAATTCAATAATACACAAACAAAGGAAAGAAACTATGGATATTCTGACGCGGTTGCACAATCTGCCGCCTTCCCGCTTTCATTACAAACTTTTAGTGCTAGTCGGCATCGGTTGGCTGTTTGACGCCATGGATACAGGTTTGGTGTCGTTTGTATTGCCGGCTTTGGGCAAGGATTGGGCGCTGGCTCCGGCGCAGTTGGGCTGGATTGTCAGCATTGCCTTTGTCGGCATGGCTTTGGGCGCAGTATTCAGCGGCTGGCTGGCGGACAGGTTCGGACGGAAAACCGTTTTTGCCGGTACGATGGTGGTGTACAGCATTGCCACAGGCTTGTGCGCACTCGCGCCTGACTTGGCGGTTTTGCTGGTGTGCCGCTTTTTTGTCGGTGTCGGTTTGGGTGGCCAACTGCCCGTCGCCGTGTCGCTGGTCAGCGAATATGCGCCGCCGAAAGTACGCGGCCGTTTTATTGTGTTGTTGGAAAGCTTTTGGGGCTTGGGCTGGCTCTCGGCCGCGCTGGTGTCTTATTTCTTTATTCCGCAAACCGGCTGGCACAGCGCGTTTTTATTCGGCGCCTTACCCCTGTTTTATGTGCCGTTGGTGTTGAAGTTTGTTCCCGAATCCGTGCCTTACCTGCTTTCCCGCGGCAAAACCAACGAAGCGCACCGTTTGGTATCCGCGCTGGAAACTCAATCGGGCATCACGCCGCCGACAGAAGCCGTTGCCGCACCGGCCGCCCCGCGTGAACGCATCCGCTTCGTCCAACTTTGGCAACATCCGTTTGCACGGCGCACGCTGATGCTGTGGCTGGTTTGGTTCGGCATCGTGTTTTCGTATTACGGCATTTTCACTTGGTTGCCCAAACTGCTGGTCGAGCAGGGCAATACAGTGGTCAAAACCTTTGAATATGTGCTGGTGATGATTGTGGCGCAACTGCCCGGCTATATTGCCGCCGCGGCTTTGGTGGAAAGAATCGGCCGCAAAGCAACGCTGGCAGGCTTTCTGGCCGCTTGCGCCGTGTGCGCATGGTTTTTCGGGCAAAGCACCACTGCGGCCGAAGTCATGATCTGGGGCAGCCTGATGTCCTTCTTCAACTTGGGCGCATGGGGCGTTTTGTACACCTACACCCCCGAACTCTACCCCTTGCGCTTCCGTGCCTTCGCATCCGGCTGGGCAGGCGCCATCGGCCGCGTCGGCGGCATACTCGCGCCCATGGTAGTGGCGGCGATGGTGGGCAACAGCGGCGGCTTCGGCAATATCTTTATGATGTTTGCGCTGGTTATGCTGCTGATTGTGGCGGTAATCTTGGTATTGGGTGAAGAAACCAAAGGCCGTACGCTGGAAGACATCAGCCAATAAAAGATAGGCATGAAAAGGCCGTCTGAAAAATATTTTTCAGACGGCCTTTGTTTTATTTTGAGTATGTAATTTTAATACATTGGTTTTCTGTTCTTATTTTAATATACGGGGAAAGCGACCAAGAATGACCGTCTTTGGTTGCTTTGGGGTGAAATCATTATACTTCAATAAATTAAAATGAATAAATGATAAAGAGGCCGTCTGAAAAGTTCAATCATGGTTTGTGATGTAGGTCAAAGCAGAATGTAACTAAATTACTTATAGTAATCGTGGTGAAAATTTATCGACTTTATTGCCACCTTATATCAAGGAGATACACCATGAACGCATCAGCCGACAATGTCGTCAGCCCCGCCGTAGCCGAGGTCAACAGTTTGGTTGAAAAGGGTTTGCGCTCGTTGGACGAGTTTCGCAAGCTGAATCAGGAGCAGATTGATTATATCGTTGCCAAAGCCTCTATCGCTGCGCTGGACAAACATGGTGTACTCGCCATGCACGCGGTTGAATAAACGGGGCGCGGTGTATTTGAAGATAAAGCGACCAAAAACCTGTTTGCCTGCGAAAACGTCGTGCGCTGCCTGCGCGATTTGAAAACCGTGGGCGTCATCAGCGAAGACGATGTAACCGGCATTACCGAAATCGCCGATCCGGTCGGGGTCGTCTGCGGTATCGTGCCGACCACCAATCCGACTTCCACCACCATTTTCAAATCCCTGATTGCGCTGAAAATCCGCAATCCGATTATTTTCTCGTTCCACCCTTCCGCCCAGCAGTGTTCCGCCCACGCCGCCCAAATCGTGCGCGATGCCGCGATTGCCGCCGGCGCGCCGGAAAACTGCATCCAGTGGATTGAAAAACCGTCTATGGAAGGCACTTCCGCGCTGATGAAACATCCGGGCGTGGCGACGATTTTGGCGACCGGCGGCAATGCGATGGTGGAAGCTGCTTATTCCTGCGGCAAACCCGCGCTCGGCGTCGGGGCGGGCAACGTGCCTGCCTATGTCGAAAAAACGGCAAACATCCAACAGGCGGCACACGACATCGTGATGTCCAAAGCGTTCGACAACGGCATGATTTGCGCCAGCGAACAAGCCGTCATCGCCGACAAAGAGATTTATAAAGAGCTGGTCGAAGAGTTCAAATCCTACGGCGTGTACTTCGCCAACAAAAAAGAAAAAGCCATGCTCGAAGACTTCATCTTCGGCGTTACGGCAAACTGCGCCAACTGCGGCGGCGCAAAACTCAATGCCGCCGTGGTGGGCAAACCGGCGGCGTGGATTGCCGAACAGGCTGGGTTTAAAGTCCCCGAAAAAACCAACATCATCATCGCCGAATGCCGCGAAGTCGGCCCTAATGAGCCGCTGACCCGCGAAAAACTCTCGCCCGTGCTGGCGATGCTCAAAGCCGATTCCACCGAACAAGGCTTGCAGTTCGCCGAACAAATGGTCGCCTTCGACGGCTTGGGACACTCCGCCGCCATCCATACCGCCGACCATGAATTGGCAAAAACCTTCGGCACCCGCGTCAAAGCCCTGCGCGTGATTTGGAATTCGCCTTCCACCTTCGGCGGCATCGGCGACGTTTACAACGCCTTCCTGCCGTCCCTGACCTTGGGCTGCGGCTCTTACGGCAAAAACTCCGTCGGCGGCAACGTCAGCGCAGTCAACCTGTTAAACATCAAAAAAGTAGGCCGTCGGAGAAACAACATGCAATGGTTCAAAGTACCCGCCAAAATCTATTTCGAGCGCGATTCCATCCAATACCTGCAAGACATGAAAGACTGCGAAAAAGTCATGATTGTGACCGACCGTTCGATGGTCGATTTGGGCTTCGTCGATAAAGTGACCCATCAGCTCCACCAACGCAAAAACAAAGTAACCATCCAGCTTTTCACCGATGTCGAGGCCGATCCGAGCGTCCAAACCGTCTATAAAGGCACGGATTTGATGCGCAGCTTCCAGCCCGACACCATCATTGCGCTGGGCGGCGGCTCGCCGATGGACGCGGCAAAAGCCATGTGGCTCTTCTACGAACAGCCCCAAGTCGATTTTGAAGACCTTGTCCAAAAATTCATGGACATCCGCAAACGCGCCTTCCGCTTCCCCGAATTGGGTCGCAAAGCCAAATTCATCGGCATCCCCACTACATCGGGCACCGGCTCCGAAGTCACGCCGTTTACCGTCATCAGCGACGGCGACAAAAAATATCCCATCGCCGACTACTCGCTGACCCCGACCATCGCCATCGTCGATCCCGCGTTTACCATGACCGTCCCCGCCGGCGTAACCGCCGACACCGGTCTGGACGTACTGACCCATGCCGTAGAAGCATACGTTTCCGTGCTCGCCAACGACTTTACCGACGGCCTAGCCCTGCAAGCCATCAAGCTCGTGTTCCAATACCTCGAACGCTCCTACAAACACGGTGCGTCCGACCCCGAAGCACGCGAACACATGCACAACGCCTCCACCATCGCAGGCATGGCGTTCTCCAACGCATTCCTCGGCATCAATCACTCGATGGCGCACAAAATCGGCGGCAAATACCACGTTCCGCACGGCCGCGCCAACGCCATTCTGCTGCCGCACGTCATCCGCTACAACGGCACGCGCCCGCAGAAAACCGCCACCTGGCCGAAGTACAACTATTACAAAGCCGACCTGAAATATCAGGAAATCGCCCGTACCTTAGGCCTGCCGTGCGCCACCCCTGCCGAAGGCGTAGAATCCTTCGCCCGCGCCTGTCATGAACTGGCGGTCAACGTCGGCATCAAAATGTCGTTCAAAGAACAAGGCATAGACGAAAAAACCTTCATCGACGGCCGCAAAGAACTGGCAATGCTGTCCTTCGAAGACCAATGCACCCCCGCCAATCCGCGCCTCGCATTGGTCGCCGACATGGAAGAAATCCTGACCAAAGCCTATTACGGCGAATAAAATCGGGTAGTAAAAAAGGCCGTCTGAAACCTGAATATAGGGTTTCAGACGGCCTTTCTTTATTCGGCTAAACCTTGTTTTTATCAAAGCTAAGGTTTTCATTTGAATACGATGGTTCAAAAAATATCTTTATGATTTTGATTTAATTGAAAACCTTACGTTTAAATAAAATAACGATTGGGCTTGAAAGCCAAAATAAAAGGCCGTCTGAAAACCAAGTTTCAGACGGCCTTTATCCGTGTGGCTAAACCTTAAAAGCGGTTTAGACGACGATATTCACCAAGCGTCCGGGAACGACGATGATTTTTTTCGCAGGCTTGCCTTCCATGAATTTCACCGCGCCTTCGGTGGCGAGTGCGGCAGCTTCGAGGTCGGCTTTGGAGGCGTCGGCGGCGACGGTGATTTTGCCGCGCAGTTTGCCGTTGACTTGAACCATGACTTCGATTTCGGATTTGACCAAAGCGGCTTCGTCGACTGTCGGCCAGCCTGCTTCCCACAGTTTCGCTCCGTTCAATTCGCTCCACAGGGTTTCGCAGATGTGCGGCACGATGGGCCACAACAGGCGTACGGCGGTTTCCAATACTTCTTGGGCGACGGCTCGGCCTTGTTCGCTGCCGGTGTCGGTTTTGTCGTATTGGTTGAGCAGTTCCATCACGGCGGCGATGGCGGTGTTGAACTGCTGGCGGCGGCCGTAGTCGTCGCTGACTTTGGCGATGGTGGAATGCAGTTTGTGGCGCAGGTCCTTGAGTTCTTTAGATAAACCGTCTTGGCTGCCTGCAAACGCTTTGACCGCGCCGCCTTGTTTCAGGTATTCGTAAACGGTACGCCACAGGCGGCGCAGGAAGCGGTGTGCGCCTTCGACGCCGCTGTCGCTCCATTCGAGGGACTGTTCGGGCGGTGCGGCAAACATCATGAACAGGCGGGCGGTATCCGCGCCGTAGGCGTTAATCAGTTCTTGCGGATCGACGCCGTTGTTTTTGGACTTGGACATTTTTTCCGTGCCGCTGATGACGACGGGCAGGCCGTCGGCTTTGAGGACGGCGGAAACGGGGCGGCCTTTGTCGTCGAAAGTCAGCTCGACATCGGCGGGGTTGATCCAGTCTTTGCCGCCTTTGTCGTTTTCACGGTAGTAGGTTTCGCAGACGACCATGCCTTGAGTGAGCAGGCGTTCAAACGGTTCGTCAACATTGACCAAACCTTCGTCGCGCATCAGTTTGGTGAAGAAACGCGCGTACAGGAGGTGCAAAATTGCGTGTTCGATACCGCCGATGTATTGGTCGACCGAGCCCCAGTATTTCGCGGCTTCAGCCGATACCATGCCGTCTGAAAACTTGGGCGACATGTAGCGGAAGAAATACCAGCTTGATTCCATGAAGGTGTCCATGGTGTCGGTTTCGCGTTTCGCCGCACCACCGCAGCATGGGCAGGTGGTTTCGTAAAACTCGGGCATTTTTGCCAGCGGCGAACCCATGCCGTCGGGTACGACGTTTTCAGGCAAAACGACGGGCAGTTGGTCGGCAGGGACGGGGACGTCGCCGCATTTTTCGCAATGAACGATGGGAATCGGGCAGCCCCAGTAGCGTTGGCGCGAAATACCCCAGTCGCGCAGGCGGTATTGGGTTTTCGGTTCGCCTGCGCCTTGGCTTTGCAGCTTGGCGGCGATGGCGTCGAAGGCCGTCTGAAAATTCATGCCGTCCAAGTCGCCGCTGTTGACCAATACGCCGTTTTCTTTGTCGCCGTACCATTCTTGCCATTGGTTTGCGTCAAATACGTTGTCGCCGACGGCAATGACTTGTTTTTTCAGCAGGTTGTATTTGGTGGCGAACTCGAAATCGCGTTCGTCGTGCGCCGGAACCGCCATGACCGCGCCGTCGCCGTAGCCCCACAATACATAGTTGGCAATCCACACTTCCAGTTTGTCGCCGTTAAGCGGGTTGACGACGTAGCGGCCGGTCGGCACGCCTTTTTTCTCCATCGTCGCCATATCGGCTTCGGCAACCGAACCGGCTTTGCATTCGGCGATAAATGCCTGCAATTCGGGTTTGTCGGCGGCTGCGGCGGTTGCCAGCGGATGCTCGGCGGCAACGGCAACATAAGTCGCGCCCATCAGCGTGTCGGGACGGGTGGTATAAACTTGCAGGAATTTCGCGTAATCGCCTTCCAAGCCTTGTTTGCTGTCGTCTGAAACGGCGAAGCGCACGGTCATACCGCGTGATTTACCGATCCAGTTGCGCTGCATGGTTTTAACTTGTTCCGGCCAGTGTTCCAGCTTGTCCAAATCGTTGAGCAGCTCTTCGGCGTAATCCGTGATTTTGAAGTAATACATCGGGATTTCGCGTTTTTCGATCAACGCACCCGAACGCCAGCCGCGCCCATCGATGACTTGCTCGTTGGCAAGGACGGTTTGGTCGACCGGGTCCCAGTTTACCGTGCCGTTTTTGCGATAGACGATGCCTTTTTCAAACAGCTTGGTAAACAGCCATTGTTCCCAGCGGTAGTATTCGGGTTTGCAGGTGGCGACTTCGCGCTCCCAGTCAATCGCAAAACCCAGGCTTTTGAGCTGGGTTTTCATATATTCGATGTTGTCATAAGTCCATGCGGCGGGGGCGACGTTGTTTTTCATCGCCGCGTTTTCCGCCGGCATGCCGAACGCGTCCCAACCCATAGGCTGCATGACGTTGAAGCCGTTTAAGCGTTTGAAGCGGCTCAATACGTCGCCGATGGTGTAGTTGCGCACATGCCCCATATGCAGCTTGCCGCTGGGGTAGGGGAACATGGAGAGACAGTAGTATTTGGGTTTGGAAGCGTCTTCGGAGACGTTGAAAATACGCTCGTCGTCCCATTTTTTCTGCGCCGCAGGCTCGATGGCGGCGGGTTGATATTGTTCTTGCATGATGTTTCGCTTTATACAAAGGCGTTGGAAAATAAAATCAAACGCAGATTATAGCGGATTCAGAAGCGGATTGCTTGTGTCGTAACATCATGTCAAACCGCTTTGGCATTGTTGTTTCCCGTTTGTTTTGACATGGAAGAACGCAAACAATCAAAAGGCCGTCTGAAAACAGGGTTTCAGACGGCCTGAGTATGAAAGGTTAACGGTAAGTCTGGCAACGGACGGCTTCTTCCTTGCAGAACATTTCCGCGTGCCGGCGGCGGCATTGCTGAATCACATCCAAGCGTGCGCGGCCGCGGTTGACGTTTTCGGTACGGAATGTGTCGGTAAATGCCGACAACGTACACACGTGAACTTCGTTGTTTCTGCGTGCGGAACGCTCGTCCAAACGCTCGCTCAGTAGGCGGTTTACTTGGGCAGTCAGTTCGGCCACCTGACGCTCCAGTGCCGCAATGCGTTCGCTGTCGGAAGGCGCGGCTTGGACAGCGGCCGCCATCAGCATCAGGCATAAAAAGGAAGCGGTTTTTTTCATCATGGAGGAAAACCTTTCTAATATAAAACAGCGGTATGGGGTCAAATATTTTTTACTTTAAGGCCATTATCATGCTTTGACAAGGCGAGGGAGGCCGTCTGAAACAAAATTTTCAGACGGCCTTAAAAATATCGACTTGAGTTTTTTACCTTCCGCCCACATATCCGACCCAGTTCAAACTTATTCAAAACACTATCAAAATTATGAGTACCCAAGATTATTACGAAACCCTTGGTGTTGCCCGCAGCGCTAGCGACGATGAAATCAAAAAAGCCTACCGCAAGCTGGCAATGAAATACCATCCCGACCGCAATCCTGACAACAAAGAAGCGGAAGAAAAATTCAAAGAAGTCCAAAAAGCTTACGACACCTTGTCCGACAAAGAAAAACGCGCCATGTACGACCAATACGGCCATGCCGCGTTCGAACAGGGCATGGGCGGCGGCGCGGGCGGATTCGGTGGCTTTGGCGGTTTTGGTGGTGCGCAAGGCTTCGATTTTTCCGATATTTTCAGCCAAATGTTCGGCGGTGGCGGCAGCGCAGGCGGCCGTCAGCCGGATTACAGCGGCGCGGACTTGCAGGTCGGCATAGAGATTTCGCTTGAAGAAGCCGCCAAAGGCGTGAAAAAACGCATCAACATTCCGACTTACGAAGAATGTGATGTCTGCCACGGTTCAGGTGCCAAACCGGGCACATCCGCATCGACTTGTTCGACCTGTCACGGCTCTGGCACGGTGCACGTCCGCCAAGCCATTTTCCAAATGCAGCAGACTTGTCCGACTTGTCACGGTACAGGCAAAGAAATCAAAGATCCTTGCGTCAAATGCCGTGGCGAAGGCCGCACCAAAACCAGCAAAACGGTTGAAGTCAACATTCCGGCAGGCATCGACGACGGCCAACGCATCCGCTTGAGCGGCGAGGGCGAGCCGGGTCAACACGGCGCACCGGCAGGCGATTTGTACGTCAATGTCCGCGTGAGACAGCACAAAATCTTCGAGCGCAACGGCTTGGACCTGCATTGCGAACTGCCGATCAGCTTTGCGATTGCCGCATTGGGCGGCGAAGTCGAAGTGCCGACTTTGGACGGCAAAGTTAAACTGCACATTCCGAAAGAAACGCAAACCGGCCGCCGCATGCGCGTGAAAGGCAAAGGCATTAAGTCTCTGCGCTCCAGCTCGACCGGCGATTTGTACTGCCACATTTTGGTTGAAACACCGGTTAACCTGACCGACCGTCAGAAAGAGTTGTTGGAAGAATTTGAAAAAATCTCCTCCGGTCTTAATCTCAGCCAAACCCCGCGCAAGAAATCGTTTTGGGAAAAAGTAGGCGAGAAAGTAGGTGATTTGTTCTCCGATAATTAATCGTTGTGAAAAAGGCTGTCTGAAACTTTATTGAATGAGGTTTCAGACGGCCTTTTGTTTTTCTTTTTGTTGCTTTAAACAATGGTTTGCCTTACAATGCGCGCTCCACTCTTACGGGAGTAGCCATTCGGCGCAATGCCGAAACCGTTGTCAACATAATCGGCTTTGCGGCCGTGGCAGCGGTATCTTCTCTGCTTTATCGGAAGACAGGCAAGACGTAAGCGTTGTCCATACCCTTGCGGGCGGTATGCACAGCGCTTTTTGTTTGCCCGCTTTTCGGTTGAGTATCTTAAATCATGGAAGCTTTTTTCTCCTCGACGCTGGGCGTTGCCATTGCCGAAATCGGCGATAAAACGCAATTGCTGGTGCTCTTTTTGGCAGCACGTTTTGCCCACAAAAACGCGATTGTTGCCGGTATCTTTGTTGCAACTCTGTTGAACCATCTTGTTTCAGCCGCACTCGGTGTCTGGCTGGCATCCGCTATTTCGCCCGAAGTCATGAAATGGGTGGTCGGCGGCAGCTTTATTGCGGTCGGTTTATGGTTGCTGCTGCCGGACAAAGACGAAGATCCTGACAGCAAGTGGCTGAAATACGGCGCATTTACGGCGACGGTCGTCCTGTTTTTCTTGGCTGAAATCGGCGATAAAACGCAGATTGCAACAGTTCTTTTGGCGGCAAAATACCAATCTATCCTGCTGGTCGTGGTCGGCAGTATTGCCGGTTTGATGATTGCTTCTGTGCCTGCCGTGTATTTGGGCGAAATGCTGATGCGCAAAATTCCGGCCAAAGCAGTGCGCATTGCTGCGTGTATTTTGTTCTGCCTGCTGGGTATCTTGACCCTGCTTGGCGATGGTATCGTGTTGAAGGCCGTCTGAAATGTGGGACCTTGTTTTTGAACACAAAGACTTTGTGGTCATCAATAAGCCTTGCGGCGTATCGGTGCATAGCGAATCGGAAGGGGAGGTTTGCCTGACCGCATCGCTGGCGCAGCAGCTCGGCGTTGAGCGCGTGTGGCTGGTTCACCGTTTGGACAAAGCCACCAGCGGCCTGTTGCTGCTTGCGCTCAACCGCGACAGCGCGGCGGCTTTATCGGCGCAGTTTGCCGAGAAAACCATGCGTAAAACTTATTTGGCACTCGGTACGCACAAGCCGGCGAAGAAGCAGGGTTGGGTGAAAGGCGGTATGGCGCGTTCGCGGCGCGGTACATGGAAACTGACGCGTGACGAGGATAATTTTGCCGTTACCCGTTTCAGCAGCCAAAGCCTGAAGCCCGGTTTGCGCCTGTTTGTGTTGCAACCGTTTACCGGCAAAACCCATCAGCTGCGCGTGGCCATGAAAAGCATAGGCAGTCCGATTTTGGGCGATACGTTGTATGGCGGCGATGAGGCGGAACATCTATTTCTGCACGCTTGGCGTTTGGTTTTCGACTATCGTGGCGAGCATTTCGATATTCGGGTTGCGCCCGATAAAACATGGCCGTCTGAAATCGATTTGTCGGCGTGTTTAGGTTCGGATGAATCTGAATAGAAGCAGTGAAATTTTTTTATAGATTAAAAAAGGCCGTCTGAAAATTGTTCAGACGGCCTTTTGATTGTTTCAAGTTTACATTTCCAATTCGCTCAAGCCCGGCAAGTCGGCAAAACAGCGGTCATGCGTGATTTGGCAGAAGTTGTCCAGATAGCCTTTGTTGGCATCTTCCGTACGAATGGCGGCATAAAGTTTGCTTTGCAGGCCGTCTGAAGTGATTTTGCGGTGGACGACGTAGCCTTTTTCCAGATACGGCATGACCGTCCAGTAGGGCAGGGCGGCGATGCCGCGTTTGCTGGCAACCAGCTGGATAATAGCAATGGTCAGCTCGCTGTGGCGGCGCAGCGGATTAATGCCTTTGGGCAGCAGTACTTTTTTGGGCAAATCCAGCATTTCGTCGGGGACGGGATAAGTAATCAGGGTTTCGTCGATAAAATCTTCCGCTTCCCAAACGTCTTTGTCGGCAAGCGGGTGGTCTTCTGCGCAGATGCCGACCATTTCATAGGCAAACAGGGGGCGGTAGCTGATGCCGTTGAGTAGCTCGGCTTCGGAAACGATGGCAAGATCGGCGCGGTGTTGCAGCAGCAGCCCGACCGGATCGGCTTGAAAACCGGAAACGATGTCCAATTCAACTTGCGGCCATAAGGGGCGGAACTCGCCCATGGCAGGCATCAGCCAGTCAAAGCAGGTGTGGCATTCGACGGCAAGTCTGAGTTCGCCGGCTTCGCCTTCGATAATCCGCACTAGGTCACGTTCGGCGGCGGCAACCTGAGGCAACAGTTCACGCGCCAGTTGCAACAGGCGCATACCGGCCGGAGTGAAGCGCAAAGGTGTGGATTTACGTTCAAACAACGGCGTTTCGTAATAATTTTCCAAGGCGCGGATTTGGTGCGACAGGGCAGATTGGGTCAGGAAAACCCGTTTGGCGGCAAGGGAAACGCTGCCGGTTTCTTCTAAAGCCAGCAAGGTTTTGAGATGACGCAATTCGATAATAGAGTCCATGTGTTTTCAGACGGCCTGTGGGTAAGGTGGCGTATATTAAAATAATTCATAATGATGTGCAAATGATTAATGTTGGGAATGATTGCTGAAATCGGAATGTAAGAATTTGAGGCATAAACAGATTTTGCAGTTAGAATGCGAAGCTGTTTTTGAAGATAGATATAAGGAGCGGAATATGGCTTTACGCCGCGAAATTCTGGCTTGGTGCGATGAGACATTGCAGGTCGGGCTGTTTAAGGACTATGCGCCCAACGGTTTGCAGGTTGAAGGCAAAGAAGAAATTGCCAAAATCGCCACTTCGGTTACCGCCAGCAAAGCGGCAATCGATTTTGCCGTAGGGCAGGGGGCGGATCTGCTTTTGGTTCACCACGGTATGTTTTGGAAAAGCGAGCCTGTCACGATTACCGGTTGGAAAAAAGCACGCATTGAAACCTTGCTGCAACACCAAATCAATATGGTGGGCTACCACCTGCCGCTGGACGCACACCCGCAATTGGGTAATAACGCGCAGTTGGCCGAGAAACTCGATTGGGTGCTAGAAAAACAATTCGGCGAGCAAAACCTGTTGAATACAGGCCGTCTGAAAACCACGCAAACATTGGCGCAGTTGTCTGAACGCATTGAGGCGGTATTTGACCGCAAGCCGACCGTTATCGGCGATCTTGAACGCGAAATCAAACGCATTGCCTGGTGCAGCGGTGGTGCGCAGGGATTTTTTCAGACGGCCGCAGACGAAGGTGTCGATGCGTATCTGACCGGTGAGATTTCCGAAGCGCAATATCATCTTGCCAACGAAACGGGTGTGGCATTTATCAGCGCCGGACATCATGCAACAGAACGTTACGGCGTCCGCGCCTTAGGCGATGCCGTGGCAGAAAAATTCGGTATCGAAGTGGTTCACTTTGATGAAAACAATCCTGCCTGAGTATTGAGAAATATCATAAAACTTTACCTTATTTTAAATAATGCTTTGAGTATTACAACAAACTAGGTAGAATTACGCTGTTTAATGGCTCGGTATTCCCAAAATTTTAGGACGACTGAATAATGGATAATCAAGAAATCAACAACGGTCGCCGCCGTTTCCTGACACTGGCTACTTGCGGTGCAGGCGGTGTGGCGGCTCTGGGCGTAGCTACGCCTTTCGTGGCCAGCTTCTTCCCATCGGAGAAAGCTAAGGCTGCCGGTGCTGCTGTCGAAGTAGATGTCAGCAAAATCGAAGCAGGCCAAATGCTGACTGCCGAATGGCAGGGCAAACCGATCTGGCTGGTCAACCGCACAGATCAACAGCTCAAAGACTTGAAAAGTTTGGATGGCGCAGTTGTCGATCCCAATTCCGAAGTGGATCATCAGCCCGAAAACTGTAAAAACGAGCACCGTTCGATCAAACCGAACCTCCTCGTCGCTATCGGTATCTGTACCCACCTGGGTTGCTCTCCGACTTACCGTCCCGACATTGCTCCCGCCGACTTGGGCGCAGACTGGAAAGGCGGTTTCTTCTGCCCTTGCCACGGTTCGAAATTCGACATTGCAGGCCGAGTATACAAAGGTGTTCCTGCACCGACCAACTTGGTTGTACCGCCTTACAAATATCTGAGCGATACGACTGTTTTGGTGGGCGAAGACTAAAAATAAGGAACGATAATTATGGCAAACCAAACCAATAGCAAAGCAAAAGCATTGTTAGGCTGGATGGACGATCGCTTCCCTCTGTCTAAAATGTGGAATGAGCATTTGGCTCAATACTATGCGCCGAAGAACTTCAACTTCTGGTACTACTTCGGCTCTTTGGCTCTGCTCGTCCTTGTAATTCAAATCGTCAGCGGTATTTTCCTGACCATGAACTACAAACCGGACGGCAACCTTAACGCCTACCATCTGCCTGCTGCCTTTACCGCAGTAGAGTACATCATGCGCGACGTGTCCGGCGGCTGGATTATCCGCTACATGCACTCCACAGGCGCATCTTTCTTCTTCATCGTCGTTTATCTGCACATGTTCCGTGGTCTGATTTACGGCTCGTACAAAAAACCTCGTGAATTGGTGTGGATTTTCGGTTCCCTGATTTTCTTGGCATTGATGGCAGAAGCCTTTATGGGTTACCTGTTGCCTTGGGGTCAAATGTCCTTCTGGGGTGCGCAGGTAATTATTAACCTGTTCTCCGCCATCCCTGTTATCGGTCCTGATTTGTCCACTTGGATCCGCGGTGACTTCAACGTTTCCGACGTTACTTTGAACCGCTTCTTCGCCCTGCACGTTATCGCAGTACCTCTGGTATTGCTCGGCTTGGTTGTGGCTCACATCATCGCCTTGCACGAAGTGGGTTCTAACAACCCTGATGGCGTTGAAATCAAGAAAAACAAAGATGAAAACGGTATTCCACGCGATGGTATCCCATTCCATCCTTACTACACCGTTAAAGACATCTTGGGCGTCGTTGTATTCCTGATTGTCTTCTGTTCTGTGTTGTTCTTTGCACCTGAAGGTGGCGGCTACTTCCTCGAAGCCCCGAACTTTGATGCAGCAAATGCGCTGAAAACACCTCCGCACATTGCTCCGGTATGGTACTTCACTCCGTTCTACGCAATTCTGCGTGCGATTCCTTCCTTTGCCGGTACTCAGGTATGGGGTGTAATCGGTATGGGTGCAGCAGTTGTACTGATTGCCTTGTTGCCTTGGTTGGATAAAGGCGAGGTTAAATCTGTCCGCTATCGCGGCCCAATCTTCAAAACCGCATTGGTTCTGTTCATCATTGCCTTCATCGGTTTGGGTATTTTGGGTGCAATGGTAGCAACTGATACTCGTACTTTGGTTGCACGTATCCTGTCTTTCGTCTACTTTGCATTCTTCCTGGGTATGCCGTTCTATACCAAACTGGATACCAACAAACCAGTTCCTGAACGCGTAACCATGAGCACTACTAAACAAAAAATTATGTTCTTTGTTTACGTCGGTATTACCGTTGTCGGTGCTTACTTGTTTGCAACCAATATCTGATGAGGGCAGCGAAAATGAAACAAACTCTAAAAAACTGGTTTGCTGCCTTATTGCTGGCAGTGCCTATGAGTGCAGCCGTTGCCAGCGGCGGCGGACACTACGAAAAAGTCGATATCGACCTGCGTGACCAAGTCAGCCTGCAGCACGGTGCGCAAATCTTTACAAACTACTGTTTGTCTTGCCACTCTGCAAGCGGTATGCGCTTCAATCGTCTGAAAGACATCGGTTTGACTGAAGATGAAATCAAGAAAAACTTGATGTTCACAACAGACAACGTTGGTGATGTCATGGTAGCGGCAATGGATCCGAAAGATGCCTCCAAATGGTTGGGTGCGCCTCCACCGGATTTGACCCTGATTGCCCGTTCTAAAGGTGCAGACTACCTGTACGCCTATATGCGTGGCTTCTATAAAGACCCAACTCGTCCGACCGGTTGGAATAATACTGTTTTGGCCGGTGCGAGTATGCCTCACCCATTGTGGGAGCAACAAGGTGTTCAAGCCGTTGAGTTGGATGCCAAAGGTCAGCCCGTTATGATTAAAGACGAGCATGGCAACCTGACTCCTAAGTTGTATTGGGAGTCTACCGGTCTGCACAGCCGTCGCCTGCCTAACGGTAAAGTGATCCAAAAAGAGTACGATACTTATGTACGCGACTTGGTGAACTACTTGGTGTACATGGGCGAGCCTGCTCAGTTGCAACGCCACCGCATCGGCTACATGGTTCTGGCATTCCTGTTTGCGGTAATGCTGCCATTGGCTTACTTCCTGAAAAAAGAATTCTGGAAAGACGTTCACTAATTCTTTTGAATCAAAAAGGCAAACCTGTTTCAGGTTTGCCTTTTTTGTTTGTGAAATTGGTTTATGCGAAAATAATGTAAATTTTAAAATTACTTAATATAAACAACATGATATGTGAAATTTCTAGATTAAGTGTTTGAAATTATGTATAATTCTTTCTGAATTTTTATAAGGCTTAAGGCCGTCTGAAAAGATTTATCAGGAGTAAAAGATTATGATGACATTGTATTCAGGTATTACTTGTCCATTCAGCCAGCGCTGCCGTTTTGTGCTGTACGAAAAAGGCATGGATTTTGAAATCAAAGATGTGGACGTGTTCAATAAACCTGAAGACTTGGCTTTGATGAATCCGTATAACCAAGTACCGGTTCTGGTTGAGCGTGATTTGATTTTGCACGAATCAAACATTATCAACGAATACATTGACGAGCGTTTCCCTCATCCTCAGTTGATGCCGGGCGATCCTGTTATGCGCGGTCGCGGCCGTTTGGTGCTGTACCGTATGGAAAAAGAATTGTTCAGCTTGGTGCAAGTGTTGGAAAACCCTGAATCTACCAATAAAGAACAAGCTAAAGCGCGTGAAGCCATTGGTAATGGTTTGACACTGTTGGCACCATCTTTTACTAAAAACAAATACATCTTGGGCGACGACTTTTCTATGATTGATGTTGCCTTGTCTCCGCTGTTGTGGCGTTTGGACTATTACGACATCAAACTGGGTAAATCTGCTGCGCCTTTGCTGAAGTACGCCGAGCGTATTTTCCAACGCGAAGCCTTCATTGAGGCATTGACGCCGGCTGAAAAAGCCATGCGCCGCTAAAGGACAGATCTATGGCAACTTCAACCAAACCGTATTTGTTGCGTGCTTTGTATGGATGGTGTTTGGATAATAACCAAACACCGCACATCGTGGCTTGGGTAAATGAACATACCCGTGTGCCGATGCAGTATGTGCGTGACAATGAAATTGTTTTAAATATTGGTCCTACCGCCAGCCATAACTTGAATATCGACAATGAATGGGTCAATTTCTCTGCCCGCTTTTCCGGCGTAGCGCACGAGATTTGGATTCCGGTCGGTCATATTGTCAGTATATTTGGCCGCGAAAGTGGAGAGGGTATGGGTTTTGAGGTAGAACCATATCAGCCTGCTTCTGTTGAAGCTGCAGCGGCGGAAGATAAAAAAGCTGAATCTGCGGAAGAAAAACCGAAAAAAGTATTGAAGCTTGTGAAGTAATTAAAGACAAAAGGCCGTCTGAAATGTTTCAGACGGCCTTTATTGATTGGGTATTGAAGTGGCAAAATTAATGAGCAATCAGTTATTAATCAAGCCAAACAAAAAAGCTCTTGTATTTAACAAGAGCTTTTTTGTTTAGTGGTGGAGGTAAGCGGGATCGAACCGCTGACCTCTTGCATGCCATGCAAGCGCTCTACCAACTGAGCTATACCCCCGAAATTTGGTGGCGAATCAGGGACTCGAACCCCGGACACAAGGATTATGATTCCTCTGCTCTAACCGACTGAGCTAATTCGCCGTTTCGTGAAGTCGCTATTATAGTTTTTTTTGAATATTTGGCAAGCGCTAATTTTGCTTTTTTTTATTTCTTATTGTTTTTAAAAAATAAAAAGTAGGTTGTCAGGCTATAGCTTATGACAAATATCGCCGTGGCTGAAGCCTGTCCAATCGATATCGATGTCTTTGCCAAAAGCGATGACTTTAAAAAGTTCACCCATTTCGTGCTGATGTATCAGTTTCTGTACTGCAGCAGCGGCTTGGATATATTCAACCGAATCCGGGCTGCCGATTTGTGCCAGCAGATCGGTGATGCCGAGATTGAGCAGGAAATAAGATTGGGGCAGGTAGCCGATTAAATCCAAACCTGATTCCGTGCCGGCGCGTGCGATATCGGTGAAATTGACGTGTGCAGTCAAATCGGTCAGGCCGATATTGAAAAATGGGTTGTGGATAGTGTGATGGCGATAGTGGCCGATAAATGTGCCTTCCTTGCGTTGCGGATGGTAATACTGAGCGGCATCGAAGCCGTAATCGATAAATATCATGCCGCCGCGCCGCAATTTGGCGGCCAGGGTTTGGATAAAGGCATATTGTGCCGGATGCAGTTCGCTTGTGTATGAGGGAAGGGGAGGGAAGTATAAGGCGGCTGTTTGCGTAAGTTCGGCTTGGGTCAATGGTCTGATGGCTTCGATTAGCCCGTCATTCTCTAGGCTGACGCCGATTTGTTGAAACCCTTCGTTTTGATAAATCAAGCGTTCAACCGACATGGCATCCAATACTTCGTTGCCGATGATGATGCCGTCAAAGTGTTCTGATAATGCGGTAAGGTGGATGACTTTTGCTGCTGCTTCGGGAGATGTGTGCTCAATAATATGTTGGCGTTGTCTCTCTGCAAGTTCTGCTGATAACTCAATAATATAGTAATGATTCAGGCCGTCTGAAAGGTCTTGCAAGAGTGTGGCAGCGAGATGACCTGTGCCTGCACCAAATTCGTAGATATTGCCTGCTGTTTGCGGCAGTAATTCGGTAAGTTGTTTGGCAAGGGTTTGTCCGAATAGGGGGGAAAGGGTGGGGGCGGTAATGAAGTCGCCGTCCGTACCGATTTTATGACTGCCTCCGCTGTAATAGCCGTATTGAGGTGTGTAAAGGGCAAGCTCCATAAAACGGGAGAAGGGTATCCAGTTTTGATGTTGTTTAATTTCGTGTTTTATGAGCTTGGTCAGGTGTGCTGAAGAGGCTTGTGCATCAGGGGAAGGGAGGGGGAGTTGTGGCTTCATGACTGTTAGATAATGTAAAAAATTTGAATTTGTTTGTATATTATAGCCCCTTGTGACAGGGGTGGTAATCGGGTATAAAAATACTATATATAGTATTTTTAAAACACAAATAATACTATATATAGTGTTTTATGCTATATGAGATGACTGACATATTAATTTGTCATGCATTTTTGTATATATAAGCTATTGAATTTTAAGTGTTTAGTGTTTCATTTCGGATGAAGGGTTGATTTGACCTGATTGCCAAAATTTCTTATAGTGTCGGTTAGTGGGGCATAGTGGGTGAAAGTGGTTACTTTTTCCTAAAAAGTGTTCCGTAGAAGTGAAAACGAAATATTTTAGGGAGGTGGGATTTTTAATCCCACTCTAGTTTTATTTTAATAGAATTTGGGGTGTGATGTGTTTGGCGGCGCTCATGAATTGAGTATGGACAGTAAAGGGCGGTTGGCGATTCCTGCCAAATTCCGCGATATTTTGCTGCGCCGTTATACGCCTGCAATTGTGGTTACACTGGATTCTCGAAAAAAATTATTGATGTACCCCGAGCCCGTTTGGGAAGAAAAAGCCGAGCAGATTTTGAAGTTGAAAGTGGCCGGCAATGAGTCTTTGCAACGGTATCAGAATTTACTGCTGCACAATGCGGAGATTTTGGAATGGGACAGCGCCGGACGCGTTTTGATTCCGGCCAATCTGCGCAAACGCGTGGATTTTGAAAAAGAAGTTACTTTGGTTGGCCGTGCAAACCGTATGGAGTTGTGGGGTCGCGAACATTGGGAAGAGGAAATGAATCAGGCTTTGGATATTGATCCTGATGAGTTGGCTTTCCAATTGAGTCAAACGGATTTGCAATTGTGAGTAAAGTTGAAAATTATCAGCATGTTACTGTCTTGTTGCATGAGGCGGTGGATGCGTTGGCAATCCGTGAAGACGGGATTTATGTGGACGGTACGTTCGGTAGGGGAGGGCATTCCCGGCTGATTTTGTCGCGTTTGGGTGAGCAGGGTCGTTTGGTTGTTTTTGATAAAGACCCCGAGGCGATTGCGGTAGCTAATGAATTGGCAAAGCAAGATAAGCGCGTCAGTGTCGTACACAATGGTTTTGAAACATTTCAGACGGCCTTGGATGAATTAGGCATCGATAAGATTGACGGTGCGCTTTTTGATTTGGGGATTTCGTCGCCGCAAATTGACGATGGCAGCCGCGGATTCAGTTTCCGCTTTGATGCGCCGCTGGATATGCGGATGGATCCGACTCGCGGGATGTCTGCGGCAGAATGGATTGCAACCGCATCCGAACAGGATTTACACGAGGTAATTAAGAATTATGGTGAAGAGCGGTTTAGTCGCCAGATTGCGCGCGCCATTGTTGCGCAACGCGAGGAGAGTCCCATCGATACAACCCGCAAGCTGGCGCAGCTTGTGGCGCAAAACGTCCGTACTCGTGAGCGCGGACAGGACCCTGCAACGCGCACCTTCCAGGCAGTTCGCATCTTTATTAACCGCGAGCTTGAAGAGGTAGAGGCAGTTTTGCCGCAGGTTGCAGGCCGTCTGAAAGAGGGTGGACGTTTGGCTGTTATTGCGTTCCATTCGCTGGAAGACAGAATTGTGAAGCAGTTTATTAAAAAATATTCGCAACATGCGCCATTGCCCCGTTGGGCAGTGGTCAAGGAAGCGGATTTGCCTCAGCCGCCTTTGAAGGCTGTGGGCAAAGCAATCAAACCGGGTTCGACAGAGACTGAAGCTAACCCGCGTGCGCGTAGTGCAGTTTTACGTGTGGCGGAGCGAAGCAGTGGCGAATTTTCGGTTGTTGACTAGAGAAAGCGTTTCGGCATTGTCGCAAGGGATGTTTCTATTGACAGGCCGTCTGAAAGTTTGAGATGGGTAAGTTGAATATTTTATTGCTGGTTTTGGTGACGGTCTCAGCCTTTGCCGTAGTGTTTAAGCAAAACCAGTCCCGTTTGCATTTTATCGAGTTGGATAAGGCACAAAAACGGGAAATTCAGTTGGAACAGGATTACGCGCGCTTGAAATTGGAGCAGGCCAGGCTGGCAAACCACAAACTGATTAAAGTGGCGGCCGAAAAGCAACATCTGCTTCCACCGGGTGCGCATAATACGGCTATGCTGGAACGCAAAAAATAAGAATATAGAGCCTTGCATTAGTGCAAGATTTACGGGATTTGATGGCTCACTGAGCAGCTAAGTCATGAGAAGTTCAACATGTTAATTAAGAACGAATATAAACCTCAAATGCTGTCTGGAACAACAAAAACGAAAAAGCCGCTGACAAGTAACGGGCGAATCGGTTTGGTGCTGGGCGCTGTTGCGCTGGCATTTACCGGTCTGTTGGTACGCGGGGTTTATCTGCAAACCAGTCAGCATGAGTTTTTGAAAAATCAGGGCGACCAACGTTTTGTGCGTACGCTTCCGCTGCCGGCATCACGCGGTATGATTACCGACCGCAATGGTGCTACATTGGCTTTGAGTGCGCCTACCGAATCATTGTATGCCATGCCTTCCGGTATGGAGGAAATGCCGACTGACGAGCAGTTGGAAAAATTGTCGGCCATTGCCGATGTGCCTGTTGAAGTTTTGAAAAATAAATTGTCTAAAAAAGACAAAGGCTTTATCTATCTGAAACGCCAACTCAGCTACGAGAAAGCAGAAGAAATCAAAGCATTGGGCATTAAAGGCATCGCATTCCAAAAAGAATTGAAACGCCATTACCCGATGGGCAATCTGTTTGCGCACGTTATCGGTTTTACCAATATCGACGGCAAAGGTCAGGAGGGATTGGAGCTTTCCCGTGAAGACAGCCTGCGCGGTGAAGATGGTGCGAAAGTCGTATTGCGCGACAACAAGGGCAATATCGTAGACAGCCTCGATTCTCCACGCAACAGCGTGCCTAAAAACGGCCAAGACATGATTTTGTCTTTGGATCAGCGTATTCAAACGCTGGCTTATGACGAGTTAAACAAAGCGGTGGCTTATCACAAAGCTAAAGCGGGTACGGTTGTGGTATTGGATGCGCAAACCGGCGAGATTTTGGCTTTGGTCAATAGCCCGGCTTACGATCCGAATCAACCGGGTCAAGCCAATAGCGAACAGCGCCGTAATCGAGCTGTAACCGACATGATCGAACCCGGTTCTGCAATGAAGCCGTTTACCATTGCTAAAGCATTGGATTCAGGCAAAGTGGATGCAAACGATACGTTCAATACCCTGCCTTACAAAATCGGTCCGGCTACCGTACAAGATACCCACGTTTATCCTACTTTGGATGTACGCGGCATTATGCAAAAATCTTCCAACGTCGGTACCAGTAAACTTTCTGCCATGTTTACGCCTAAAGAAATGTACGATTTCTATCACGATTTAGGTGTGGGCGTGCGCATGCATTCAGGCTTTCCTGGTGAGACTGCAGGTTTGTTGAGAAGCTGGCGCAGATGGCAAAAAATCGAACAGGCAACCATGTCTTTCGGTTATGGCCTGCAATTAAGCTTATTGCAATTGGCGCGAGCTTATACTGTCTTGACCCATGACGGCGAATTGTTGCCGGTAAGTTTTGAAAAACAAGCGGTTGCACCTAAAGGCAAGCGCGTCATCAAAGCCTCTACTGCGAAAAAAGTGCGCGAGTTGATGGTTTCCGTTACTGAAGCCGGCGGTACCGGTACTGCCGGTGCTGTGGATGGTTTTGACGTAGGTGCGAAAACCGGTACGGCGCGTAAATTGGTCAATGGCCGCTATGTGGACAACAAACACGTCGGTACGTTTATCGGCTTTGCTCCGGCTAAAAATCCACGCGTGATTGTGGCCGTTACCATCGACGAACCGACTGCCAACGGCTATTACGGCGGCGTGGTTGCCGGTCCCGTATTCAAAGAAGTCATGAGCGGAAGCTTGAACATCTTAGGCGTTTCCCCGACCAAGCCTTTAAGTAACACCGCTACTGTCAAAGTACCGTCATAATCCAAACAATCAAAGAGATATTGTTTATGTTCAGCAAGTTAACCCCCTTGGCTGAAACCAACTTTCCGCCTCTGCTGTGTGAAAACGCAGCAGGGCGTTTGTTGCATTCAGACAGCCGACAAATTAAACAGGGTGACATTTTCGTTGCCTGTCAGGGCGAATATACAGACGGCCGTAGCTATATTCCTGCCGCCATTGCCAACGGTGCCACCTTTGTTTTTTGGGATGATGACGGCAAATTCACATGGAATCCCGAATGGAAAGTTCCCAATCAAGGCATTAAAGATTTGAAACACCGTGCCGGCATGTTGGCGGCGCAAGTTTACGGCAACGTTTCAGACGGCCTCAAAGTCTGGGGCGTAACCGGCACCAACGGCAAAACCTCTATCACGCAATGGCTGGCACAAGCCGCCGATTTATTGGGCGAAAAAACCACCATTATCGGCACGGTCGGCAACGGCTTTTGGGGTGCATTGGAAGAAACCACGCATACCACCCCCGCCCCTGTCGATGTCCAAACCCTGCTCTACCGTTTCCGTCAACAAGGCGCGACAGCCGCCGCGATGGAAGTCTCCAGCCACGGCCTTGACCAATCGCGCGTCAACGGCGTGCCATTCCGCAGCGCAATCTTCACCAACCTCACCCGAGACCACCTTGACTACCACGGCACGATGGAAGCCTACGGCGCCATCAAGTCGCGCCTGTTTTACTGGCAAGGCTTGAAACACGCCATCATCAACGTAGATGACGAATACGGCGCAGAACTCGCAGGTCGTCTGAAAAAAGACTGTCCTGATCTGGCCGTTTACAGCTACGGCTTCAGCGAACACGCCGACATCCGCATTGTTCATTTCACCGCCTCTTCAGACGGCATGGAAGCCGTATTCCAAACCCCGTGGGGCGAAGGCCGCTGCCGCACTCGCCTGCTCGGACGGTTCAACGCGCAAAACCTCGCCGCCTGCGTTACCTTGCTGTGTGCCAACGGTTATCCACTCAATAACGTTTTGGAAGTACTGGCAAAAATCCGTCCTGCTTCAGGTCGCATGGATTGCATTATGAACAGCGGCAAACCTTTGGTCGTTGTCGATTATGCCCACACGCCCGATGCACTGGAAAAAGCACTCTCCACTTTGCAGGAAATCAAACCGCAGCGCGCGGCCTTATGGTGCGTCTTCGGCTGCGGCGGCAACCGAGACCGCGGTAAACGCCCATTGATGGGCGCGGCAGCCGTGCAGGGTGCCGATAAAGTGGTGGTTACCAGCGACAACCCGCGCTTGGAGAATCCGCAAGACATCATCAGCGATATTTTGCCTGCCGTACCTAATCCTGAGCGTGTCGAAGTTGATCGCGCTGTTGCCATTCGTTATGCGGTTGAACAAGCTGCTGCGAATGACATCATCCTGATTGCCGGTAAAGGGCATGAAAACTATCAGGATGTACAAGGCGTGAAGCACCATTTCTCCGATTTTGAAATCGCAGAAAAAGCATTGGCAGAGCGCGGTTAAGCTATATCGCAAATGTTCAGACGGCCCGAAACCTTAAGGCCGTCTGAAAAAGATTTAAACATATACAATAAAAGCAATACGACACACGCATTACGGCACGTCAGCCATTAAACCCATCACAGTTGTTTGTTTCAGAGGACTTTTTAACAAGGCCGTCTGAACAACAAGGAGACCGATTTGATGCTGAAAATGCCGATAAAAACCTTATTAATCAGTGCAGCCGTAGTTTTATTCGCAGGCTGTACAACCAAACAACTTCCGCGTCCTACTGCAGAAATCGAGCAGTTGAGGGCGCAACAGCCTCCGGTCGAGCAAAGCCTGCCGAATCCTGTTAAAGGCAAGCGTTTTGACGACACTTGGGGCGCGGCGCGCAGTCAGGGGCGCAGGCATGAAGGTGTGGATATTTTTGCTAAGAAAAATACGCCGATACGCAGTACGACGCCCGGTATCGTAACCAAAATTGGGCGCAACCGATTGGGCGGTAAAGTTATCGGTATCCAAGGGCCGGGTGCGTGGCATTACTATGCCCACCTGAATAAATTTGCCCGTATCCGCCTGTATGAGCGAGTCAAAGAAGGGCAGGTCATCGGCTATGTCGGTAAAACCGGCAACGCTAGAACTACACCGGCCCACCTGCATTACGGTGTATATCTGCCGAACGGCGCGGTGAATCCGTATCCGCTGATTAATCAGAACAGATAGGCCGTCTGAATTAAAGATAGTCTTTTAGATTGTCTTATATTTTGCTTATTAATTTATTTTTTAATAAGATTTGATGTATAATCGTTAAGTTTTTGATTTTAGGAGTTAAAAATGAATGGAAGAGTATTATTAGGTTTGCTTTGTATCGTATTTTCTATAGATATTTCTGCTAAACCCAGAAATGCTCCAGCCTCTCAGAGGAATATGCAGCTTAAAGAATTATTGTTGATTTTCTCAGATACGCAGCAGCCTGAAGTAGGGACTGAGGCAGAACGGTATCTACATATTAAAGGGATGAAATGGCTACATAATACGATAAAAAATAAGGAAAATGTTTATAACACTAGTAAGATAAAGCTAAAAATTTTAAAGGATAGTGAAATAACCATATCTGGTAGGAATGGCTATATCAATTCAATTAATTTGTCAGATTCAGAGCCAAATCAGAAATTTAAAAAAATTTTGGAAGCCAATTTAGGTAAGGATGTGGTTAAAGAGTTAGTGGGTTGTAGAAGCGAATTTATACAAACGGAAAAAGCCTATCAAATCAGTTTTAAAGACAGGGCGGTTATTTATGTGAATGCGGATGCAAATTTTGATTCTGAACCCTTTATGTCCCCGTTATATACACTTTTTCAGTTTAGCTTGACGCGTCCGAGTCATTGGAAGTGTTAATCCAAATATTTAAAATTCAAATTTGTTCTTTGTTTAAGAAAGGCTAATTAAGATGGCAACATATGAGCAAGAGCTTCAAAAAGCACAACAGGAATTAAATAAATGGTTTTTAGGTAAAACTTCAAAGAGATATGAATCAGGAAGTGGAGGACCTGCAACGATTTCTTCAGGAGTCGGCGACCCTGGAGGTATTTCTTATGGTTCTTATCAATTATCTACTACCAAGGGAACACTTGCAGAATATTTAAAATATAGTGATAACTATAACCATGCTTTTGATGGATTAAAACCTAAAACAAAAGAATTCGATCAAAAATGGAAAGAGTTAGCAAATAATGACCCTCAATTTCATCAGTCGCAGCATGAGTTTATTGCTTCAAAACATCATCAGCCCCAGTTGCAAGCCTTAAAGCAGGCGGGGTTTGATTTTTTCGAACGAGGAAAGGCCGTGCAGGACATGGTATGGAGTTTGGCTGTCCAGCATAGGGATTATACTGTGGATAAAATTAAACGAGCACAGGACGAAAGCGGACTTAATTTCAAAACAGCAACTGATGCTGAAATAATTGAGGCCGTGTATGATAGTAAATTACGTCATTATAAACAAGATTTTAGAAGTTCTAGTCCAAAAGTTCAAGAAGGCGTACGTAAGCGGATCTTATCGGAAAAAGCTGATTTGCTTCGATTAGATAGATATGAAAAGCTACTCGAAGGTCAGCAGCAGGAAAAAGAAAAGTACACAGATAATGGTATTGAACAACATAAGCCTTTATCAAAATACGAAGAGACTCGTTCGATGCTTCAAGGTTTGCTAAGTGATACTGACGGTTCATATGCCAAAAAGCTTCTAGCAAATAATCAGGAAGAAGTTGCTAGTTTTAGCGAGAAAATCCAAGGACGTATCGAACAAACAAAATTGCAAGAATTGACTGAACGTGAAAGCAGAAATACGCTGCAACAAGAAGAACAACAGCGGAATTTTTCCCGTTCTGTATAGTTTTTGTATGAATATTGATAATTTAGTCTCCCTATGGAAGTTTATCCATAGGGAGTTTGGATTGACATGTGAGATTAATAATGAATGAGCTTGATAGAGCTTCAGAGCAAATACAGAACCTGATGATCGATATGGTCATGGTTATGGAAAAATATAAAGAGGATAGTGGGAAAATTGTAGATAATATTCAAAAAGAACTAGATAGTTCTTTAAATCAGCAGCGAAAAATGATAGTTGATATGGTCAGGGATGATATCCTTCATCACGCTTCTACCCAAGTAAAGGCATACACTCAAAATATGGATGATGCACGGAAACAGATGGTTGAGCAGGTGCGTGAATTTAATACTTATTTATGCGCAGTTAAAAGTGAAAACCAAAAAATATTTAGAATGACTGTATTGGGTATGGCACTTACTTTAACTATGTTAGTTCTCGGTGGTATTGCATTGGTTTTCTTCTATTCGAACATTATCTCTCAAAAGAAATTGGAGGCAGATATGCTGAATCGGATTAATAGTTCGGATATTGTTCGTTGCGGAGATAGTCTGTGTGCAAAAACAGGAAAGGCTGGAAATAATGGTTATCGGGTTATTCAACATCGATTTTCAGATAAATAAACAGTCATTTGATTATTAATTAAAAAAGCTATGAAACCACTAGACTTAAATTTCATCTGTCAAACTCTCGGCCTTCCAATGCCGTCTGAAAATCAACCCGTTTCTCGTATTGTTACAGACAGCCGTGATATTCAAGAAGGCGACGTATTTTTCGCGCTTGCCGGTGAGCGCTTTGACGCGCATGACTTTGTTGAAGATGTGTTGGCAGCGGGGGCAACGGCAGTTGTGGTTTCGCGCGAAGATTGTGCGGCTTTGAAAGGCGCGCTGAAGGTTGACGATACGCTTGCGGCTTTGCAAAAACTGGCGAAGGCGTGGCGTGAAAATGTGAATCCGTTTGTCTTCGGCATTACCGGCTCTTCCGGCAAAACGACGGTGAAAGAGATGTTGGCCGGCGTATTGCGTCATCGATTTGGTGATGAAGCTGTGTTGGCGACTGCCGGCAATTTCAACAATCATATTGGTCTGCCGCTGACTTTGTTGAAACTGAACGAAAAACACCGCTATGCCGTCATTGAAATGGGTATGAACCATTTTGGCGAATTGTCTTTGTTGACCCGAATCGCCGGTCCGAATGTTGCTCTGGTCAATAATGCCTTGCGTGCGCATGTCGGTTGCGGTTTTGATGGTGTCGCCGATATTGCCAAAGCCAAAAGTGAAATCTACGAAGGTTTGCTTTCAGACGGCATTGCGCTGATTCCGTGCGAAGATGCCAATATCGCTACATTTGAAGCTTCTACTGCACAATTGAACGCTCAGACTTTCGGCGTTGCCAGTGGCGATATCCATGCAGAAAATATTGAGTTGAAACCGTTGTCCTGCGAATTTGATTTGGTGCGTGGTAATGAACGTGTTGCCGTGGTATTGCCAGTCCCCGGCCGTCACAATGTGCATAATGCCGTAGCGGCGGCGGCTCTGGCTTTGGCGGCAGGTTTGAGCCTTGTCGAAGTTTCAGACGGCCTGAAAAATTTCAGCAATATCAAAGGCCGTCTGAATATCAAGCAAGGCATTAAAGATGCAACTTTGATTGACGATACTTATAATGCCAACCCCGACAGCATGAAAGCTGCCATTGATGTGCTCGCCGCTATGCCTGCGCCGCGTATTTTTGTGATGGGCGACATGGGTGAATTGGGTGAAGATGAAGCCGCTGCCATGCACGCCGAAGTTGGCGCGTATGCACGGGATAAAGGCATCGAGGCCGCATATTTTGTCGGCGACAACAGCGTTGAAGCAGCGGAAACGTTTGGCGCGGAAGGTTTGTGGTTTGCTGACAAAGATCCGCTGATTCAAGTGTTGAGCCACGATTTGCCTGAACGCGCTACTGTATTGGTCAAAGGCTCGCGCTTTATGAAGATGGAAGAAGTAGTCGAGGCGTTGGCAACAACAACTGCGTAAAAGGCCGTCAGAAATTATGAAAAAAATTTTTCTATTGGCTGGTTTGCTGATTGCCGCGTTTTATGCCGGAATGAAAGTACAGGCATTTATTTATGAAGATACCTGCTTGGACTTGGGCGGCGGAAAGAATCCCGGAAACTATCCGATTTGCGTGGTAGAAAAATAATCTTACTCAACAAGGCCGCCTGCAATTTCAGACGGCATACCGATTTATTTTTAATTGGGCGATAAGCCCGCTGTAACAACAAAAACAAAAAGGAAGCCCCATGTTTTTATGGCTCGCACATTTCAGTAACTGGTTAACCGGTCTGAATATTTTTCAATACACCACATTTCGTGCCGTAATGGCCGCGCTGACTGCGCTGGTATTTTCATTATTGTTGGGCCCGTGGACCATCCGCAAGCTGACTGCGCTCAAAGTCGGTCAAGCCGTCCGTACCGACGGTCCTCAAACCCACCTGATCAAAAACGGTACCCCAACCATGGGCGGCTCGCTGATCTTGACCGCCATTACCGTGTCCACAATCTTGTGGGGCAACTGGGCAAATCCTTATATCTGGATTCTCTTAGGAGTCTTGCTCGCTACCGGCGCACTCGGTTTTTACGACGACTGGCGCAAAGTGGTTTATAAAGACCCTAACGGCGTGTCTGCCAAATTTAAAATGGTGTGGCAGTCCAGCGTTGCCATCATCGCCGGTTTGGCATTGTTCTACCTTGCTACAAACTCTGCCAACAATATCCTGATTGTTCCCTTCTTCAAACAAGTTGCCTTGCCGCTTGGCGTAGTCGGCTTCTTGGTATTGTCCTACCTGACCATCGTCGGTACATCCAATGCCGTTAACCTGACCGACGGTTTGGACGGCTTAGCCGCATTCCCCGTTGTACTTGTCGCCGCCGGCCTTGCCATCTTTGCTTATGCCAGCGGCCATTCACAATTTGCCCAATACCTGCAATTGCCTTACGTTGCCGGTGCAAACGAAGTGGTGATTTTCTGTACCGCCATGTGTGGCGCCTGTCTCGGCTTTTTGTGGTTTAACGCTTATCCGGCACAAGTCTTTATGGGCGACGTCGGCGCGCTCGCGCTTGGTGCAGCGCTCGGTACCGTTGCCGTCATCATACGCCAAGAATTTGTCCTCGTCATCATGGGCGGCCTGTTTGTTGTTGAAGCCATTTCCGTTATGTTGCAAGTCGGTTGGTACAAACGCACCAAAAAACGCATCTTCCTGATGGCGCCGATTCATCACCATTACGAACAAAAAGGATGGAAAGAAACCCAAGTCGTCGTCCGCTTCTGGATTATCACCATCGTCTTGGTGCTGATTGGTTTGAGTACCCTCAAAATCCGCTAAATCTCCAAAGGCCGTCTGAAACTTTCAGACGGCCATTATGTAAGGTAAGCATGCTTGCCTGAATCCTACATCTCAAAATAAATCCCGTAATAATCCACACAGAAAGTCCCCAAACATGTACCAATCTTTTGGCGGCGCAACCGGCATCCGCACCCTGACCGACCGTTTCTACGACTTGATGGAGCTCGAGCCGCAATACCAAGCCTTGCGCCAAATGCACGGCGAAGACATGACCCTGATACGCGAAAAGCTCTACGAATTTTTTAGCGGCTGGCTCGGCGGCCCGCCCTTGTTCGAGCAGAAATACGGCCATCCCCAACTGCGCGCCCGCCATATGCCTTTTGCCGTTAATGTACAAGTCCGCAACGAATGGATCGCCTGCTTTGCCCAAGCCATGAGCGAACTGGACATCGACAAAGCACTTGCCGAACCTGTTTTAATCCAAATTTTTGCCATGGCAGATTGGTGCCGTAACCAAAACGAAGACGGTGTCGAACCGCCTATGCCGCCGATGGCGGTTGATCCATGGGTGCGCGCACCGGAATTGCAGCAGATTTTGAGTAGCTACGGTGTAAATAGTTTTTTTAAGGAATTCGCTGGCTAAGTGCCGTCTGAACATCCTTAGGTAAAACAGAAACAATAACTTGAAAGAAATGGATTTTAGAATGAATAAATTATTAAAAAAAATGATGGT
>NZ_KV821668.1:74865-75122 GCF_001815685.1 Neisseria sp. HMSC056A03
GGAAATGCTCAAGCTCAATTTAATTTGGGTGTGATGTATTATGCTGGACAAGGGGTCCGTCAAGATTATGCAGAGGCAGTGCAGTGGTTTCGCAAGGCTGCAGAGCAAGGGGTTTTCGAAGCCCAATATAATTTGGGTAATATGTATTACCATGGGCAAGGAGTACGTCAAGACGATGTGCAGGCGGTGCAGTGGTATCGCAAGGTTGCGGAACAAGGGGTTGCAGGAGCCCAATATAATTTGGGTGTGGCGTATGA
>NZ_KV821669.1:0-667 GCF_001815685.1 Neisseria sp. HMSC056A03
CATCGCACACTGATCAAGCTTGCTTTGATACTCATCACTCATATAGCGAACCCTGTGATCTAATTGAACTGTGTGTTCTAAGTGATGAATAAGCCCAAGCGTGTCACCATGATGACGCGCTCAACAAATATTTTGTTCCCGTGCTGGTCAAGGGTAAGTGTTTTGTTTTCATGCTAGAAGATACTACCCACCCCACACTACGGTATCGAACGCTGTATAAGCAAAACACCATGAGCGATTTTCACGTACATCAATATCCGTACCATGAACCCTGTTAGGAGCTTTCGCAGTAAAATTGACGGTTCACATAATCGTGCCTACCACCAGTTCCTCTCAAACTGCGCGTAGTTACAAGATGCTTACCGTGACGTGTTCCTTGTATTCCTAACTAGCACATAAGAGCAGTGACCTGGTCTTAAACCAATGTGTAACCATTCTTGGTTGATGAGTTGAGCACACACTGTGCGATACCCATAAACTCTCATGGACTTGTCGTCCTGAAATTTCTGGGATATCTCACGCTAAAACTTCATAACAGACAACCACCAAAGATTTAGACAAGTAGTAAACACGAGCAGTAATAAAACCGTCCTTAAACACGGTTTTAAGAACACGACACATAGGCTCGACACCACATCTAGACGCGTACACGTCAACAAACTCATAT
>NZ_KV821670.1:0-54446 GCF_001815685.1 Neisseria sp. HMSC056A03
GAAAGCTGAAGAAGCCAAGAAAGCTGAAGAGGCCAAGAAAGCTGAGGAAGCTAAGAAAGCTGAAGAGGTCAAGAAAGCTGAGGAAGCTAAGAAAGCTGAGGAAGCTAAGAAAGCCAATGAGGCCAATTCAGGTCAAGGTTTTGGCGGCGAAGGCAAAGTAATGGGCAAGGCTTTGGATGGCGGTGTCTTGGTAGCGAAAAAACGTGAAACCGGCGATTTGGAATATGCCAAAACCGAAGCTCCGACTGCCTCGGATAAAAACAGCGTCGTACTTGATGGTGTCGCCATTAATACCAAAGACGTTAAAGCAGGTGAGTTCACGTTGGGCGAAAAAAGTATGAACGGCGGTAAAGCTGATGCAGCACAATATGCGATACACAGCGGCGACCTGTTGCCTGACGTTCGTTACGGCGGTGTTGCCGATGTCAGCGATCTGCGTGATGTGAAACAGGCGTTGTTTGTCCAAGGCACACCATCAGGCAGTGATACCGTTGCAGCCCAAAGAGGGGATGCAACCTATAAAGGCATCGGCCTGCATTTCCAAAACGGACTGCCGATCAATACAAGAGATCTGCAAGAAATTTTTGAAACCGGTTCGCAAGCCAAGCTGGCCAATCTGTATCCTGCCGCCAAAGCAACCGATGTTACCGCAAAAGTCAATTTCGACCAAAAAACCATCAATGTCAGCATCAACCGCTATTCCGATCAAACGGTTGGCGGTGGTAGTGGTGGCAACAGGATTGCAGGTGTCGTCAAATCCAATGCGCGCGATATGGCGGAAAATCTGTCTTTCAATGGCGATTTGCACGGCAACACCTTCTCCAACAAGCAAGGTACGATGCAAGGCGGATTCTTTGGCGCGAAGGCAGACCAACTTGCCGGTACATATAGTGCGGCAGGCAAAAACCAACGTGATGAAGACGTAGTGGCGCGCGGTGTGTTTGGTGCAAAACGCCAAGATGCGGCAGATCAAGCAGGTGGACAGCCTGATGCGCCGGTTGCCAAACCTGATGCGCCCGTAACCAAACCTACAGTTGATGCCGCCGCAACCGAATTGAAAAAAGGTGAAACAGGCGAGCAATACGTCTTATCGAATATCGCGGACTTGACCAAAGTCATTATCAACGGTACGGCAATCGCTTTGGCACCTGTTACCAACAAGCTCCATCAAACTGAATTGGGTTCGGACTACAAATCGTTTGTTGCTTCAGGCAATTTGAGCAATGTTGTCTTCGGTGCGGCAAAACTTGCCGATAATGCCTACTCCTTGTTTGTTCAGGGGGTAATGAGTACCTCTCTACCGTCCGGTACGGCTAAATACGCAGGCGAGGTGTTGAATTTCCGTGCCCGCAACTTGGATGATAAGGAAAACTGGGTGGATGCCGGCAACACCTACCGTACCACCGGTTCGTTTACCGCAGATGTCAACTTCGATACCAAGACTATCGCAGGTAAAATCAATAGTGGTGACAGATGGTTCATGAATGAACGAGCCTTTACCGCAGGTATTACAGGTAGCAGCTTTAATGGTAAATGGACTTCAGATGCACAAGGCTCTGTAACCGGCGGATTCTACGGTGACAAAGCTGCCGAAATGGCTGGGCGATACAGTTATCATGACAAAGAAGATAAAAGTAACAATGCCTTCGGTGTATTCGGCGGTAAAAAACAATAACCGTCTGTTTAAGCTGAAAACAACCGCCTGAAAAGGCGGTTTGTTTTTGAGTGGGTAGGATTTTCAGACGACCTTTTACGGTAACAACAATCTAGAGAGCAATTTACCCGCTAAAAGGTCGTCTGAAAACCTTGAATCTTATTTTCAGATAATCTGAGACCTTTGCAAAATTCCCCAAAATCCCCTAAATGTCTTGGTAGGAATTTAGGGGATTTTGGGGAATTTTGCAAAGGTCTCAAATAGAGAAAGCATCCGCCGCCGTCATTGACGCCACCATTATTCAAACTGCCGGCAGCAAACAGCGTCAGGCTATAGAAGTCGATGAAGAAGGACAAGTCAGCGGCCAAACCACACCGAGCAAAGATGAAGATGCCCGTTGGACAAAGAAAAACGGCCTCTACAAACTCGGTTACAAACAACATACCCGTACCGATGAAGAAGGCTATATCGGGAAATTGCACATCACTCCCGCCAATACCCATGAGTGCAACCACCTGTCCCCTTTGTTGGAGGGTATTGCCGAAGGCACGACCGTCTATGCCGACAAAGGCTACGACAGTAAGGAAAATCGGCAACATCTGAAAAAGCGTCAGTTGCAGGACGGCATTATGCGCAAAGCCCACCGCAACCGTCCGCTGACGGAAGCGCAAACCAAACGTAACCGGTATTTATCGAAAACCCGTTATGTAGTCGAACAAAGCTTCGGTACGCTGCACCGTAAATTCCGCTATGCCCGGGCAGCCTATTTCGGGCTGATTAAAGTGAGTGCGCAAAGCCATCTGAAGGCGATGTGTTTAAACCTGTTGAAGGCCGCCAACAGGCTAAGTGCGCCTGTAGTTGCCTAAAAGGCGGCCAGATGCCTGATTAATCAGGTATCCAAGGGGGATTAAGGGGGTATTTGAGTAGAATCAGTGGATATTTGAAACAAAAACAGCCGAAAATCTTTGTTTAGGTTTCGGCTGTCGGGGAAAAAGGAATTTTGCAAAGGTCTCAGGCCGTCTGAAAAATGATGTTCAGACGGCCTTTTGTTTCATTTGCTTTGAGAATCAATCAAGCAAGATTATTTTTCAGCTTCTTCAAAACCGACGACTTCGAGGCCGAAGCCGGTGAGGCCGGTGAAGGATGACGGCTGGCCGAGGACGCGCAGTTTTTTGACGTTGAGGCCGGCGAGGATTTGTGCGCCTATGCCGTAGCTTTTGCTGTCCCATTTGTAGGCTTGGTTTGCGCCTTTGGGCAGGGTGCGGTCGAGTAGGGTGGCGCCGTCTTCGGTACGGTGCAAGAGGATGACTACGCCGCTTTCGGCTTGTTGGATGCGCTCAAGGGCTTTGGGCAATGACCATGAATGGCGCGGGTTGGCTTGGATGAAGTCCATTACGCTGAAGGGTTCGTGGACGCGGACAAGGGTTTCTTCGTCGGCGGTTGGTGTGCCTTTGACGAGGGCGAGGTGGGTTTCGCCGGAGAGTTTGTCGACGTAAACGTGTTGTTGGAACTCGCCCCACGGGGTTTGTACGGGTGCGTTACCCATGTCTTCGAGTAGGCTTTCGGTACGGCTGCGGTATTCGATGAGGTCGGTAATGGTGCCGATTTTGAGATTGTGTTCTTCGGCGAATTTCATCAGTTCGGGCATGCGCGCCATGGTGCCGTCGTCGTTGATGATTTCGCAGATGACGGCGGCGGGAATCAGGCCGTTCATTTGTGCCAGGTCAACGCCGGCTTCTGTGTGTCCTGCGCGGACGAGTACGCCGCCTTTTTGGGCACGCAGTGGGAAGATGTGGCCGGGTTGGACGATGTCTTCTGGTTTAGCGGATGGGGAAACGGCGGTTTGAATAGTCAGGGCGCGATCGGCGGCGGAAATGCCGGTGGTAATGCCGTGGGCGGCTTCGATGGAGACGGTAAAGTTGGTGCCGTATTGCGCGCCGTTTTTCTGGGTCATCATGGGCAGGCCGAGTTTTTCGACCATTTCACCGTCCATCGGCAGGCAGACCAGGCCGCGTGCGTGTTTAATCATGAAGTTGATGGCTTCAGGGGTAACGAATTGGGCGGCCATCAGCAAGTCGCCTTCGTTTTCGCGGTCTTCGGCATCGGTGATGATGACCATTTTGCCTGCTTTGATGTCTGCTAGGATTTCGGGGATGGTGGAGATGTGGGACATGGTATTTCTTTCTTGGCTGGTGGTGGGGGCGTGGCGGTCTTGGTGGTCTTGATCCAGCCACATGTCAGGCATATTGGCTGCCTGCTCGATTTTTCGGGCTTTTTTCTCGCCGAAAGATTTGTTTTTCAGCAGGGCGGACAGCTCGCCTTGGTTGATGGCGATGGCTTGGGCAAACTTGGTCTGCTGGCCGTTGTGGTGTTGTGTTATCCATTGCCGCAGGTTGTGGCGGCGCAGGTCGGTGGTATTCATGATGAGATGAAATTGAATTGTGTGTAATGGATTGTAGTCTTGTCTTTACCAAAAGGCAAACTTTGTTTGTTGAGATTTTTTATTACTTTTTGGTAATAAGTTTTAATGTTTCTGACGGCCTGGGTAGGGCTTGAAATTGACGGTTTTGGGAGAATATGGGGAATCTTTTGATGATTATTTTAACGGGGGATGTTTGAAATGAAAATGCTTGGGCGCGGATTGGTCGTGCTGGTGTTGTGTGCGCTGACGGCTGCGGGCGGCTGGTTTTATGCCCTGTATGGTCAGAACGAAGAACATCAGGTTTTGTCCCGTGAGGGGGTTTTGATGCAGATTAAGCAGATGAACCGCTTGGAAAGTACGGCATTTTATATCGATACGATTATCCGTACGGAGAAAAAAGGGGATTGGCGCAGGCTGTGGCAGGATTCGCAAAGCGGTATTTTTATTGTGCGCGGTAAGGTGTTGGCCGGTTTGGATTTGGACAAGTTGGGCGCGGACAATGTCAATATTGTGGACGATAAGGTAATTATCAGTCTGCCGGCGGTGGAAATCTTGAGCGTGGATTTGGAAAATATCGAAGTGTACGATATTCAGACCGGCTCGTTTAATTTGCTGCCTATGGATAAGTCTGTATTTAAGACGGTACAGGAAGAGGCGAAACGGCAGGTATTGCGAAGCACGTGTAAGGCTGAGATTTTGGAACATGCCAACCGTCAGGCGCAAACACAGTTGGAAAACCTGTTTGCATTGACGCAGACGAAGGTGTCCGTCTATCCGGCTGCGGTAGGGAAGTGCGGTTAAATAGATTGCTTGAAAAGATGAGGCCGTCTGAAAAATTTTCAGACGGCCGTTGTTTCATCAAGCCATTATCCGCGTCGTAAAACGGCGGTATTGATGTATTTTTGAATACCGGTGGCAATGGCTTGGGCGCATTGTTGTCGGAAGGACTCGCTACCGAGCAGCCGCTCTTCGGTAGGGTTGGAGAGGAAGGCGGTTTCCACCAAAATGGACGGAACATCCGGCGCGCGGAGGACGGCAAAGTTGGCTTCGTCAACGCGGCCTTTGTGCAGTTGGTTGAGTTTGCCTAATTCGGTCAAGACGGAATGGCCGAGCTTGCGGCTGTCGCGCAGGGTCGCGGTTTGGGTCATGTCCAAAATGGCGTTGTCGACATTGGGGTTGCCGCTGGTTTGTACGCCGCCGATGGCGTCGGCGTTGTTTTGGGTTTGGGCAAGGAATTTTGCCGCCGAGCTGGTAGCGCCTTTGGTATTGAGCATATATACGCCGGTACCGCGAGCGGACGGGCTGGTAAAGGCATCGGCGTGGATGGAGACGAATACGTCTGCATTGCGTGCACGGCCTTTGGCAACGCGTACGCCCAATGGGATAAAGATGTCTTCGTTGCGCGTCATGAATACGTTGTAACCCAAGGCTTCGAGGCGTTTTTTGGTTTCGCGGGCGATGGAGAGTACGACGTTTTTTTCTTTGAGGCCGCTCGGGCCGATTGCGCCAGGGTCTTCGCCGCCATGACCGGGGTCGATCATAATCACAGGACGGCGGTTGCCGCCGCTGCCGCGATTGCTTTTAGGGGCAGGGGTGTCGTATGCGATATTGGTATTCGGACGTTGTTTGGGGATATTGCCGTTGAGCAAGGCCATCATCGGGTCGTTGGCATCTGCGCCGTGCGGATAGAGGTCGATAACCAAGCGGTTTTTGAAGTTGCCGACGGGTGCGAGTGCAAAGACTTGAGGATGAGTGCTTTGTTTGAGGTCGATAACGATACGCACGGTGTTGGGCGTATTTTGACCGGCGCGAATGCTGCGGATAAAAGGGTCATTAGACAGTACTTTGCTGGAAATGCCTTGCAGGACGCTGTTGATTTCCGCTCCTTGAATATCCACGACCAACCGGCTGGGGTTGTCCAACATAAAATGTTGGTATTTCATTGAGTGGTTGCTCTCAAGGGTGACGCGTGTGTAGGCGTGCGCCGGCCAAATGCGGACGGCAAGGAATTGCGCAGGAGAGGCCGGTTTAGCTAATGCGGCACCAACGGGCGTGAGGGTGAGAAATAGTCCTGTGCCTTGACGGAGAATGTATCTTCTAGTTAATTTGACCATAATTCTAAACTTTTTCGGCCTTGGTTTGTGTGGGCGGAAAAGGTGCAGGTTCTGCCCTTATCGGTGTACGTCAATGTAATGGTAATGTCTGCCGGAGGCGTGAATTCCCCGCCTTGCTGCGGCCATTCGATGAGGCAGATGCTGTCGGGCGCAAACAATTCGTCCAAACCGGCATCTTCCCATTCCTCGGGCATGGTAAAGCGGTAGAGGTCGAAATGGTGGAGGGTGAATGTATCCAGCGGATAAGATTCGACAATGGTGTAAGTCGGGCTTTTGACTGCGCCCGTATGTCCCAGTCCGCGCAAAATCCCACGTGTCAGCGTGGTTTTGCCTGCACCCAGCCCGCCTTCAAGGTAGATGGTCAGCGGAGCGGCAAGCTGCTTGCTCCATTCTTCACCCAGTTTCAGGGTTGCTTCTTCATCGGGCAGAAAACGGGTGTACAGTCCGTTTGAGTGCATGGAATAGGCCTTGTCGTTCGAAAGGCTTAATTATGATGGAATTGGCGGCGTTTGCAAACCTGATAGACGATAAAGTTAGATAAAGATAGTGTTGAGGCCGTCTGAAAACGGAATTCAGACGGCCTTTAATGTTAAAATGAAAATATCCCTCACAAAATTGCGAGACAGCTTATGCCTTTATCCATAGACGAACAATTATTGCCGCACCGCAATGCCATCGACAGCATCGATGCGGAAATCCTCCGTTTGCTCAACGAGCGCGCCGGTCATGCGCATGCTATCGGCGAATTGAAAGGGACAGGCGCGGTGTACCGTCCTGAACGGGAAGTCGTCGTTTTGCGCCGGATTCAGGATTTGAACCGCGGCCCTTTGCCGGATGAATCGGTCACCCGGCTGTTTCGTGAGATTATGAGCGAATGTTTGGCAGTGGAGCGTCCGTTGACGATTGCCTATTTGGGCCCGAAGGGAACATTTACCCAGCAAGCCGCCATCAAACATTTCGGCCACGCCGCACACACCATGGCGTGTACCACCATCGACAACTGCTTCAAACAAGTTGAAACGCGTCAAGCCGATTATTTGGTGGCGCCGGTAGAAAATTCGACCGAGGGCTCGGTGGGGCGAACTTTGGACTTGCTGGCTGTAACCGCTTTGAAAGCTTGCGGCGAAGTGGTTGTCCGCATCCATCACAACCTGCTGCGTAAAGACAGCCACGAAATCGGCGGCATTACCAAAGTTTTCGCCCATGCCCAAGCCTTGGCGCAATGCAATGACTGGCTCGGCCGCAACCTGCCCAATGCCGAGCGTATCGCCGTAGCCAGCAATGCCGAAGCAGCGCGTTTGGTTGCCGAATCTGACAGCCCGAATGTGGCCGCCGTTGCTGGACGTATCGCCGCGGAAATTTATCAGTTGAGCTTTGCCGCCGAGTGTATCGAAGACGAACCAAACAACACCACGCGCTTCTTGGTGATGGGCCATCAAGAAACCGGCCGCAGCGGCAATGATAAAACCTCTTTGGTCGTATCCGCGCCCAACCGTGCCGGTGCCGTTACTTCTTTGTTGCAACCTTTCACCGAGTTGGGTATTTCCATGACCAAATTTGAAAGCCGCCCAAGCAAATCGGTTTTGTGGGAATACCTGTTCTTCATCGATATCGAAGGCCATCAAAGCGATGAAAATGTCCAAAAAGCCTTGCAGCTTTTGGGCGAACGCGCTTCCTTCGTGAAAGTTGTCGGCTCTTATCCGACCGTTGTTTTGTAAGGATTATTGGGTATAAAAGGCCGTCTGAAAATATTCAGACGGCCTTTTATCGTTTTATCGATTAGCGTTCGCTTAACGCTTGTTTCATACGCGTAATTGGTTTGATCAGGTATTGGAAGATGGTTTTTTCACCAGTTTTGATGTCCACCGTTGCAACCATGCCCGGAATAATCGGCATAGGTTTGCCGTTTTTGTCTTTCAGGGAGTTGTTTTCAGTTTGGACGAGAACACGGTAATAGACTTGGTTCGGGTCAAGTTTCAAGTCGTTGGCACGGTTTTGCATGGAGTTGCTGACGGTATCGGCGCCGACGAGGGTAACTTTACCTTCTAAACCGCCGTAGATGGAGTAGTCATAGGCACTGACTTTAACCAATGCAGGTTGGCCTGCGCGGATAAAGGCGATGTCTTGCGGACGGATATAGGCTTCGACCAGCAGTTTGTCGTCAACGGGGATGATTTGCATGATGTCTTCGCCTGCATTCACAACGCCGCCGATGGTGGTGACTTTTATGCCTTTGACGATGCCGCGCATAGGCGCACGGATTTGCGAGCGTTCAACCGGATCGGCACGCATGGCAACGTTTTCTTTGGATTGCGCCAGCTCGGATTCGGCTTGCAAGAGTTCGTTGTTGGCATCGGCTTTGTAGCGGTTGCGGCGTTCGGAGATTTGGGTAGCCAAGTCTGCGGAATCGCGGCGCATTCTTAAAAGTTCGACTTCGGAAACCACGCCTTCGGCAACCATCGGTGCGGTAATGGCGATTTCGCGGTCAAGCGCGGCCTTGCTTTGGGAGAGGCCGCTGACGGCATCGGTCATGGCTTGACGGCGTGCTTTGTAGGCGGCAATTTCGCGACGGCGAAGCTCAGGGCCCACGCTGTCAGGGAAGGAAAGCTTGATGCCGTAGGCTTCGGCTTTAAGACGGGCAATAGTGGCTTCGAGGTTTTCGACTTTGGCTTCGCTTTCTCGTAAAACGGCAGAGCTGCGCGTGTCGTCGAGTTTCATCAGAATCTGATCTTTCTCGACCATGTCGCCTTCTTTAACCATGATTTCGGTTACGATGCCGGGGTCGAGGCTTTGGATTACTTGCTCACGGCTGCTGGGAATGATATTGCCGTTGCCGCGGGTCACTTCTTCGACAGGGCTGTTGTATGCCCAGACGACGAAGACAATCAGGAAAAGGAAGAATAGGATGATGACCCAAAATTGGCCGCTGTGTTTTTCTTTTTGAAGGGCGGCATTGAGGTCGTTGATGAGGTGTAGGTCTTTGGATTTGACGTTGTTTTCGCGGCTCATAATCGTGTATCTTTATTGTGTTTGGTGGATTTTAACCATTAGGGCAGGCCGTCTGAAAGGGTAAGTAGGTTTCAGACGGCCTTTTGCTTTATTGTGCTGCCGATTGAGGGGCGGCGGCAGCTTGTTTTTGCTGCTGTTTGACTGCAGCAGCTTGTTGCTGTTGTTTGACGTTGGCTGCTTTGGCCTGTTCGTTTTGCATGAGTTTTTGCAATACCAGATCACGCGGGCCGTCCATCACGACTTTGCCATTGTCCATCACAATGATTCGGTTGACGATTTGCAGCACTTGCGGACGGTGGGTCACCAAAAGCATGGTGCGGTTGCGGCCCCATTGGGCAATGGCATTGAGCGCCATACGCTCAGTGGCTTGATCCAGGCTGGTGGTCGGCTCGTCCAGCAAGACGACTCTCGGGTTGCGCAAGGTCATGCGCGCCAGGGCGATGATTTGTTTTTGACCGCCGGATAAGCCCAAACCGTCTTCACCCAAAGGCATATCCAAACCACGCGGATGGTTGCGGATGATTTTGTCGAGGCCGAAACGGTTGAGCGCAGTCAGTAAGTCTTGGTCGGTAGAGTAGCTGCCGGTACGTGCCAAGTCCATGTTTTCACGCAATGTGCCGAGGAACAGGCGTGGCGATTGGCTCAGCAGCAGGACTTGATCGCGCAGGAAGTTGGGGTCAAGCTGGCGCATATCGACTCCGTCAAGGGTAACGTTGCCTTTTTCAGTGTCGTACAGACCGCTGGCCAGTTTGAGCATGGTGCTTTTACCGCTGCCGATGCGGCCCAAAATACCGACTTTTTCGCCCGGTTTGATGGTCAGGCGCAAATCTTCGACGGCGCTGTTGTTGTCGGCTTGATATTTGAACGATACGTTTTCAAAGGTAATACTGCCTTGGACGTTGTCCAAAGTAATGTATTTTCGTTCCGGATTGCGCTCGATAGGGCGGGTAACGATGTCGTTTACGCCTTTGAGGGCAAGTTTGGCTTGTTGGAAGCGGGTCGCCAGACCGGCGATTTGTGCCAATGGCGCCAAGGCGCGGCCGGACAGAATCACGGAGGCAATCAATGCACCCATGGTGATGCGTTCTGCATGGTTGTCGGCATGAATCAGATAGGTACCGACGACGACCAAAAAGACAGTATTGAGCTGTTGCATGGCAACGGCAAAGTTGACCATGAAGTTGCTGGTGTCTTTGACTTTGATGGAAGAAGCGGAAGTTTTGGCGGTGTATTCGTCCCAACGTTGTTGCGCCCAAGATGTGGCGTTGTTGGTTTTCAGGGTTTCGATGCCTTCGATGGCTTCAACGGCAAGGCCGGAACGTTGCGAACCTTCTTTCATCGATTCGTTGATGTGGCGAGAGAGCGGGCGTTGTACGACAAAACCGACAATCACGACAATCGGAATGATGGTCAAGGGAACGAGTGCCAGTTTGCCGCCGACCATGGAAATCACGAAGATAAACAGCAACAGGAAAGGCAAGTCGACAATAGTCAACAAGCTGGCACTGGTCATGAACTCGCGCACGGCTTCAAATTCGCGCAGGTTGCTGGCGTATGAACCGGAAGAAGCTGGACGGTCTGCCAGACGCAATGCCATCACGCGGCGGAACAGGGCGGAGCTGATGATCAAATCGGCTTTTTTACCGGCAATATCGGTCAAGTGGCCGCGAATCATCTTGGCGGCAAATTCAAACAAAATCGCCAAGACCACGCCGATGCTCAATACCCACAAGGTTTCATAGGCCTGGTTGGGAATCACACGGTCGTACACGTTCATCACATACAGGGAGCTGACGAGCGCAAGAAAGTTGATGATAATGGTAGCCAAGATGACTTGGTAGTAGTAGCTGCGGAAACGCCAAATGACTTTCCAAAACCATGCTTTGGGCAGATGGTATTCAGGCAACTCCGAGCGCATATCGGTCGCCATTTTGGGTTTGATAAACCAGCAGTAGCCCAAATACAGGCCGGAGAGCTGCTCATGGCTGAGTTCCTGTTCCAAACCGTCAACCTGGCGGATATGGTATTTGCGCTCTTGGCCGGAACCTTCGATTTGGGTGATGACCGCAGCCTCTTCGTTGTGCAGGATAATCATGGCAGGCACGGCAAGCGAGGGGATGTCTTCCAGATTGCGTTTGGATAAGGTATTTTCAAAGCCGTGGCTGCGCAGGACTTCGACCAGTGAGTGATAGTTGACTTTGAGCTTTTTGTCGCGTACGACTTCGGCGGATAAAGCGGCTTCGGATACGGGCGCACCCAAAAGGCGGGTCACTAAAACGATGTGTTCAATGATGGCTTTCATATTTTTTCGCGTAATGTTTTTGGTTTAACCGGCGGATATGGCTTTATTTTTGTGCCAAACCGACCCAAGCGGAGATTTTGGCCTGGGTATTTAAATAGTCGAGCGCCGCATCGCGGAAATCGTTGCGGGCGGCAACGTAATCCTGCTCGATGGAGGATAACTCGCTGTATGCGCTCAAAACGTCAGTCAGCGTACGTCGGGCGATTTTAAACTGCAATTCGTACACTTTGATGACTTCTTTTTGGGCGGCGATGTGTTGCGCCGTCAGCACGGTACGCTGTTCGCTTTCCTGCATATCGATGGCGGATGTTTTAACGCGTTCGTTCATGTCGCGCAGGATTTGTTCGGACTTGGCTTCTGCGGCGATCAATGATTTGGCATTGCGTTCTACATTGTGTCTTGCGGCAATATCCAACACATTCCATGCAACGTTTAAATAAAGCTGTCTGGTGTTACGCGTTGCACTGCCTTCCAAATTGAGGGCAGGCAGGCGTTCGGCTTTGGAAGCGTCCAAATCGGCACGGACGCTGTCGCGTTCGGCCAATTGCGCCTGATAGGACGGATTGTTGTTGCGGTTGGGGTTGTTGAAGCGTTCGCTGATGGATTTCGCCGTGTCGTTTTTAAACGGATCTTCCAAGTCGTTGGCAGTCAGCTGGCGCGAGGTATAGCGGGACAGGCGGCTCAGTGCCAAATCCATGGTGCGGCGTTGTTGGGCGATAATGTTTGCCACTTGCAGTTGGCGCGCGCGCGCTTCAATCAGCTCGGAACGGCGGCCGGCATCATATTTGACGATGGTGTCCAAGTCTTTTAAGAGGTTGTTGTGGCGCGCCAAAGTCTGTTCGTTGAGGACTAGGGTTTCTTTTGCACGCAATGCGCTCAGATAGAGGCGGCCGATATCGCTGCCCAGCTGCTCTTGGCTTTCGGTGTATTTGTGTTGATAGTATTCTTCGCGGCTGCGGTCGCGGCGGACGGCGGCTTCAATCGCTCCCCATGAGTAGATGTTTACGCTGCCACGCACGCCAACACCGTCTTTCATATCGTTGCTGGAATATTTATTGTGTTGCGCCAGCACTTTCGTGCCGGTCAGGGTCACGACAGGATAATGACGCGCACGCGTGGCTTTGGTCGTGCTTTGCGCTGCTTCTTGAGTGGCTTTGGCTTCACGCACAATCGGGTCGCTGACTAAAGCGTCCCTGAGGATGTCTTGCAGGCTGTATGCAGAGGCCGTCTGAAACGGCAACAGACAGCAGGCAACGGCAACGGCCGATGACAAGAAACGGGGCTTTGTGGGGGAAGAATAACTATGCGACATGATTTTTAACCAAATGATTTATATATTATCGTTGTCCGTATCGGGTATCGCCTGAGGCATGACCGGGCGAATTTTGAACGAGAACGCATACATTTACAAAGCATAAAGCATTTTTTCCAGCTTTTCACAATATTCTGATAAAAGGTCGAGATACATGCCTTAAAGTATATTATTGCAGAGCGCGACTATCGTATTTAATGATTTTAATGTAAAAAATCTATCAAAAAGGCCGTCTGAAAGGATTTCAGACAGCCTTTTTCAATTTTAATCCTTGCGTTGCAATACAGTGGCAAAAAAGCCGTCGGTTTGGTGTTCTCCGGAGTTGAGGCGCAGGTATTTTCCGGTATCCAAATCAATCTTCAGGCTTTGCAGCAGTTCGGCGCAGTTGACGAGTTCAAATTCGGGGTGTTCGGACAGGAAACGTTCGACTTGCAACTCATTTTCTTCCGGCAATACGCTGCAAGTGGCGTACACCAAACGGCCTTGCGGTTTCACTAATTTTGAGGCGGCATCGAGGATGCTGTGTTGCTGTTCTAAAAGGTTGGCCACGGTCTCGGCGGATTGGCGGTATTTGAGGTCGGGATTGCGGCGTAAAGTACCCAAACCGGAGCAAGGGGCGTCCACCAACACACGGTCTGCTTTACCTGCCAGTCGGGCGATGCGGGTGTCGTGTTCGCTGCTGATGCGTTCGGGGTGGATGTTGGTCAGTCCGGCGCGGGTCATGCGCGGTTTGAGGTTGGCAAGGCGTTTTTCGGCAATGTCGAAGGCGTAGATTCTGCCTTTGTTGGCCATTTGTGCGCCGACAGCCAAGGTTTTACCGCCGGCTCCGGCACAGAAATCGACAATGATTTCGCCACGTTTTGCGCCCACCAATAAGGCGAGCAGCTGGCTGCCTTCGTCTTGGACTTCCAGCGTGCCGTCCAAAAACAGCTCATGTTTGTTAAGCGCGATTTTGTTTTTCAGGCGGATGCCCCAAGGCGAATAAGGCGTGGCCTCTGCATCGGCACTTTCGGCTTGCAACAGAGGCAGCACTTTATCGCGTTTGCCTTTCAAAGTATTGACGCGGATGTCGAGCGGGGCAGGTTGGTTGATGCTGCGGCCGAAGGCGAGGATTTCTTCTTCGCTCCAATGCTGTTGCAGTTGTTCCACCAGCCATTGCGGCAATTCTGCGGCGGTATTCAGGCCGTCTGAAAACTCGGTTTTACGGGCTTTCAAATTGCCGAGGAACTCTGTTTCTTCTTCATCAAGCAGGTCTTTGATTTGGCTGATGTTGGTGCTTCTGCCGAGAACCAGTGCGGCAAGTGCGGCTTTGCGCGGTTGCGCGTGCGGACGGCGCAGGGCAGTGCTGATTTTTTGATAGTGGCGCAGTGCGGCAAAGGCTGTTTCGGCGATTTCGTGGCGGTCTTGGCGGCCGAGCTTTTTGTGTTCGCGGAAATAGGCGGAGAGGACGGCATCGGAAGGCTGTTTGAAAGTCAGCATTTCAGCCAAAACTTTGGCGGTATGGTCGAGTTGTGCGGCGTTCATAATGTAATGGGTTCTCTTAAAGTTGGTAAATAGTTTCAGACGGCCTTCATGATGCGTTCGATTTCGTGCCAAAAGCCGTCCGGCCGTAATTCCAAAACGGCAATCAAGCCTTGGTCGATACGGCGGATTTCGGTTTCGTTCAATGTTTCGGTTTCGGCGACACGAGCAGGCGCGAGGTAGGCCATACGGTCGAGCAAATGGTAGCGTGCTTCTTGGCGTTCAAACCCGTATTCCGCCCAATCTTGAATATAGATGCCGCGCCAACCGTATGGATTAAGCGGCGGCTCAAAAGCATGGAAACCTTGTGGGAAAAATCCGATGCCGCGCACGATGGAAGCAGGAAGCGGATTCTCCGGCAGGCCTTGTGCGGCTAAGGTCGCTTTGCCTTGCGGCGTATGCAGCAGTTTAGATTGCTGTACCAGTTTGGCGGCTTTGTCTGTCAGCGTGTCTTTAGGATTAAGGCCGCGCAGGTTTTGCACTTGGTCTCCGCCGTAGTATTTACACGCCAGCTCGATATGGTAGGGCTTTTGATTAAGCGAAACGACAAAATCCGCGGCGCCTAAAGTTTGGCCGTCTGAAAAAACGGGCAGGTTGTATGCGTGCAGCTTAGCATGTGGGGCGTTGGCAAACCAAAAAGCCAGCAGCTCTTCGGCATAAATGCCGAGACGGTGGCCGAACGAGGCGCGTTGGGCAAGGTGATCCATCAGCGGCGCGGGATCGGCGTCCAATGCCAAAAGGTAGCGGAAACCGAGTTCCCCCAATAGTTCGCGCACGCTCAATTCGCAACCGCTTTGCCACAAAGGCGGCGCAGTCAGCAGCGAGGCGAGGTCGCGGACGGGTTGGCTGGTGAGTTTCCACCATAATGCGTCTAGGGCGTAATTCATGCTTATCCGAATATCAGTCATGCCGTCTGAAAAACCTGTAACGTTTTCAGACGGCCTTAAATCAGTCTTTTTTATGGATACGGTGGCTGACGGTATTGAAAAAACCGCGCAGGATATCGATGTCTTCGGTTTGCGTATTGGCACGTCCGAACAGGCTCTGCATACGGCGCATCAGGCGCTCACCGTTGCGGCGGTTGAAAAAGCCGATGTCGTTCATCACGCTTTCCATGTGGGCGACCATGCCTTTGATTTGCTCGTGGGTCGCGGCGTGGTCTTCCTGTTGAAGATGGGTCATGGGCGAATCGGTTTGGCTGAAGATTTCATAACACACGACCTGCACGGCTTGGGCAAGGTTGAGCGAGAAATAGTCGGGATTGCCGTTGATGGTCATCAGTCGGTTGCAGGCTTGGACTTCTTCAATGCTCAAGCCGAAAGTTTCGTTGCCGAAAACCAGTGCCACTTTCTCGCCACGGTTGGCAGCCTGTAGTAATTCGGGCACCAAGTCGCGCGGTGTTTGCAGCGGTGCAGTAATTTCGCGGCGGCGGCTGGTCAGGGCGCAGGCGATGGTGGTGTCGGCAAGGGCTTCGTCCAAAGAAGCGGCAATGGTGGCATTTTCCAAAACGTCCGCCGCGCCGGAAGCGAGGATGAAACTTTCTTCCGGTAATTTAAACGATTGCGGATGCTCCGGATCGAATACGGGCGAATTTTCCGTCATCGGCGTTGCCATCAGATTGGGGGCGACGATGGTCAGTTTGTGCAGGCCCATTGTTTTCATGGCGCGCGCGGCAGAACCGATATTGGCGGGATGGCTGGTGCGCGTGAGGATGATGCGGATGTTGTCCAGATAAACGGGCAGGGCAGGTTTTTCGGAAGTCATGTTTTGTTTTCTGTTTGTACGGGAATCAGGTATAATACGCCATCTTTTTGTTTTCAGACGGCCTTTTTCCATGCCGTCTGAAATGTTCTTTAACAGCATCGGAAACGATTAACAGCTTCTTGTGTGCCTTGTTCGGCGCATTAGGGCGTATTTTACCTGAATTAGGAAGAAAACCATGAATCCGTTTTTAAATACCGCTTTCAAAGCCGCCCGTAAAGCAGGGCAAATGATGATTCGCGCCGCCGGCAATCTGGATGCCGTCAAAGTAGACAGCAAAGCATTCAACGACTTCGTTTCCGATGTTGACCGCAGCTCCGAAATGATTTTGGTGGAAGCGCTTAAAGAAGCCTATCCGCATCACAAAATCACTTGCGAAGAAGGCGGCTCCCACGGTAAAGCCACCGCCGAGTACGAATGGATTATCGACCCGCTCGACGGCACAACCAATTTCCTCCACGGCCATCCTCAATACGCTATCTCTATGGCACTCCTGCACAAAGGCGTGTTGCAAGAAGCTTTGGTATACGCACCTGAGCGCAACGACGTATACATGGCTTCCCGCGGCAAAGGCGCGTTGCTCAATGACCGCCGCATCCGCGTTTCCAACCGCATCGAATTGAACCGCTGCCTGATCGGCACCGGCTTCCCTGTTGTCGATCAAAGCATGATGGACAAGTATCTGGCGATTTTGAAAGATTTCTTGGCAAAAACCGCCGGCGGCCGTCGTGAAGGCGCGGCTTCTTTGGATTTGTGTGCCGTTGCGGTCGGCCGTTTGGACGGTTTCTTCGAGTTCAACCTCAAGCCTTGGGATATTGCCGCCGGTGCATTGATTGTCCAAGAAGCAGGCGGCATCGTTACCGATATGTCCGGTGATGAAGGTTGGCTGGAAAGCGGCGACATCGTTGCGGCTAATCCTAAAGTATTGGCGCAAATGCTGAAAATTATTTCTGATCACCAATAAGCGTTTGTAGGGAACGGTCTGTATTTATCGTGGCAGGTCATGTTCTCAATAATCGGTAAAAGGCCGTCTGAAACCTGAAATTGGGCTTCAGACGGCCTTTTGTTTTGTTGTTAACGAATTCGGATAAAAGCTGAAAATATGGCTTTTAAAGGAAGCGTTTTTTAATTTTGTCTGTATTTTCTATTGCTTCGCAGTTATGATGTAGATACGTTTGGCTGAAATAATGCCGTATGCAATCATAAAAATAGAAAGCAGAGGAGAATAATGAAACGAGATTTTGAAGCAGTAAAACGCATTGTCATTAAGATTGGAACCAGTTCTTTGGTGTTGCCAAACGGCAAAATCAATTTGGCAAAAATCGACCAACTGGCCTTTGTCATTTCCAGCTTGGTCAGTAAGGGCAAAGAAATTGTGCTGGTGTCTTCCGGTGCAATGGGTTTTGGGCTGAATGTCCTCAACATGGAAAAACGTCCGGCGGAAATGGCGCAGCAGCAGGCTGTTTCCAGCGTCGGCCAAGTGGCTATGATGAGCCTTTATTCGCAGATTTTTTCCCATTATCGGATGACGGTATCGCAAATCCTGCTGACGCGTGATGTGGTCGAATATCCGGAAAGTTTGGCAAACGTTACCAATGCTTTTGAATCCCTGCTTTCCATCGGCGTTATCCCCATTGTCAATGAGAACGATGCGGTCAGCGTGGACGAGATGGACCATGCGACCAAATTTGGCGATAACGACCGTTTGTCGGCAGTTGTGGCGAAAATCGTTAAAGCCGATTTGCTGATTATGTTGTCCGATATTGACGGTTTGTTTGATAAAAATCCGGCTGTTCACGCCGATGCCAAGCTACGCAGCCATGTGGCCGATATTACCGAAGAAATTATTGCTTCTGCCGGCGGCTCGAGCAGTAAGTTTGGTACGGGCGGCATGCTCAGTAAGATTAAGAGCGCGCAGATGATGTTTGAACATCACGGCCAGATGGTGTTGATGAACAGTGCCAATCCGCGCGATATCCTTCAGGTTTTAGATGGCGCGCCTATCGGAACGTGGTTTGCACAAGAGAAATAGGGAGGTCTGATGAGCTATATCGAACAGTTGGGCAAGAATGCTCAAAAAGCCAGTAAAACGTTAATCAGCTTGGGAAGCGTAGAAAAAAACAATCTGCTGCGTCAGGTTGCGGCAGCATTGGTTGAACAGGCTGAGATGATTTTGGCAGAAAATGCCCGCGATTTGGCCGCTGCAAAAGAAAACGGTATTTCGGACATTATGCTCGACAGGCTGCGCTTGAATCACGAACGCATCAAAGGCATTGCGGAAGGTGTTGGGCAGGTTGCCGATTTGCAGGACCCGATTGGGAAGGTTGTCCGCGGCTATACCAATTTGGACGGTTTGAAGATTGTTCAAAAACGCGTGCCTTTGGGTGTGGTCGCCATGATTTTTGAAAGCCGCCCGAATGTTTCGGTCGATGCGTTTTCTCTGGCCTTTAAAACCGGCAATGCCATTATTTTGCGCGGCGGTCGCGATGCCATCCATTCCAACACCGCATTGATTGCCGTCATCAGGCAGACTTTGGTAAAAGCGGGAATGGATGCCGATGTGGTGCAGCTGATTGAAGATACCAGTCATGCCGCCGCCGAGGAATTGATGCAGGCAGTCGATTATATTGATGTACTGATTCCGCGCGGCGGCGCGCGCTTGATTCAGACGGTGAAAGAGAAATCGAAAGTTCCCGTCATTGAAACCGGGGTCGGTAATTGCCATATTTATGTGGATGACAGTGCCGATTTGGAGATGGCGGTCGATATCGTCGTGAATGCCAAAACGCAACGTCCGAGCGTGTGCAATGCCGCTGAATCTTTGGTTGTTCATGAAAAGATAGCAGAAGCGTTTTTGCCCAAACTGGAAGAAGCCGTTGCCAAAGTGCATCCGGTCGAATTTAGAGCCGATCAGGAAGCATTGCGTATGTTTAAAAATGCTGTTTTGGCAACCGAGGAAGATTACAGTACCGAGTTTCTTGACTATATTATGTCGGTCAAGACAGTGAAATCGGTGGAAGAAGCCGTCGATTGGATTAACGACCACACGACGCATCACTCGGAAGCGATTGTGACCCAAAGCATTGCCCATGCCGAGTTTTTCCAAGAAAGCATTGATGCGGCGGCGGTTTATGTCAATGCGTCCACTCGGTTTACCGACGGCTTTGTTTTCGGATTGGGCGCGGAAATCGGTATTTCCACCCAAAAAATGCACGCCCGCGGCCCGATGGGCTTGGAAGCGCTGACTTCGACCAAATTCTATATCAACGGCAACGGTCAGATCCGACGTTGAGAAAGGCCCCCTCAACTCCATCAATTTGCGTATAATGGCGGGAAATTTGATTTTCCCCGAACAACCGATTTAGTAAAAGGAACACACATGTCCTCTATCCACGATCAAATCAAAGAAGTCGTAACCACCCACCGCGTCGTATTGTTCATGAAAGGTACGAAGCAGTTCCCACAATGCGGCTTCTCTTCCCGTGCCGTACAAATCCTGAATGCGGCAGGTTGCACCGACTATGTGACTGTCAACGTATTGGAAAACGATGCCGTACGCCAAGGCATTAAAGAATACAGCGACTGGCCGACCATTCCTCAACTGTACGTTAACGGCGAATTTGTCGGCGGTTCTGACATTTTGATGGAAATGTACGAGGCCGGCGAATTGCAAGAATTGCTGAAAGCTTAATCATCTACAATATTCCGTAATGTAAAATTGTTGACAAAGGCCGTCTGAAACCCTGATTCAGACGGCCTTTCGCACGAAACATACCCTTTCCGCCATTCGTGAAAAAAAGTATAATTCACTCCGTCAACGAAACTCGGAAATACAGAAAATGAACGTTACCGTCATCAATCATCCCCTCGTCCGCCACAAACTGACTTTGATGCGCGAGGCAGAATGCAGCACTTATAAATTCCGTACGCTCACTACCGAGCTGGCACGCCTGATGGCATATGAAGCCAGCCGCGACTTTGAAACCGAAAAATACATCATCGACGGTTGGTGTGGCTCTATCGAAGGCGACCGTATCAAAGGCAAAACCTTGACCGTTGTCCCTATTTTGCGTGCCGGTTTGGGTATGCTCGACGGCGTACTCGACCTGATTCCTACCGCTAAAATCAGCGTTGTCGGCTTGCAGCGCGATGAAGAAACGCTGAAACCTGTTTCTTACTTTGAGAAATTCGTTGACAGCATGGACGAACGTCCCGCACTGATTATCGACCCAATGTTGGCGACCGGCGGCTCTATGGTTGCGACCATCGACTTGCTGAAAGCCAAAGGTTGCAGCAATATCAAAGCATTGGTATTGGTTGCCGCTCCGGAAGGCGTGAAAGCCGTCAATGACGCGCATCCTGATGTAACCATCTACACTGCCGCGCTCGACAGCCACTTGAACGAACACGGCTACATCATCCCAGGCTTGGGTGATGCCGGCGATAAGATTTTCGGTACACGTTAATTGAAATGTTTAAGGCCGTCTGAAAAGTGTCAAACATCAACTTTCAGACGGCCTTGTTATATGGTTTACTTTAAAACCCACATCAGAAAGGACAATCATGAGCTTCCAAGATAATCTGGCCACCATGCCTGCCATCGACCATTTGAGCGGCTTGGATATTCTCGATAAAGAGGGCAATGTGGTTCATCACATTCCCAATGCGCCCGGCAAACAAGGCTCGCTTAAGCTTTATCATGCTTTGGCGCAAGAGTTTGACGGCAAGCTGGACGCAGTGGCGGCAGAACGCGGCCTGGCATGGTTTGCCGAACATGTTGCTGATGCCGAAGCCAATCCTGGCAAACATCCGAATATTGATTTGCTGTTTAAAGTGAAAGCTGAAAATATCAGCCTGACTTTGAAACCATTGGCTGCTTAATGAATACAAAAAAAGGCCGTCTGAAAACAATTTCCAGACGGCCTTTTTATATGCTTAAAGCCTTAAGCGATAGAGGCTTCAACGAATGCAGTCAGTTGACCTTTAGCCAATGCGCCGACTTTGGTTGCAACGTTTTCACCGTTTTTGAACACCATCAGGGTAGGGATGCCGCGAACGCCGAATTTGGCAGGAGTGGCTTCATTGTCGTCGATGTTGATTTTAACGACTTTCAGACGGCCTTGGAATTCGGAGGCGATGTCGTCCAAGATTGGGGCAATCATTTTGCAAGGGCCGCACCATGGTGCCCAGAAGTCCAGCAATACAGGTACGTCGGATTTCAAAACGTCTTGTTCGAAGCTGGCATCGCTGGCGTGGATAATCAATTCGCTGCTCATGTTATTTCCTTTCAAATCGGGATTAATAAAGATGTTGTTCAGAATAGTGGCAGACAGGGAAAATTTCAAGTGCCGCCACCCGGCAATAGTTTTTTTGAAATGCGTCTATCGTAATCCTTAAAGATTCAGACGGCCTCTTGAACCATGTGGCCGGAGTGTGCAATCAAATGGCACGTATAGTCGCTGCTTGGATTGGCAAACACATTTTCGCATTCGCCTTCTTCAACGATTTTGCCGTCTTTCAACACCATCACGCGGTGGGAAATGGCGCGGATAACCGCGAGGTCGTGGCTGATGATGATGAAGGCGAGGCCGTATTCTTTTTGCAGGTTGCTGAGTAATTCAAGGATTTGTTGTTGCCATTGGACATCAAGCGCGCTGGTTGGTTCGTCCAATACGAGGATTTTTGGGCGGACAATGATGGCGCGGGCGATGGCGAGGCGTTGGCGCTGGCCGCCGGAGAATGCGTGCGGATAGCGTTCGAGTGCATCTTCGGGTAGGCCGACTTGTTTGAGGACTTCTTCGACGCGGCGGCGCATTTCTTCGCGCGGCATACTTGGCTCGTGAACGCGCAAGGCTTCGGAAACGGTATCAAAGACGTTCATGCGCGGATTGAATGCGCCGAACGGGTCTTGGAACACCATTTGGATTTCGCGTCTCAATTCGCGTTTCCATGGCTCGCCGTTGATGTTCAGGCTACCTTCGGAATCGATAAGGTGCATAACGGCTTTTGCCAGCGTGGTTTTGCCGCAACCACTTTCGCCGATGATGCCCAATGTCTCCCCCGATTTGAGATCGAAAGAAATGGGGTTGAGAATGGTTTTGTCGCGTTTCTTAAACCAGCCGTCTGATTCTTTGATGGAGAAGGCGATTTGTTCGGCCTTAAGGACGGTGGCAGGGTTTTCAGGCAAAGGAGCCACGCGTCGCGTTGTGCCGGCGTTGAGCAACATTTTGGTGTATTCGTGCTGCGGATTGGCAAAGACTTCGGCTGCTTTGCCGGTTTCGAGGATACGGCCGTTACGCATAACGGCGACATCGTCGGCAAAACGGCGCACAAGGTTCAAGTCGTGCGTAATGTAGAGCATGGTCATGCCGTGTTCTTCCTGCAGGCGTGAGAGCAGGTCGAGGATTTGGGCTTGAACGGCAACGTCCAAAGCGGTGGTTGGTTCGTCGGCAATCAGAAGCTTGGGCTGGGCTGATACGGCCATGGCAATCATGGCGCGTTGGCGTTGGCCGCCGGAAAGTTGGAAAGGGTAGGCCTGGGCTTTTTGCTCGGGCTGGTGGATGCCGGTTTCGTCCAGGAGTTCGATAGCGCGCGCCCATGCCTGTTTTTTATCCAAACCCAAATGCAGGGACAGGACTTCGGCGATTTGTTCGCCGACACGCATGACGGGGTTAAGGGCGGTCATGGGTTCTTGAAACACCATGCCGATTTCGCGGCCGCGCAGTTTTTGCAGGGCGCGTTCGGGCTGGGTCAGCAGATCGGTTCCGCAATATTTCAGACTGCCTTCAAAGGTAACCATCGGATTGAGGCGCATAATGCCTTGCGACAATACGGTTTTGCCGCTGCCACTCTCGCCGACCAATGCCAGTTTGCGGCCGGGTTGCAAGGTCAGGTTGATATCGTGCAGGACTTGCTTGCTCGGAAAGGAGCCGTTTAGGTTTTCGATTTCGAGTATAGGTGTCGTCATGGTCGTGGCCGTCTGAAAAGTTTGTTGATGACAGGTTTTCAGACGGCCTGCATGAATCAAGGGACCGTCTGAAACAGCGGTTTAGTCTTGAAACTGTTCTTTGAGTTTGCGTTTTAACACTTTGCCGGTGGCATTGCGCGGCAGCTCGTCTTGGAAGATGACTTGTTTGGGGATTTTAAAGTTTGCCAACAGGCCGCGCAGGTGGCTGCGGACTTCGGCTTCTTCCAGCTTCATGCCTTCTTTGAGTTGGATAAAGGCAATGATTTCTTCATCGGCGTATTGGTCTTTCACGCCGATTACGGCGGCGGCTTCCACAGCTTCGAGTTTGTAAATGGCTTCTTCGATTTCGCGTGGATAGACGTTTTGGCCTTTGGAGATAATCAGGTCTTTTTTGCGGTCGACGATGAAGATGAAGCCGTCTTCGTCTATGGTGACGAAGTCGCCGGTTTTCAGCCAACCGTTGACAATGGTTTCATCTGTGGCGTCAGGCATATTGAGGTAGCCTTGCATCACCGAGCCGCCTTTGATGATGAGTTCGCCCACTTCGCCGCGCGGCACTTCGATCAATTCGTCATCGACGGCTTTCACGGTCAAGCCGGGCAGGGCGACGCCGACGCTGGCGGTTTTTTGGCGTTCGGGCGTATTGACGGCCACAACGGGCGAGCATTCGCTCAAGCCGTAGCCTTCCAGCAATTTGGCGCGCGGGAATTTGGCTTTAAAGTCGTCAATGGTTTGTCCGGCCAGAGGCGCGCCGCCGCTGATAAACAGGCGGACGCGGTTGAACCATCTGAAATACCAAGGGATTTTGGCTTTGCTCATGGCAGTGTAAATAGCTGGTACGCCGAGGAAAATGGTGGCGCGTTTAAGCAAAACCTGTTTCAACACATTGGAGAACGGGAAAACGGATTTGACCAAAATAATCGAGCAGGCTTGATATATCGGCAGTAAAACCATGGCGGTCAGCGTAAAGCTGTGGAACATGGGCAAGAAGACGACAAAGCGGTCTTTTTGCGAAATTTGGAAAATTTGTTCTATACCCGAAAGGTTGAAAAACAGGTTGCTGTAACTGATTAATGCGCCTTTGGGGTGGCCGGTTGTGCCGGAGGTGTAGATAATGTGCGCCAAATCGTTGGCTGACGGCTGACGGCTCAGATTCGGCTTGCCGGGGAATGTACGCGCGGCATCGAAATAGCTGTCATCGCCACTGGCGGCGTTGGTTTCACCAATCCAGATGATTTTATTGATTTTGGTTTTGGCTTTGATGTTTTTGAGTTCTTTGGCCAACGGCGCGGAGGCGAACATAAAGCGTGCGCCGCAGTCATTAAGGATGTAGGAAAATTCTTCGCTTTTCAAAAAGACGTTGAGTGGGACGGCTACCGCGCCGATGGAAGTAATGGCGAAATAGGCGGCAATAAATTCGGGAGAGTTGGAAACGACAAGGGCGACCCTGTCGCCATATTGTACGCCTTCGTGTTGCAAATAGGCGGCGACGGTTTCTACTTCGCGTTTGAGGGAGGAATAGCTGATTTTTTCTTTGTCGTTGAAAATGACCGTGCCTTTACCGTTTTTTTGGCAGGCTGCAGTCAGCATAGCGTAAAAATTAGGGTGGGTGTGCATTTCGGAGTTTGTGTCCATATTGTGTCGATTGATGTACGGTTTCGATGAACCGTTTATTTCGAAGGATAGGTTTTACATCCTATCGGTAAAATAAGCAAGAGGCCGTCTGAAAATACTTTCAGACGGCCTTGAGCTTTGCTGGGCTTAGGAAAGCAATATTTTGAATTTAAAATTATTTATTGTGTTGATGGGAATATTCCCATTCTTCAAAAGTCTGGCCGTTCGGAAGATAGTACAAGCTGATTTTGTTTTCGTTTCTGTCTCGGATCATTTCGAGTTTACCGCTGTGTTTGAGGCAGAGCCCGGCTGACGGTTAGGCAGAGCCAATGTTAGAGGCTCTAGACCTAGCCGTTGTTCAGACGGCCATCGGGTACTTTCTTAAACAGGCGATAGAAATTGTCGCTGGTGTTTTGTGCTAATGTTTCCAAGCTCTCGCCGCGCAGATTGGCTAAGAACTCGGCCGTATAGCGGACGTAGGAAGGCTCGTTTTGTTTGCCGCGTTTGGGAACTGGCGCGAGGAAAGGCGCATCGGTTTCTACCAAGATTCTATCAGCAGGGACGTATTTGGCGGCTTCCTGTATCAGCGGCGCGTTTTTAAACGTCACAATGCCGGAGAAGGAGATATACATGCCCAAATCCAAAGCGGCTTTGGCAAAGGCGACGTCTTCAGAGAAGCAGTGAATCACGCCGGAGTTGGTGTGGCATTCTTTTAAAATCCGCAACGTGTCTTCGGCTGCATCGCGCGTGTGGACGATAACGGGCAGGTCGCTTTCGTTGGCGGCTTGGATATGGTCGGCAAAGCGTTGATGTTGCCATGACAAATCGCCTTTGCACCAGTAATAGTCCAAGCCGGTTTCGCCAATACCGACGATTTTCGGATGTTTGGCCGCTTCTACCATTTCGGCAATGGTAAATTCTTCCGCTTCTTGGCTGTCGGGATGTATGCCGATGGTGCAGTAGATGTGGTCGTTTGCCTGAGCAATGTCGAAGACTTCGGCAAAACTTTGTTTACTGACGCTGATGGCAAGCGCCTGCTTGACGCTTTGCGCTTCCATATTGGCAAAGACTTCGGGCAGGCGGTCTTTTAAGCCGTCAAAGTTGAGATGGCAATGTGAATCGATTAAATACATGGTATTACAGGGTAAAAGTAGTACGGTCGCTGCGCAGGCGCGGGCCAAGCTCGGCTTCAATCAGATTTTTGGCCTGCAGGCAGCTTTCGTGTTCGGAGAATGCAAGGCCTACGCCTTTGGGACGGTGGGCTGAAGTGCGCGCCGGATTGATCCAAACGACTTTGGTGGGCAGGAAGCGTTTGGGATAGTCGGCGATTTCTACGGCCAAGAGGATGTCTTCGCCTAGGGAGAATACGTCATCGGTCGGTACGAACAGGCCGCCGTGTTCTAAAAACGGCATATAGCAGTTGTACAGCAGATTGGGGTCTTTGAGTTGCAAGGCCAACATCTTCGCCGGAATGTCTTTTTTATTCATCATTTATTACCTGTTAGGGTTTGTTTTGCCAAAAATCTAAATATTCGATAAGCAGATACTCAAGCTGCATTTTAACACTCAAGGTATGGTATCCGTAAGGGTTGAGCGCGTTCAGACGGCTCAATAGGGCAAACAGCTTGCGTGAATCGGTTTTAGAGGCCGTCTGAAGCAGGGCTTGGGCATGGTGCGGATAATAAAGCGGCGCCATGTTTTGTTGTGCCAAGCCGACATCCATCAGCCACTTTTGCAGCCAGTCGATGAAAACGGCCAGCGGTTGCTTTTGTTTGTCGAACGCGGCGGCGTAGTCGAGTATGGCCAACAGGCGCGGGGCAGTCAGCAGTGTCAGCAACTCTTCGCGTAATGCGTCCAATTCGGGAGTCGGCGTGAATAAAGGAGCGCCGCTGTGGAATGCTAATAAGGCTTCGGCATTTTCCACGCCCTGTTGGCGCAGATATGCCGCAGCCTGCGCATGGGTAGGCGAGGGCAGTACCATCTGGCGGCAACGGCTTTTGATGGTGGGCAGGAGTTTGTCGCGCGCATGGGTAACGAGCAGGAAAACGACGTGTTGCGGCGGCTCTTCCAGAGCTTTCAACAAACCGTTTGCTGCCTGTGTATTCATGCTTTCAGCCGGATGCACCAATACTACGCGCAGGCCGCCGCGGACAGCGGTCAGGTAAATGTTTTCCACAATATCGCGCACGGCATCAATTTTGATTTGTAGGAGTTTGCGTCCCGTTGCCTCGCCTTCGGGAATTTCCGGCGTGAGTTCGTAAAAGTCGGGATGGGTGTTTTGGCTGAACAAATGGCACGAAGCACACTCGCCGCAGGGTTCATGACCGGACTTGGGCGATTCGCACAGCAATGCCTGCGCGACAAAGCGGGCAAACTCGGTTTTACCGGTATTTTCTTTGCCGGTAAACAGCCAGGCGTTAGGACGGTTTTGCCAATGGGCGGCGAGCTGTTGCCATTGGGTTTCATGCCATGGATAAATCATATCGTTTGGGAACTATAAGGTAGGTGGTTATTATACTCTCAGGCCGTCTGAAAAAGGTTTCAGACGGCCTTTAATAAACTGCCTAAAAATTAATTAAATATATTTTTACTTTGAAATATCAACTATTAAGCTGACTTATTCACAGCCTTTGCACACGCTTGTTTGGGGAAAATGTGCATTTTGTTTTGAGGTGAAATTGTGCTTAAAATTTAGGCAGATGTGTTTTTTAATTTTAAATCAGACAGTAATCTGATTTATGCACAAGCTGTCCACGCGATTGAACAGTGAAAATGTGCATGGTGGGGATACATTTCAGACGGCCTTATTTGCTGATTTTCAACAAAGCGGTCAAATCCCCGATAAATTTTGGTTCCCGTTTGATGAGGTAAACAATCAACGGAAGATTACCCACGGCAACAATCAAATACAGCAGCGTAATACTGTCGAACAACATCAGCAAAACCGCGCTCAAAATAGCGGCCGATACCATAAACACGCCGTTGATGATGTTGTTGGCGGCGACGGCGTGGGCGCGGAAGGTTTCGCTGCTGGCGGTTTGCAGCCAAGTGTAGAGCGGTACGGAGAAGAAGCCGCCGAAAAAGCCGATAGCCGACATCACCAGCATAATTGGATACGCTTGGACTTGTGATAAAAACCAAATAATGCCGTTTAATTCGGTAAAGCGTTGGCCGTGGGTCAGCCACACCAGCAATAATCCACAGACGGTCAGACCCAGAGTGCCGATGGTAACCAAGCCCAAAATCAGGCACTCATGGCTGAGTTTGGCGCATAACACCGAGCCGATGGCAATGCCGATGGAGAACAGCGCCAACATCAGGTTGAACACATTATCGTTGCCGCCCAAATGGATTTGCGTGAACGTCGGCAGTTGGGTGGTATAAACCGAGCCGATAAACCAAAACCATGAAATACCGATGATGGACGTGAATACGGGACGATCGGCCGCCGCTTCACGAATCAGTGAATTCGTGCCTTTGATGATGTTCCATTCGATTTTTGTGTCCGGCATTTTAGCGGGTACAGACGGCATAAACAGGCTGGTCATCGTGCCGCCGACGGCGACCAATAATACCAAACCGCCAACAATATACGGCGGAACGCCTGCGACTGCCGTGCCCAAAAGTTGGCCAAGCAAAATGGCGATAAACGTACCCGATTCAATCAGGCTGTTGCCCATAATCAGTTCTTTGTCGTTGAGGTAATCGGGCAAAATCGCGTATTTCAGCGGACCGAACAAGGTCGATTGCGTGCCCATGCAAAACAGGCAGATTAAAAGCAAAGGTGCGGATTGGATGTAGAAGCCATACGCCGCCACTGCCATGATGATGATTTCCAACAGCTTGATCCAACGCGCCAAAACGGCTTTATCGAATTTGTTGCTCAGCTGCCCAGAGAGCGCGGAAAACAGGAAGTAGGGCAGGATAAACAGCATTGCGCCCAAGTTTAGCATTTGGCTGGGCGGCAGCAAGTTGTTTTTGCCCAAACCGTAAAAACTGATCATCACGAATAATGCGGTTTTAAACATATTATCGTTAAACGCGCCCAAAAACTGCGTCCCAAAGAGCGGCGCAAAACGGCGGGTCGTGTGGAAATTCAGATTATCTTTTTTAAGGCTCATTGTTTGGATTCTTTGTCTTCGTCTTTTTCGATCAGTTTTTCAGTGGAGTCGTCGTCCATCAAAATGCGGTGCGCAGGTCCTTCAAGGTCGTCAAACTGTCCGTTTTTACCCGACCACCAGAAAAACCAGCCGATGATAAAGGCCAAAATAATGCTGATGGGGACAAGGATAAACATACTTTCCATTACATCGCTCCGGTCAAATCGGTCAGGATAAAGGTTTTACCGCTGATGGTCAGGTATTCGTTGCGCAACGCGCCGATATTTTTATCGTCGAAAAACAATTCGATACGGTCTTTAACCACGCGCCAGTATTGTGGGATATCGGTTTGCTCAAAAGGAGACAATACCGCCGCTGCGGCTGCATCTTCGCTTTGCAACTTGATTGCGAAGCGTCCGCTTTGTGGCGGATTTTGTGATTCATCGTCTGCCAACATAATAAAAAATCCGGCGTGTTCACCGTCTTGAGTGTGGATACTGAAATAATGCATATCGGGAAATCTTCAAAACCGCCGTCATTTTTTTCAGACGGCCTAAAATAAAATTCCGTCCATTTTACATCAAATATTAAGTCAAGCAGCCGATTACATTTTTTGTTAGAATACGGCGTTTACTTTGTTAATCTGTTCAGACCGCTACCCACTACGTCCCACAAGGGTGCAACATAGCCGGAGCAGCAGTAAGGTCCCGACAAAAAATGCCGTCTGAAACCTCAAGGAGCATAAAATGACACAAAAATTAATCTTGGTTTTGAACTGCGGCAGCTCTTCCCTCAAAGGTGCCGTATTGGATAACGACAGCGGCGAAGTATTGCTGAGCTGCCTGGCAGAAAAACTCAATCTGCCTGATGCCTACATCACCTTCAAATTCAACGGCGAAAAACACAAAGTCGACCTGTCTGCCAAGCCCGACCACACCGGTGCAGTTGAAGCCCTGATGGAAGAACTCAAAGCCCACGGCCTCGACAGCCGCATCGGCGCCATCGGTCACCGCGTTGTCAGCGGCGGCGAGTTGTACAGCGAATCCATCCTCGTTGACGACGAAGTCATCGCCGGCATCGAAAAATGTATCCCGCTCGCTCCGCTGCACAACCCCGCGCACCTTTTGGGTCTGCGTGCCGCACAAAGCATCTTCAAAGGCCTGCCGAACGTTGTCGTATTCGACACTGCATTCCACCAAACCATGCCTGAACACGCTTACAAATATGCTGTTCCACATGAATTGTATGAAAAATACGGCTTGCGCCGTTATGGTGCACACGGTACCAGCTACCGCTTCGTTTCTGACGAAACTGCACGCTTCCTAGGTAAAGACAAAAAAGACCTGCGCATGGTCATTGCCCACTTGGGTAACGGTGCATCTATTACCGCCGTCGCCAATGGCGAATCACGCGATACCAGCATGGGACTGACTCCGCTGGAAGGCTTGGTAATGGGTACCCGCAGCGGCGATATCGACCCTTCAGTTTTCAGCTTCTTGGCTGAAAACGCAAACATGACCATCGCCCAAATTACCGACATGCTGAACAAAAAATCAGGCCTGCTCGGTATCTCCGGTTTGTCTAACGACTGCCGTACCATCGAAGAAGAAGCTGCCAACGGCCACGCAGGTGCCAAACTGGCCCTGGAAATCTTCATCTACCGCTTAGCTAAATATATCGGCAGCATGGCAGTAGCAGCCGGCGGTTTGGACGCATTGGTATTCACTGGCGGCATCGGCGAAAACTCCGACATCATTCGCGAACGCGTATTGGGCTACTTGGGCTTCCTCGGTCTGTACATCGACCAAGAAGCCAACCTGAAAGCCCGCTTCGGTAATGCCGGTGTAATTACCACTGCCGACAGTAAAGCTGTTGCCGTTGTGATTCCTACCAACGAAGAATTGATGATTGCACACGATACTGCCCGTCTGAGCGGCCTGTAATCCGTCATTATTGAAAACCTGCCCGAAAGGGCAGGTTTTTTTATCGTGTATAGATGAAGAAAATTTTGAGAACATATTGAAAAAAGCCGGCAAACATTATGTTTACCGGCTTTTTAACCAGTGCAATATTAAGAATGCTGACGGATAGGTTTAGAACTTATAGCTGATGGTAAACAGCAAAGTCCTGCCTCGTGCGTAGTTGTTCAAGACGGAGCGTGTCGTACCGCCATATTTGCCATTGCATAAACCGTTGGCATCGCATTCGACTTCCTCATCATCTAAACCGCCTTTTCTTTCAAATACGCTGAAATAGCGCTGGGTTGCGGCATCATTTGCGGCATCCAAAGGATCGATATAGCGCTTATTGAACGCATTTTGAATGTCGAAACGAAGGATAAGGTTTTTCTTCGGTTCGTAATTGGCATAGAAATCAAAAATCAGCGGCTGTCTGTTGATGCTTTCTGTTTTTTTGATCACCCTTCCGCCCGTTTTCCATGAAGAGTAGGTATTGTCACCGGTTGTACCGTCAACAAATTCCTCCTCAGTAGTCGCCCGTGTACTTTTGCCGTAATAGCGCATAATGCCGCCGACGGTCAATTTGTTGCCCAACCATCGGGACCCTAATTCAAACCGACCGTAATCTCGGGGTAGGCGTGAAATTTTGCTTAAGCCGTAGCCCTGTTTGATTTGGTCTTCTTTAGAAGAGTTGCGGGGCGATTCGCTGGCATCGCTATAATTGGTCGGTTGGTTGGTTTTTTGATATGCGTAAGACAGGGTTGTAAAAAAGCGGCCGAAATCATAGTTCATTTCCACTTCCAAACCATTTTTATGGACAGGTTTGGCATAGTTTCGATGCTGGATAGAGTATTTCAGGCCGGTACTGGTTACCCAGCTGGGTGCTTTATCCAAATCCCACCATTTGCCATAAACATTGTGGATATAGTTGTTTATCCTGCTGCGATAGGCGACCAGTTTGAAACCTAATACATCGTCTGGCTTGAAAATCCCTTTTTTGAAGGTATTGAAGCCTATTTGGTAAGTATTGGCCTGTTCCGGCTTAAGGGCGGTATTGACGCCCGAGTCGCCGATTTGTGAAAAATACATTTCTTGAATATTCGGCATTCTATGCGTACGCGAATAGCTGATAAACGGCATAAAGTAGTCGTTGACATTGATGTTTAATGCCACCGAATGGTTTACCGCATGCTTTTTACCGGATTTGGTATAAACCGGTTCGTAAAGGTCGCAGCTTGGCGTGCAATGCTGTTTATAAATTTCAGAATCTTCTCCAAATGCTTTTTTAAAGTCTTCTTGGGTATTGAAGTAGTCGGTATATTCGCCTTTGTAGCGGTAGTTGACCATATTGGCGCTGTAATTCAATTGATAAATGCCTTTTTTCAAGGAAGTATCAAAATAGAACGTATTGAATTTTTGCTGGCCTGAAGGTTGCAATATGGTTGATTTCTGAGGAAATATTCCTTTGTCACCTTTGAAGCGGCCTAAAAAGCTGTACAGGCCGGCATCTTGATCCGGGCCGTTGTAAAACAGGCTCAGCTCTTCCGGAAAGCGGTTTTTACTGTATTGGTTTTTAAAGAAATTGAAACCGACGGTGGCTTTTAAATCTGTTTTTTGGGGAAGTTTGAAAGAAAAGCTGTTGTTGATATCCAAAAGATTGGCTGTGTTTTTGGTTTCCAAATAATCAAGCAGCCCCCATCCCGAAAAACGTGAGTTTTTCGGATATTTTTGTTTTCCCAGATTATGGGCGGCCAATACGTTTAAATCGACATAATCGCCAATGTTTAAATTGTAATTGGCTTGGTAGTTGCGGTTTTCTACTTTGCGGCTGCCGATGCGGTTGTTCATGGTACGAAGCTGAAGGTCCAGCTTGTTGTTGTCATTTTCGTATTCCACTTTGACCAAATGGCTGTTTGAGCGTTGTTGCAGGCTGGTAGGATCGATTGGAGTCAGATCCCATTGCGGTGCCAAATTCTCTTTCCAGCCTCTTTCCAAATCATCGACATATTCTCTTTGCAAAACTTCAGGATCGTTATATTTTTTGGAGAAAGGGTAGTCCCAATAGCTTTTACCGGCTGCGTTGCGCTTGGAAAAGTCGCGAACCCAACGATTTTGCCCTTGGTCGAATTTTAATAAGTTGCTTTCAAAATATTCTTGTTTTTTACGGTCCAAATATTCTTCGCCAAAATTGCCGATACGCTGACCGCCGCCGCCCACTTTATAGTTTTGCTCGACATTACGGTGGCTGTAGCCATATAACGCGCCAAGGCGTGCACCGCTGTCAAACCATTTTTGTACCGCTCCGGTTGCCATAAAGTTGCTTTTGGTGCTGTTTGTGCCGGTCAATCCTTTGGTCAAAAGGCCGAAGGTATTGTTTCCGTGTACCACATCATCTACCCGTAAAGTACGGAAATTGGCTGTACCGGATAAGGCATTGATGCCGTTGGCACCCGAGAAACTGCCTTTGGTTACATCCACGCCGGCAATAAAATTGGGATCCAGTGCCGTACCGAATTGCGAAGAGCTGCCGCTGCGTCCGGCATCGGCAGAAGTGGAATAGAAGGTTTGGGTGACGCCGTCAACCATCGTATTGACGCGTCCCAAACCGCTATCGCCACGAATATTGACCGCCAATACCCCCGATCCCTTGTCTTGTTGGGTAAAAACGCCGGGCATGCTCCGAACGATGGTATCGATGTTTTCGCTGGATTGATAAACGCGTTCACGCGAACTTTTGGCTTGGCCTTCGGTAAAAACTTTTTTCTCTTTGGCAATGTGTCTGCCTTTGACTTGAATTTCATCAAGCTCTTGAGTTGAAACCTCGTCTTCTGCGTGTGCGATACTTGTTATAGCCAGTAAAGATAATGTCAGTAGGTTTAATTTGAAATTCGGATTCATAATAGTTACCTCAGAAACGAAGTTCATTACTTTATAACATATTATTAAACTTTACAAATATTTTAATAATGAATTTTATTTATTAAAAAATAAAACAGATTCTTGTTTTAGGGGATAACTCAAACGCATATAATGAATATGGCTGAAAAGATAAAGCGGGTCTGAATTTGAATTTTATTAGCAGGGAAGAGGGAAGATTTAATTGGATTTAAACAGACGAAAGAAGAAAATTTGATTGTGATATGTGAATTGAGCCGTCGGTTTCAAATGAAACCGGTAAAAAACATGAAATGCAAAATATAAAGTCGATATAGAAAGGTTTGAAGGCAGTTGAAGAAAAGGCCGTCTGAAAATGATATTTCAGACGGCCTTTATTGCTTTAAGCCTTATTCCGGACCGCGGAATGTGTCGTGGCAGGATTTACAGGTTGCACCGGTTTCGCCGTAAGCGGCTTTGATTTCTTCCAGTTTGCCGGTTTGGGCGGCGGCGTTGAGTTTCTCAACTGCTGCGACGAATTTTTCTTCTTCGGCTTTGAATGTGGCTGTGTCTGTCCAGATGGCAGGCAGGGCGCGGCCGTTGCCTTGAGGGTCGGATTCAAACAGGGTGAACGGTTTTTTGCTGTTTTCAGCAAAAGTGGCTGCAGCTTGTTTGAATTTCTCAACGTCGTAAGGCTCTTCGTCTTTGACCATTTTGCCCATACGGGTAAACTCAGGCATCATAGTTTTGAATGCGGCCGTACGGTCTTCGGAAATCGGGCCTTTAGGCTGGGAAGGCGCACCGCTGCCGCCGCAGGCGGAAAGGGTAAGCGCCACGGCTGCCAGCGCAACTGGGATAAAACGGGTTTTCATATGGAGTGTGTCCTATTGTGATGATATGATTATCGTTAAATTTAGAATCAGCCGGCCAAACGCTCAGGCCGTCTGATAAGGCGTTATCATACCTTAAACCCAAGTCTGAAACGAGTATAGAAAGGAAACGATATGGCAATTTTGATTACCGGGGCATCGGCAGGATTCGGCGCGGCAATGTGCCGCACCTTTGTCGCGGCAGGCTATCATGTCATCGGTGCGGCAAGGCGTGAAGACAAATTGCAGCAGTTGGCAGAGGAATTGGGCGAGCAGTTTTACCCGTTGGAAATGGATGTTTCGCGTACGGAGTCGATTCAAAACGCTTTGAACAGCCTGCCCGAGCATTTATCCGAAATCGATTGCCTGATCAACAATGCAGGTTTGGCTTTGGGTCTGGATTCCGCCGATAAAGCCGATTTTGGCGATTGGGAAACCATGATTCAAACCAATATCATCGGCCTGACTTTTCTGACCCGCCAGATTTTGCCGCAGATGGTAGCGCGCAAACAGGGCTACATCATCAATTTGGGTTCGATTGCCGGCAGTTATGCTTATTCCGGCAGTAATGTCTATGGCGCGACCAAGGCTTTTGTGCGCCAATTCAGTATGAACCTGCGCGCCGAATTGGCAGATAAAAACATCCGCATTACCAATATCGAACCGGGCTTATGCGGCGATACCGAGTTTTCCAACGTCCGTTTCAAAGGCGACGATCAGCGTGCGGCCGAGGTTTATGAGAATGTCGAGTTTATCCAGCCGCAAGATATTGCCGATACCGCTTTATGGCTCTATCAGCGTCCGGCGCGGATGAACGTCAATTCCATCGAAATCATGCCGGTTGCCCAGACCTTTGCAGGCATGAAAGTTTACCGCGATGAGCCAGCTCCGGTGAAGGAAGAAACGTTTGAAAAACAAAGCATGTCTTTGTTTGGAAAAATTAAATCTTGGTTTAAGTAATCGGCATCAGGCCGTCTGAACATTTCAGACGGCCTCTTTGTTATCTGAAATTGAACAAACACGTTATAATGTAATTTTTTATTAACAAGGCCGTCTGAAAGGCTGTTTCAGTTATGAACGCAATCAAACAAAAAATCTTAGAACAAGCGCAGCGCGATGGCGTGCAGGTAACCGCATTGCGCGAGCAAGTGCTTGATATTGTTTTGAAACAAAGCGGCGTGATTAAAGCCTACAACGTTCTGTCGCAGATGCAGCAGCAAAGCGAGGGTGTGGTTGCGCCGCCGACGGCCTACCGCGCCCTTGATTTTTGGGCGGAGCAGGGCGTTTTGCACAAAGTGGCGGCGGTCAACGGCTATATTTTGTGCAGCCACGCGCAGCATGAGTGCAACGACCATTGCCATGACTACGAAGAAGCCGAAGCGCACCACAGCGCGTTTATTTTGGTTTGTACCGAATGCGGTACGGCGGATGAGCAGACCTTGAGCCAAGAATGGGCGGCATTGCGTGCAGGCGTGGCCGAAACCGGTTTCTCATTAAAAGAAGAACATGTTGTTTTAACAGGAATTTGTAAAAAATGTCAGAAGTAAAAAAGACCAAAGTCCACCTGATTTCAGGCTTCCTCGGAACAGGCAAAACCACAGCCCTCAAAAGTCTGATGGCGCAAAAAGACCCGAACGAAAAATGGGTCATCATCGTCAACGAGTTTGGCGAAATCGGTATTGACGGCGCGGTATTGAGCGACAACGGCATCCCCGTGGCAGAAATCGCCGGCGGCTGTTTGTGCTGTACTGCCGGCGCGCAAATGGGTACGACCGTACAAAAAATGCTGCGCGATGCCCAACCCGACCGCTTGATGATTGAAGCCAGCGGTCTGGCGCACGCCGCCAGCGTTATCGACGAATTGAAAGCCAAACCGCTGGACAGCCTTTTGGAAATCGGCGCTGTCTTTACCGTCGTCGATCCGCGCCAGTTCATCAACCCCGATTACGCGCAGCAGGCATTGTATAAAGACCAAATCGGCATCTGCGACGTATTGGTCGCCAGCAAAACCGATTTATGTACCCCCGAACAGCTTGCCGAATTTCACGACAAAGCGGCAAAACTGTTCCCGCCCAAAGCCAAAGTGGTTGAAGTCCAAAACGCGCAACTCGACATCCAATGGCTTGATATTCCCGTTGTCGAAAAATCGCGCTACCGCCTCAAAGCCCTGCCGGACAACACCATGGGCTTCCAGTCTCAAGGCTTCACTTTCCCTGCCGGACGTGATTTCGACGGCGAAAAACTGACCGATTTCTTCAACGACCTGCCTAAATTTACAGACGGCCTCGTCCGCGCCAAAGGCGTGTTCCAAGTGCTCGGCACATGGGTGTGGCTCAACTGGGTGGACGGTCAATGGGGTGCAAACCAAGTTTCATGGCGCCGTGATTCCCGCTTTGAATTGATTGCCAAATCGTTTGACGCGGATTTGATTGAGAAGAAATTGCAGGAGGCGTTGGAGAAGTAAATCATCGGCCAAACGCTTATTAATCCGTTACTATATGCCGTCTGAAGTCAGCGGTTTCAGACGGCCTTTAAATCAAAAAAAATAGAGGAACACTTAACCATGTGGCGTTATATCTTTCAACGTTTGCTCCTTTTGATTCCCACGTTGTTGGGGATTTTGGCGATTACTTTTGCCGTTATCCAATTCGTGCCGGGCGGACCGGTGGAGCAGATGGTTCAGCAGCTGACGCAGGGTGCAGTTGGCGGCGAAACAGCAGGTCACAGTATGCCCGGAACTTTGGCTAAAAACGGCAACCGCATCAGTGCGGAAGATTTGGCCGCGCTGAATGCTTTGTACGGTTTCGACAAGCCGCCTGTGACGCGTTTTGTCGATATGGTATGGAAATTCGCCCGTTTCGATTTGGGCGAGAGCTTTTTCCACCACCAAACCGTATTTGAGCTGGTGAAAGAGAAAATGCCGGTATCGATGAGTTTGGGTTTGTGGACATTCTTCTTAACTTATTTGATATGTATTCCGTTGGGTATTGCCAAGGCGGTCAGGGATGGCAGCCGATTTGATACGGTTACGGGTATGATTATTTTGGTCGGTTATACCGTACCGCCGTTTGTATTGGGTTTGGTGTTGCTGGTGTTGTTTGGCGGCGGCAGCTTTTTTGCCTGGTTCCCACAGGGAGGCTTGGTCGGTGATGATTTCGATACGCTCTCTTGGGCAGGTAAAGTCAAAGATTATTTGTGGCATATGGCTTTGCCGATTACCGCTTCGGTGGCAGGTAACTTGGCGGTGATGACCGTATTGACGAAAAATGTGTTCCTTGAAGAAATCCGCCGTCAATATGTTTATACCGCACGAGCCAAGGGCTTGCCTGAGAAACAGATTTTGTGGAAACATATTTTCCGCAACGCCATGATTCCTCTGATTACCGGTTTCCCGGCCGCATTTATCGGCGCATTCTTTACCGGAAGCCTGTTGATTGAAACGTTGTTCTCGCTGGATGGGTTGGGTTTGCTGTCTTACGAGGCAGTGATGAAACGGGATTATCCTGTCGTAATGGGTACGCTGTATGTGTTCACGCTGATGGGGTTGTTGGCTAAATTGGTGTCGGATATTTCTTATTCATGGGTCGATCCGCGTATTCACTTTGGCGGACAGAAATAAGGCCGTCTGAAAATATCTTCAATCCATTATTAAAGAATGTTTCGAACCATGAAAAAGAAAAAATCTACTTCAAACCCTACTTGGCAAGCATTTAAGCAGCATAAGCGCGGTTGGTTGGCTTTACGGATTTTGGCCGTTTTATTTGTCGTCACTTTGCTTGCACCTTTGTGGAGCAACGACAAACCTTTGTGGATACGCTATCAGGGCGAGTATTTCTTCCCCTTGGTAAACGAATATAACGAAACCACATTTGGCGGCGATTTCGATACGCCTGCGGATTATCTGGATCCGCTTATCCGCCACAACATCACTTCAGACGGCAATTTTGCCCTTTACCTGCCCAATCCTTACGATGCCGATACCTTGAACGATTTTGATACGGCACCTGATCCGGCCAAACCGTCCGAACGGCATATTTTGGGAACGGACGACCGCGGCCGCGACCTGTTGGCGCGCTTGGTTTACGGTTTCCGCGATTCGCTATTGTTTGCCTTGGTGTTGACTGTGGTGACTACCGTAATCGGCGTGGTTGCAGGCGCGGTGCAGGGTTATTTCGGCGGCAAAACCGACCTTCTGATGCAGCGTTTTATCGAGGTTTGGGGCGGTATGCCGGAGTTGTACCTCTTGATTATCCTGTCTTCGTTCTTTAATCCGGGGCTGTTGATTTTGCTGGTGTTGCTGTCGCTTTTCGGCTGGATGGGCTTGTCCGACTATGTCCGCGCCGAGTTTTTGAAAAACCGTCAGACAGATTACGTTTTGGCGGCGCGCGCGATGGGCGTGGGCAACCGTGAAATCATGTGGCGCCATATCCTGCCCAACAGCTTGACACCGGTATTGGCCTTTCTGCCTTTCCGTATTTCCGGTGCGGTACTCGCTCTGACCAGTTTGGACTTCTTGGGCTTGGGCGTACCTGCTTCACAGGCAAGTTTGGGCGAGTTGCTGGCGCAAGGCAAAGACAACTTGGACGCGTGGTGGATCGGCCTGTCTGCCGTTGCCACGCTGACGGTGATGCTGCTTTTGCTGGTCATGATTGGCGAAGGTTTGCGTCAGGCATTTGACGTACGCGCACGCAGTTAATTGCTTTTCTAAAGCGTGAAGAGGGTGGGCGGAAAAGCTTATCCTGCATTCTCAGGGCCGTCTGAAAAGTTTCAGACGGCCTCATCCATTCGTTTGAATCATTAAAAACCATGAATCAAGAAATCACATTTCTTACTCTTTTTCTGCTCGGCTTTTTTGGCGGAACGCATTGCGTTGGCATGTGCGGCGGCTTGAGCAGCGCATTCGCTTTGCAACTGCCGCCCCATTTAAACCGAATCGGGCTGATTGTATTGTTGAACTTGGGGCGCATCAGCAGCTATGTCGTCATCGGTCTGTTGGTCGGTTTGGTCGGGCAGGTCGGCATTTCCTTGGACGATACGCGCGCGGTTCAAAACGGTTTGTATATTGCCGCCAATATCTTGCTGCTTTTGCTCGGTCTCTATCTTGCCGGTATTTCCACTGCCGCAACCAAAATCGAACGCATCGGCAAACCGATATGGAAACGCCTGAATCCTTTACTGAACAAATTGCTGCCGATTAAATCAGTGCCTGCCTGTTTCGGCGTGGGCGTGCTTTGGGGCTGGCTGCCTTGCGGTTTGGTGTACAGCGCGTCTTTGTATGCTTTGGGCAGCGGCAATGCCTTGCACGGCGGGCTGTATATGCTGGCGTTTGCATTGGGGACCTTGCCGAACTTGCTCGCGATGGGCATATTTGCAGCGCAGTTGAAAACCTTTCTGCAAAAACGCATGGTTCGGTTGTGCGCCGGATTGTTGGTGGCAGGATGGGCGATATGGCGCTTGGCCGTATTTGCAATGGGGCAAATCGGGTAAGGTAAAGGGGATTTATTTAGTTTGTTGTTTTGCAATTTAAAAGGCCGTCTGAAAGATTTTCAGACGGCTTTTTTCACAAGAAAAATTAATGTATCAAATTCCAAGCCATCTTGGCTGCAATCAGCAACAACATAATGCCGAAGGCGATTTTGAGTTTTCGGGCAGGCAGCTTGTGCGCCGTTTTTACGCCGAGTGGCGCAAAGAGGATGGTAGCAACGCTCAATATGGCCACGGCTGGAAGATAGATAAAGCCTGCCGCGCCTTCAGGCAGGTTGGCAATATGCAAACCGTTGGCAAAATAGCCGATGGTGCCGGCAATCGCAATCGGCCATGCCAGACCTGAAGATGTGCCGATGGCACGGTGCGCCGGAAAGTTGCAATACAGCAGAAATGGAACGGATAGTGAACCGCCGCCGATACCGACCCAACTCGAAGCAGCCCCAAAAAGCGTGCCGACGGCTGTCAGGCCGGGGAGGGTAGGCAGGGTGCGTGAAGGTTTGGGTTTGGAATCGCGTAGGGTTTTTAGTGCGATAAAGGCAAGAAATGCAATAAAGAAAACCTGCAAAGCCAGCGTCGGCATATATTTTGCCGACACCGCGCCGAGGAGTACGCCGAGTATCATGCCCGGCGTCATCCGGCGGACGGTCGCCCAATCGATGGCGTGCTTTTTATGTTGGGCGTACATACTGGAGAAGGTAGTAAACACCATGACGGCAAAGGAAGTGCCGATGGCTAGATGCTGGGCATAGGGGTGGCCGCCTATGCCTTGCAGCTGTAACGCCCATAAGACAACGGGAACAATTAACGTGCCGCCGCCTACGCCGAATAGTCCGGCAATAAAGCCAGCCGCGCTGCCGACGGCGAGCAGGGGAAGGATGATGTCCCAAGACCACATTTCAGACGGCCTTGTCGTGTTTGTGTGCCTTGCGGCGTTTTTTAAACCAGCGGATGACTGCCATCACATAACCGGACAGGCTGTAACCGAGGAAGAATAAGAAGAGGACGAGCGAAGGCTTCCAGTTGATGAGCAGCAATACCAACACGGCCAATACCATGCCCATAAACGGCACTTGGCGGCGGATGTTGATTTCTTTGAAGCTCCAAAACGGAATCTGCACAATCATGGAAATACCGGCAAACAGGGTAATGCCCAATGCCCACCAATGCACGCCGGGGAAGCGTTCGATGCTGTGGTTGACCCAAATCAGGCCGACAATCAACGCAGCGGCGGTCGGGCTTGGAACGCCGATAAACCAGCGTTTATCGACTTTTCCGATGAGCGTGTTAAACAGCGCCAAACGCAGGGCGGCGCAGGCGCAGTAGATAAAGGCGACGGAATAACCGATTTTGCCAAACTGCCAAAGTTGCCATTTGTAGGCAATCAGGGCAGGCGCCACGCCGAAGCTGACCATATCGGCAAGGCTGTCGAGCTGTTCGCCGAACGCGCTCTGGCTGTTGGTCAAACGGGCAACGCGTCCGTCCATGCCGTCGAGCAGCATGGAAAGGAAAACTGCAATCGCCGCTGTTTCATAACGTCCGTGCATGGACTGGGTAATGGCGAAGAAGGCGCAAAACAGTGCGGCGATGGTAAAGGAATTGGGTAGCAGGTAAATGCTGTTTTTGCGGATAGAGTTGCGTGGAGGAATCGGATTTTCTGTATTTTGTGAGTTGTCCATAATGTTTCCGTATATGCTGCGTGTGCAGATGAGGCATTATACCGCATTGGTTGGTTAAGGATTTTTAAAAGGCAGACATAGTTTCACTTCAATCGCATAAAGTTTCAGACGGCCTTTATTTTGTCAGTCAAACAACTCGCCCTGCGCCTGCTCTTTGGTCACGCGTACGTCGGTTTCGCCGTCGGCAAAAGTGATGTGCAGTTTTTGTCCTTGTTTCAACGTATCGGCATTGCGGATGACTTGTCCGCGAGTGTTTTTGACGACCGAAAAGCCGCGCTCCAGAATATGCTGCGGCGATACGGCTTCGAGCAATGCGGCTTGGGCGGTCAGGCTTTGACGGCGGTGGGTAAGCAGCTGGCGGAAGGAATGCGACAAGGTCGTCTGAAAGCGGTCGATATTTTGTGTGTAACCAGAAACATCAGGTCGGCAATGTTTCAGGGTTTGGGTTTGGCGTTCAAAACGGGCGGTATGGGTGCGGAGGTTTTGCGTCATCGAGTAAGACAGCATTTGCGCCAGCTTGCTGATTGAGGCACGCTGCTCGTCAAGTTTTTGGCGCGGATGACGGATTTGCCGCGCCAGCCAGTCGAGTTTTTGGCTGGCATCGAAATAGCGTTGTTCCAAAACGGTTTTCAGACGGCCTTGCGCTTGGGCGAGGCGATGTAGTGATTCTTGGCGGTTGGGGCTGACCAGTTCCGCCGCGCCGGTCGGCGTGGGCGCGCGCACGTCGGCGACAAAATCGGCGAGTGTGAAATCGGTTTCGTGTCCTACGCCGCTGACGACGGGAATTGAGCAGGCTTCGATGGCGCGTACGACCGGCTCTTCATTAAACGCCCACAAGTCTTCAATGCTGCCGCCGCCGCGACAGACAATCAACACATCGCACTCGGCGCGTTGCGAAGCGGTTTTAATCGCTTGGGCAATTTGCAACTCGCTGCCTGTGCCTTGAACGGACGTTGGATAAACGATAACGGGGATTTCGGGTGCGCGGCGGTTTAAGGTGGTCACGACATCGCGCAAAGCCGCCGCCGCCAGACTGGTGACGATGCCGATACATTGCGGACGGGCAGGCAACGGTTTTTTGCGTTCCGCTGAAAACGCGCCTTCCGCCTGCAACTGTGCCTTCAATCGTTCATAGGCTTCGTAAAGCTGCCCCAAACCTTTGAGCCGCACCTCATTTACGGTAATTTGAAATTCACCCCGCGCTTCATAAATACTGATTTTTCCGGATACTTCGATATGGTCGCCTTCTTTCAAAGGCTTTGCCAAACGCATGGCCGCACCCCTAAACATCGCGCAACGTACCTGAGCGCGGCTGTCTTTGAGCGAGAAATAATAATGTCCGCTGGCGGCACGGGTCAGGTTGGATACTTCGCCGGCAATCCATAAGCCTGCAAGATGGTCTTCCAGCAAGGCTTTGGCAAGGGCGTTGAGCTCGGATACGGAAATGGAGGAGGGCGCGAAAAGTTCGGACATTGTGAAACGGGAAAAATTTTTGAAAGCTGAATTATAAGGGTTTTAGAGCCATTCGTTGTATTCGTTTTCATGAAACTTGCGCCCTTTGTTTTAATATTATCAAAGCCGCATGTTCAGACGGCCTTGTCTGGGCGGGCTTGTGTTATATTATCGTTTGATTTTCGCCTCAAAAGCCGTGTGTATGCCCAAACTCCACCAAATTATCGAACGCCATTGGCAATCCCCCAATCCGTTTTTGTCTTTGCTGTTAAAACCATTGTCCAAGCTGTTTGCCAAAATTGCGGTGAAACGGCGCGATGATTTTGTTTCAGGCCGTCTGAAAAGCGAAAAATTACCTGTGCCTGTGGTGGTGGTCGGCAATATCCATGCAGGCGGAACAGGGAAAACGCCGATAGTCGCCGCGCTGGTGTCGGGTTTGCAGGAAAAGGGCGTTAAGGTCGGCATCATCAGCCAAGGTTACGGGCGCAAGAGCAAGGCGGTTCATGTATTGAATACAGCCAGCAGTGCGGCAGATGCAGGCGACGAGCCTTTATTGCTGTTTCGTCAAACCGGTGCGCTGACGGCGGTAGGCAGTAGCCGTGCAGACGCAGGCAGGGCATTGCTTGCGGCGCATCCTGAGCTTGAATTGATTGTGGCCGACGACGGCTTGCAACATTATGCCTTGCAACGCGATATGGAAATTGCCGTATTTCCAGTGGCAGATACTGGTCGCACCAATTTGGATTTACTGCCCAACGGCAGCCTGCGCGAACCTTTGTCTCGATTGGCTTCCGTTGATGCGGTCGTCGTCAGCGGGGGGCAAGCAGATATGGCATTCAGGCCGTCTGAAAATATGTTTGCCAGCCATATTGAAACAGGGCAGATTTACCGTTTGAACAGGCCGTCTGAAAAATTGGATTTGGCGGGCTTAGGAAATCAAATCGTCGCCGCCGTCGCCGGTATCGCTAAGCCGGAGCGTTTTTTCAATACGTTGCAAAGCATGAATATTGCTTTGAAACAAACCGTTGCCTTGCCTGATCATGCAGATATTACGGCAGCGGATTTGCCGGACGCAGATGTGGTGATTATCACGGAAAAGGATGCAGTCAAATTTTCAGACGGCCACGGCCTGAATCATGTGTGGGTCTTGCCTGTTTATGCGATAATTGAGCCGGACTTGGCGGCGTTTGTATCCGCGAATGTTTCAATCTAAATGCTTATAGATGTTTTACAGATGTTTTAAAGATGATCTTCAAACTACGCGATAGGAGTAAATCATGAAGTTAAAATATTTGTTGGTCGCTTGCGCAGCTTTATTTGTATCCACTCAAAGCTTAGCTGCTAAACCAAGTGATGAATCTGCAATGAAATGGTTGGAGATTCAAGGGATAAGCAGTAATTATAGCGAGAAAGTGCAACGTTCTTTGGAGATGGTGAATAAAGAGGACAATGAGCGCTTGTTAACGATGACGCCCAAAGCTCAAAAAGCGCAGATGAAGGCGGTCATCAGCCGTTATATGAAAACATGCAAGACGATTTGAGCCGCCCTGAGTTGAAAAAGCAATGGTTGGATGAAGAAAAGCGTGCCGTACAGAAAGTATTTACACAAGAAGAAGTCGATGTACTCAACAGCTTCTTCTCTTCCCCTCGGGGCAAGGGTATTTTGAAAAAAATCAATCATCTCAGACAGCATGGCGGAGATATTGACAATGTGCTGAGCCAAGCAGACGTGGATAGCATAGTAAAAGTATTTGAGCATGGGGCCGGTAAGTCTGCATTTGAAAAGATGGAACGTTTCGACAAATTGAATGATGAGATTGTTGAAAAGACGATGAGCAACAACTATATCAACGCAAGCAGGAAATATACGCCCGCTTTTGAGGCGCAAACGCGCGATATTTTGTGTAAGGGCAATAAACATTCTTCGGAATGTGACAAATAATGTGCAGGCCGTCTGAAAATATTGATATTTATTAAGTAGGTAGAAAAAATGAAATTGAAAACTTTATTGTTGCCTTTTGCTGCTTTGGCCTTGTGTGCCAATGCGTTTGCCGCGCCGCCCAGTGATGCGTCGCTGGAGCGGTTGTTTGAAGTGCAGAAGATGGATGCTCTGTTAGACCAGTCTCTCCAAAGCGTTGGAGGTATTGTACTTTCTGATCCGAAGATACAGGATTTTTTGAAAGATGTGCCCAAAGATAAGCGTCCACAGTTAGAAGAGGTCCTTAAAAAATATACAAATCAATTAATTAACGAAATTAATGCATTACAAGAGAATACCCAGGTACATAAAGCAGCTTTAGACGGTATAAAGGCGGTTTATACTCAGGAAGAAGTCAATAGATTGATTGACTTTTACGGCACGGCAGTGGGGCAATTATACTTACTAAAACGCCGTGCTATTTTGAGATCACAATGAATCTAATATTGTCTAATATTGAGTATCATCACCGAAAAATACGAAAAATCCAGTCAAAACGAAAACTTAGCCCGTGAAATCCGTCAGATCATGTGCAACGGCAAAAATCCTGACCAAGTCTGTACGCGGCAAGCAAAGAAAACGGCACAGAAAAAATGATGCCGCTTGAGGCCGTCTGAAAACAAGCGTAGCAAGTTTCGCCAAAACGAGCAAAGTGATTTTCGCTAAAACTATCAAACCTGAAAGTAAACCCCATGGAAAAAAAATTCTTAGACATCCTCGTTTGTCCTGTGACCAAAGGCAAACTCGAATACCATCAAGACAAACAGGAATTGTGGAGCCGTCAGGCGAAGCTGGCTTATCCTATTCGTGACGGCATCCCTTATATGTTGGAAAACGAAGCGCGCCCGTTGAGCGAAGAGGAACTGAAAGCATGACCGAATTTGTCGTATTGATTCCGGCGCGGTTGGATTCTTCACGTCTGCCGGGTAAGGCTTTGGCCGATATTCACGGTAAACCGATGGTTGTGCGTGTCGCCGAACAAGCGGCGAAAAGCAAGGCCGCGCGTGTTGTCGTTGCCACCGACCATCCCGATATTCAGACGGCCTGTCAGGCGCATGGCGTCGAAGTGGTCATGACTTCCAATCAACATGAAAGCGGTACAACGCGCCTTGCCGAAGCGGCCAATACGCTGAAACTGCCGCAGCATCTGATTGTTGTGAACGTACAAGGCGATGAGCCTTTAATCGACCCCAAGCTCATCAACCGTACAGCCGAAGTTTTGGTTGAAAACAATGTGCAAATGGCAACCGCCGCCCATGAATTGCACGATTTTGACGAGTTTATGAATCCCAATGTCGTCAAAGTCATCCTCGACAAAAACCGCAACGCCATCTATTTCAGCCGTGCCCCGATTCCTTATCCGCGCGACGCCATGCGCGCCGAAAAACGCGAATTGCCTTCCGAAACAGCCGTTTTGCGCCACATCGGCATTTATGCCTATCGTGCAGGCTTCCTGCAACGCTATTCCGAAATGGATGTTTCTCCTTTGGAAACCATCGAATCGCTGGAACAGTTGCGCGTCCTGTGGCACGGTTATCCGATTGCTGTTGAAATCACCCAAGAAGCGCCTGCTGCCGGTGTGGATACGCAGGAAGATTTGGACAGAGTACGTGTTGCGTTTAAAGCTTAAGGCCGTCTGAAAGGAAAAGACATGAATGATTTCCGCTATTTGAGCCGTGAAGAACAAAAATTGCTTGCCGACGTGGAGAAGCTGGTAAGAGATGACGAACAAGAATTCAACTATGACATGCTTAAAATAGAGGCGCCGGAACAGGCCAGCGGCGAGTTTTGGTTCCGCATGGCAGAAATGCTCAGCACTTTGCCGCCCAATCAGTCGTTGGACTTGCGTATGAACGGCGGACGCTTGACCGTTGCTGTATCAATTTTGTCAGTATTGCTGCAAGATAATCCCGATATTCCGCAGCTTTGGGCACAAAAAATCATTGCACTCAACTACTTGGCTCATGGCCATCAAACCCGTGCAATCGGTTTGGCGCAGCAGCCTGACAAAGCGGCCGAAGCCAATGAAGAAGAATATTTGGCGAAAGCCTTATCGCAAAACTTGCTTTCCACTTTGAAAGACGCGATAGAGCGATTCCCGGAAGACTCATGGTTTATCGAAATGCACGACGATGCATGGAAGCATTTCGGCCAGAAAGAGGCCGTCTGAAGTTTTGAACGATAAACACAAGCCGTGTAAAATTATCTGAACATTAAATCCGTCAACCAAAAGGACTCATCATGAAAGTATTATTGTTGGGCGCGCCAGGCGCCGGCAAAGGCACACAGGCTCAATTCATCACTGCTGCATTCGGCATTCCTCAAATTTCTACCGGCGACATGCTCCGCGCCGCCATCAAAGCAGGCACTCCGCTGGGTTTGGAAGCAAAAAAAATCATTGATGAAGGCGGTTTGGTACGCGATGACATCATTATCGGCATGGTTAAAGAGCGCATTGCCCAAGACGACTGCAAAAACGGTTTCCTGTTTGACGGTTTCCCACGCACATTGGCACAAGCCGAAGCCATGGTTGAAGCGGGCGTGGATTTGGACGCGGTCGTTGAAATCGACGTACCCGACAGCGTGATTGTCGACCGCATGAGCGGCCGCCGCGTTCACTTGGCTTCGGGCCGTACTTACCATGTTACCTACAATCCGCCTAAAGTCGAAGGCAAAGACGACGTAACCGGCGAAGATTTGATTCAACGCGACGACGACGAAGAAGAAACCGTGAAAAAACGCCTTGCCGTTTACCATGAGCAAACCGAAGTTTTGGTTGATTTTTACAGCAAACTGGAAGGCGAACATGCACCGAAATACATCAAGGTTGACGGCACTCAACCGGTAGAGGCCGTGAAAGCCGAAGTATTGAAAGGTTTGGGCAAATAAGTTTTGCCGAAGTAAAATCATGAGGCCGTCTGAAAAAATATTTTCAGACGGCCTTTTGTGTACAAAAGCTGTTAAAATCGAAGCTATAACCGTTTATCCGCAGGCATCTTATGAATCCCTTGATCTCCGACTTCCAAACTCAGCAACAACGCACTCCCGTTATCGTCGCCCTTGATTTTGCCAACGAAAAAGATACGCTCAGATTTGTCCGCAATCTTGACCCGACACTGTGTCAAATCAAAATCGGCAAAGAGCTGTTTACCGCAACCGGCCGTAATTTAGCGGAAAGCTTAATCAATCAAGGTTTCAAACTTTTCCTCGATTTGAAATACCACGATATTCCCCACACAGTCGCACAGGCCTGTAAAGTTGCCGCCGATATGGGCGTTTGGATGGTCGATATGCACGCTTCCGGTGGCCGCCGCATGATGGAAGCCGCAGCAGAAGCCGTTGCCGGATATCAAACCAAGCCGCTCTTGATCGGCGTAACCGTGTTGACCAGCATGGAACAAAGCGACTTGGCAGAAATCGGTTTGAACATTGCTCCTGAAGAACAAGTCATCCGCTTGGCGAAACTGGCGCAAAGTTCAGGCTTGGACGGCGTGGTATGTTCCGCTCAAGAAGCCGCGCCGCTGCGTTGCGAATTGGGACAGGATTTTGTCTTGGTCACACCGGGCATCCGTTTGGACGTTGCCGGCAATAACGACGACCAACGCCGTATTATGACACCAGCCGAAGCATTGGCTGCCGGTTCAACCTATTTGGTAATGGGTCGCCCGGTAACCAAAGCTGCCGATCCGGTAGCGGTATTGCGTGAAGTCAATCGAGTAGCCAACGCTTAAGGCCGTTTGAAGTATGAAGGCGATTATAATTGGTGCCACAGGAGCGACAGGGAAATCTTTGTTGCCTCTGCTTGCAGCCAGTTCAGAGGTTGAGTCTATCGACTGTTTTGGTCGCAGACATCCTGAATTTACCCACCAAAAGCTAAATAGCCATCAGATTGATTTTTCTCATCCTGATAATTGGTGCGAAGAAGTGCAGGGCGATGTATTGTTTGCCTGCTTGGGGACAACTCTGAAAGCGGCTGGCAGTAAAGAAGCGCAATGGGCAATCGATTATGAGGCGAATCTTGAATTTGCCAAAGCAGCCAGACAAAACGGCGTCAATGCTTTGGTTTTGGTTTCTGCTTCCGGTGCAAATTCTGCTTCGCGCCTGTTTTATCAACGGATGAAGGGCGAATTGGAACAAGCAATTATCGCTTTGAATTTTCCGCACCTTATTATTTTCCGCCCGCCCTTATTGATTCGTCCGAATAGCGATCGATTGGGTGAGAAAATTGCCGAACGGATTTTTCGCGTACTCAACCGCATCAGCATGCTGAAAAGCCAACGTCCGCTTGCTGTCGAAAAATTGGCACAAGCCATGCTGAAAGCAGCGTTGTTGTCATCTCATGAACAGGCGTCGTACTCGAAAAACCATATGCAGGTATATGAGCCTCAAGATATTTTTAGGCTGTTAGATCAATAATCTGATAACAAGCCTTACACAGAGATTTTAATGGAGCCAGTATGGTAACCAAGTTCCAACAAGAAACCCTCAAATCCCGTTTTGCACAAGCCAAAGTCCTTGTTGTCGGCGACGTAATGCTTGACCGCTATTGGTTTGGCGACGTGTCCCGTATTTCGCCCGAAGCCCCCGTACCGGTGGCGAAAATCGCCCGTATCGACCAACGCGCGGGCGGAGCGGCGAACGTTGCGCGTAATATCGCCTCATTGGGCGGTAAAGTAGGGCTGTTGTCCGTGACCGGCGATGATGAAGCTGCAGATGCGTTAGACGCATTGATGGTGCAAGACGGCGTTTCTTCCTATCTGATGCGCGACAAGCAAATTGCGACTACTGTTAAATTGCGCGTTGTTGCCCGCAATCAGCAGCTTATCCGACTTGATTTTGAAGAATCGCCTCATCGTGAGGTGTTGGAACAAATCAAGCATCAATATCGAGAAGTGTTGCCTGAATACGATGCCATTATTTTTTCAGATTACGGCAAGGGCGGTTTGTCGCATATTTCCGATATGATCGATTGGGCGAAACAGGCCGGTAAACCCGTTTTAATCGACCCGAAAGGCGATGATTACGAAAAATACGCCGGCGCTACGCTGATTACGCCTAACCGTGCAGAGTTGAAAGAAGTGGTGGGCAGCTGGAAAAATGAAAACGATTTGACCGAAAAAGCCCAAAATTTGCGCCGTCATCTCGACTTGACCGCGATTTTGCTGACCCGAAGCGAAGAGGGTATGACCCTGTTCAATGAGGGCGAGCCGATTTATCAGCCTACACGGGCTCAAGAAGTCTATGATGTATCCGGTGCGGGTGATACCGTTATTGCCGGAGTGGGTTTGGGTTTGGCCGCTGGTTATACCATGCCTGAAGCAATGCACCTTGCCAATACTGCGGCAGGGGTTGTCGTAGCGAAACTTGGTACGGCGGTTTGCTCGTTTGCCGAATTGACTAAGGCATTAGAAGAGCAGTAATTGCTGTTTCCAGACGGCCTTAAAACCTAAAGGCCGTCTGAAAATACAGTTGGAAAATAATCCAGACAGACAAGTTTTTATTTTCAGACGGCATGATTTCTTCAAGGCCGTCTGAAAAATCAAAATAAAGGAAATTCATTATGACCATTATCGTAACAGGCGCGGCCGGCTTTATCGGCAGCAACATCGTCAAAGCACTTAACCAACGCGGTATTACCGACATTGTTGCCGTCGACAATCTGAGCAAAGGCGAAAAATTTAAAAACCTTGCCGAGTGTGAAATTGCCCATTATCTCGATAAACACGAATTTATCCGCCAAGTGCGCGGCCATTTTCTGCCTTACGACGATATTGAAGCTGTTTTCCATCAAGGTGCATGTTCCGATACCATGAATCATGACGGCCTTTACATGATGGATAACAACTACCAGTACACGCTCGATCTCTTGGACTGGTGTCAGGATGAACGTATTCCATTCCTTTATGCTTCCAGCGCCGCAGTGTATGGCAAGGGCGAAATATTCCGCGAAGAGCGCGAACTGGAAAAACCGCTCAATGTATATGGCTACTCTAAATTCTTGTTTGACCAAGTATTGCGTCGTCGTATGAAGGAAGGTCTAACAGCCCAAGTTGTCGGATTCCGCTACTTCAATGTTTACGGACAACAGGAGCAACACAAAGGCCGTATGGCGTCAGTCGCCTTCCACCATTTCCACCAATACCGCGAGCATGGTTATGTTAATCTGTTTGGTGCAAATGACGGCTACGGCAATGGCGAGCAAACACGCGACTTTGTCAGCGTAGAAGACGTGGCCAAAGTTAACCTTTACTTCTTCGACCATTCTGAGCTTTCAGGCATCTTCAATCTCGGTACAGGCCGTAGCCAACAATTTAACGAACTTGCCGCCGCAACCGTCAACGCCTGCCGTGCAGCCGAAGGCAAACCTGAAATGAGTTTGAAAGAGTTGGTTGAAGAAGAACTTATCCGTTATATCCCATTCCCCGATGCACTTAAAGGCAAATATCAGAGCTTTACTCAAGCGGATATCACCAAGCTGCGCGAAGCCGGGTATAAAGAAGAATTCTTGGATGTAAAACAAGGTGTCAGCCGTTACGTTAAATGGATGCTGGAGAACTTGGTTTAATAAATAGTACAGTAATGTTGTCTGAGAATAAAACCGACTTACCTGTTTGGGTAAGTCGGTTTTATTTTACTAAGATAGTATAAAAATTTAGTTGTATTCTTAGTGATGGGTAGTTGCAATACGGTTAATTTGCCAATCTAAAAATTGAGTGTAAACACTACCTCGTTCAATAAAAGGTATATCTTCAGCAGGTGGTTGGCTGATTTCAGCTTCTGCTGTTTGCAGCCCCTGATTATCCCAACGATGGAACTCCTGATTGTTTAAATTATAAAAACCATGTTTGGTGATTAAAACTTCAGGATTATAACCATAGCCACACCATGAGGAATCAACAGTAGGTGCAGTCAAATTACAACCGGTTTGATAATAAGGTATTTCTGATAGGCTAAGATTATATAACGTTGGCAAAATGTCTTTATGTGAGCCTGCCCGCTCAGGATGATATTCTGCATTGGAGCGGTAAGTAGGTGGAACATAAAGATAGAATGGTACACTGTGGCCAAGGGCAATTTCATTAGGTGCAGGATAACTGATTGCTCGCATATTATGGTCTCCAGTTGCAGCAATAATAGTATCCGGTGCAATAGATTTTGTATGACTAATGAAGCGTCCAAGTTGGTCGTTGCTATATCGGAATGTGTTAAAAATCTCATTCAATTCTTTTCCTGTTGCTAGACTGGAAAGTCGCTGTTTTTCTTGCTCAGTGAGATGAAAATCTTTAGTTGGGTTAGGTTTAGGTAATTGATATGGGGGGTGATTAGTTACTGATAGCATCATGACGAATACGGGGGTATTATTTTTTTTTGCTTGTTTCAACTCGTCTTCTGCATATCGGAACATAAATTCATCAGGTACTCCCCATGTGCTGGATTGGGCTTCAGGGTAGCGTGCTTTGATCGCATTTTCATCAATAATTTCATGTACACCCAAATGACGCAGAAAACTATCAAAATCACGCCACCCCCCATTACCGGCAGTGATATACACAATACGATATCCTGCATCAAGATATGGTTTAAACATGTTTCCAGGAAAAGTTTTATTTTTAGCAGCAGATTGGCTAAGGTTAAGGCGTGGGCTACGAATAAAAAAACGGTGTAGTGAGTCGCTAGTGCCATCACCCTCAGAGATAAAACGTGAATAAACCCAATCTTCTTTCCAATGTTTATCTAATTCACCTAATAGATCTCGTTCAGGCGTATTTAGAGAAAGCAAGTGAGTGCTCATACTTTCCATAACAGCAAATACAACGTTGGGCTTATGTTGTTCAACAATCAAATTTTTATTAGTTTGTGTAAATAAGCGATTTAAATTGGCATCAGCTTTTTGATTTTGTAGACGATTCATCAGTTCAATACCATCTGAATCGGTAACCTCGATAAAATTATTACTGTTTCGATGTTCTGCAAAAGCCCAATTTAAAGAAATTAGTGCATTGGGAACTAATTTATTTATTTGCGGTAAGGTTGAAATTTGCATGGAAGTTTGACGTAAAGGGAATTTACCAAACGAACCACGTATACCAATACTTAAGATTAAGATAGGTATCATTATGATAGCAACCCAAGTTGCTTTGCTTGTAGTAGTAGCAGAAAAAGAGTATCTGTTAATTTGGGAAAAACATTTCCAAAAAAGGGTTACTGCTATGGCTAAAGCAATTAATCCCCAAATAATTGGGAAATCGGACCAAATAGTTTTGAGTACGGCTACAGTATCTTCCTCTGCAAGACCAAAAATAAAAACATCGAATTGGCGTTCGTAGACTCCATAATAAAACCAATTCCCTATAGCCAGAGCAGAAACGATAGATAACAATACTGTAGACAATAGAGCTTGAATCCGTCCATATGCTACAACAGTTTTTGAATTTAATAAGCTGAATAATCCCAGTAAAAATGGTAATGCCGTTAATACAGAAGCAGCTTTGATATCAAATAATAACCCTTTGAGCATAAGCTGGATAATATCCTCGGAATAACGACTACGGATATCATCTGATAGATAATATTGTGACATTAAACATCGTTCAATAAAAAGAATTAGAACAGTGCAAAGCCATAATGAAAAAGAATTACATAGAATTTTTTTGTAGGTAAGTAGACGAGACATTTTTTAGATATGTAATAAGTATTTAAAACGGCGTTATTTTATAACCTTTTAAGGGTTTTAAACTAGCATATAATTTTTATAGAAATCATATGATATGATGATTTGAGTTTGGAAAGGAGATAGACTGGTTTAAATGAATTTCTTGTCCTAGATAGAATAGTGGGTATTTATAACTACAAAGCTGTTAATGGGCTATCTTTTCTATTATTAGGCGTGGGTACTAGATAAAAAAATAACCGCTTAAAAGCGGTAAATGGTGCCCGGAGCCGGAATCGAACCGGCACGGCCGGTTTAGGGCCGACGGATTTTAAGTCCGTTGTGTCTACCTATTTCACCACCCGGGCGTAGACAATAAATCGAGAGATTGGAGGCGGGGGCGCGGATTTGAACCGGCCTATATAAGGGTTGCACCCCTTATAGCATAAACACTCTGCCACCCCGCCATGAAATGGATGGAGGCGAGAGTCGGAATCGAACCGGCGTAGACGGATTTGCAATCCGCTGCATAACCACTTTGCTATCTCGCCAAATAAACTACTTTGGAGTGTTTGTAGTATTGAAACTGGAGCGGGAAACGAGTCTCGAACTCGCGACCTCAACCTTGGCAAGGTTGCGCTCTACCAACTGAGCTATTCCCGCATATTGAAAAAGAACAATCAACAAGTAATCAAGATGGAGCGGGAAACGAGTCTCGAACTCGCG
>NZ_KV821670.1:54546-71578 GCF_001815685.1 Neisseria sp. HMSC056A03
GTTGCGCTCTACCAACTGAGCTATTCCCGCTCTGATATTTGTTGCTTCGTATATCGAAGAAGACGCAATTATTATGGATTTAATCGTGTGAGTCAAGTGTTTTGTTTTTATTTTTTAAAAATTTTATTTGAATTCTTTCCATGCCATTTTCAGGTAGTAGCACATGGACCAGATGGTCAATACGGATGCTATAAACATCAATATGTTACCAATGAGATAGAAAGGGTCGTTATATTTGTCTGTGCCGATAAGCAAAAGGAAGATGGCGATCATTTGGGCAGTGGTTTTGAATTTGCCGATAGTGGCCACTGCAACACTGCCGCGTTTGCCCATTTGTGCCATCCATTCGCGCAAGGCGGAAATGGTGATTTCTCGGCCGATAATAATCATGGCGAAGATGGCGTATGTTCTGCCAAGGCTGACGAGTAGGAGTAGGGCAACGGCAACCATGAGTTTGTCGGCAACGGGGTCGAGGAATGCGCCAAAGTCGGAGGTTTGTTTCCAGCGGCGTGCTAAAAAGCCGTCAAACCAGTCTGTAATAGCTGCAAGTGCAAAGATGATGGCGGCTGTCCAGTTGACGGTTTGTGGTTGAATCCATGTGTTCGGTAAATAGAATAGGATGGTGAACACGGGGATTAATAGGACGCGCATCCAGGTAAGTAAAATAGGTATGTTCCAAGGCATGGTTTGGGACCTTTTGGACGATGTGTCGGATTGTCCATTATAGCTTATTTGCTCGCTGGGCTTTTTAGAGTGTTGTTTTTTTGCCGACAAGTAACGTGGGCATAGGGCTTTGTTATGCGGGTTGTGAAGAAAGTCTGTTAAGGCCGTCTGAAAAATGGGTTGTTGAGGGGTGTAAATGTTTTTGGGCAGGTAAGTGGCTGCAAAATAGTGGGCAACGAGGTCGGCCTGCTGCTCGATATTGAGTTGGTTGAAGTGAGGCAGAGGTATGGGATAGGCGTAAGCTTTGCGTTTCCTATATCCGCCTTTGAGCATAATGAATAAACCGGATAACCAAACTTTGTGACCGCGCTGGTGTTGCCAGACATGTGTCAGTTCATGAATCAGCCAGATTTTGTAGGCGATGCCGGCTTGAGTGAAATCATCAGGGCAGTGTTTGCGCGGGAAATATATATTTCCATTGGGGGCGATAGCGATATTGGGGTTGGGCAGTAAGGGGATACCGCGATATATTTTAATGCGGTTGAAGTTTATACCGTCGGCAAAAACCTGTTTTGCCATACGGACTTCATTTTCGGTCAGTCTACGCCAATTGGAAAAAATCATATTTTAAAGAAGAGTATAGGATATAAAGATTTTCAGGCCGTCTGAAAGGTTTCAGACGGCCTGAACATGGGATTTATTGTTCTTCTGAAGCGGCTTGTTTGCCGTTGTCGAACAATTTGTCCATAGGCGTCAGATTGACTGCGTTGCCTTGGCTGACTATCCATTTGTTTTCAACACGCCACACGCCTGAGGTATCTTCAACTCGCAAGTACCAATGATTGGTTTGGTGGAGAGGTTTGAAGATGGCTTCGTATTCCATACGGCCGTTTTGTGGTTCGGACGTTACGGCGCGCAGCTTGACGGTTTGGTCGTCAGCTTTGCGTGTCGGGTGCATCAGCAGCAGGTTTAATGGCTGTTTGGGATCGAATTGTCCACTGACGAATACTTTGGCGGCATTCATGTCCGGACTGATTAAAACCTGCACCTGAATCTGCCGTTTAACGGCTTCTTCATCGCGGTGAAGCTGTATTTCGATGTGTTTGCCGTCTTTATAGTAATCGTCGGAAACCAAGTCTGTCGTATGTTCTTTTGCGACGAAGAACATAGACACGCTGGCGATAACGACAAAGATGGGACCTGCCATCAGCACCCAAGGCCAAATGTGTTTATACCAAGGCTTAGTGGAATTGGGTTGGGACACCGTTGTTATTCTCCAATAAAGGTTGCTTTTTCATTCAAGACAGTCGGTTCGGCATCAGCAGCATCGGTTTCACGATATGTGAAGGTAAATTCAATCGGCTGGCTGCCTTTTTCGGCGTACTCAGGGAGGGTGGACACTTGAACCGGAATGGTTACGGTTTCGCGTGGCGCAATTTTAATACCGTTTTCTGGCAAGCCGGTCAAGGCGATATCATCAAAACCTTTGACTGTTGCAGTAACGGTCTGTTCATGTTCACTCTTATTAATGATGCGCAGGTTGTAGGCATTTTCCAACCAGCCTTGGCTGTTTTCACGCACCATCACACCGCGGTCTTTCAGAATATCCACTTCGATCATTTTACGGGTAGAAATGCCGGTTAAGAAAGCAATAATAACCACAAACAATACTGCACCATAACCTGCAACACGAGGGCGTTTCAGGCGTTTTTTGATGTCGCTTTCAGGGTATTCATGCTCCATTGCGCCTTCGGTGGTGTAACGGATCAGGCCGCGCGGATAACCCATTTTGTCCATGATTTCGTCACAAGCGTCGACACAGGCTGCACAACCGATACATTGGTATTGCAGGCCGTCGCGGATGTCGATGCCGACGGGGCAGACTTGTACGCACATGGTGCAGTTGATACAGTCGCCCAAGCCGCTGTCTTCTTTGTTGGCGGTTTTTTTGCGTGCACCGCGAGGTTCGCCGCGTTCGGTATCGTAGGAAATAATCAGCGTGTCTTTGTCAAACATCGCACTTTGGAAGCGTGCATACGGGCACATATGCAGACACACTTTTTCGCGCATGATGTGGGCAAAGAAGAAGGTCATGAATCCGTAAAACGCTGCGGCAAACATTGCGCCGCCGCCTGCTGCTCCGGTGAATAAATCGGGAACAAACTGGCGGATAGGGACAAACCAGCCTGCAAAAGTGATACCTGTCCACGCACAGACAAGGAAAATCAGTAGATATTTGGTGGCCTTAATGCGGATTTTAGTAAAGTTCCAAGGCGATTTTTCCAGTTTTAAACGTTTGTTGCGGTCGCCTTCAACCAAGTTGTCGATCCAAAGCATGATTTCGGTGTAAACCGTTTGCGGGCAAGAATAACCGCACCACAAACGACCGGCAATGGTTGTCCACCAAAATAGGCCGAAAGCACAAATCATCAGCAGTAAGGCAAGGTAAATCAAATCGCCCATGCCCAGTGACAGGCCGAAAATGAAAAAATGACGGTCAGGGATATTGAATAAAACTGCCTGACGGTTACTCCAGTTAAACCATGGAATTACGTAAAATACAAACTGGGTCGCCAATACGGCGGCGATACGAAGTTTGGCAAAGCGTCCTTCTGCTTTTTTCGGATGGATGCGTTCGCCTTCGGGATGAATTTGAATTACGCTGGATTTGGGTTTGGAAGGTTTGGGCGGATTGGCTTTTGCCGTTTTTTCTGTTGAGGGTGTGGTGTTTTCCGCTTGGTTTTCGGGTGACATAATCAGTGTTCCTTAATCGAAGTGCACACAAGCCTTTTGTCATGGTAGTAGTTTGATGCGAGTATTTTCAGACGGCCTTGGGCGTGCATATAAAATCATAACATTTGGCTCTATGCAAAGCAAAAGCAGGGTTTGGCCTTAACGATAGTTGAGGTACTCCTGCCTCATACAAGGCCGTCTGAAAAGAGCAGTATTCAAAGGCTTACGGAATAAGTGTAGGTTTATGCTTATAGTGATTTACTATTTATCCGATAAAAAATTTACAACATACTGTTTCAAAACGAAATAACAGTTAATATCATCTATCCCGTCCGTTTCAGACGGCCTATTGGAAATCATGCCATCTGACAATGCAAATATAAAAGGCTATTCTTGAAAGCACGGCTGATTCAGGCGATAATCGGCACACTTTTTCAAATTTCCAATCTTGTCCAAGGAAGGTCAAACCATGTCTCAACTGGCAAACGCAATCCGTTTCCTCTCAGTCGATGCCGTACAGAAAGCCAACTCCGGCCACCCGGGTGCGCCTATGGGTATGGCGGAAATGGCGGAAGTATTGTGGACGAAGTTCCTCAATCATAATCCGGCCAACCCGAAATTCTACAACCGCGACCGTTTTGTCCTCTCCAATGGTCATGCTTCCATGATTCTTTACAGCCTGTTGCACCTGACCGGCTACAACGTTTCTATTGATGATCTGAAAAACTTCCGCCAACTGCACAGCAAAACCCCCGGTCATCCTGAATACGGCTACACCGACGGCGTGGAAACCACGACCGGTCCGTTGGGACAAGGCATTGCCAACGCAGTGGGTATGGCTTTGGCTGAAAAAATCTTGGCTGCCGAATTCAATAAAGACGGTTTGAATATCGTTGACCACCACACCTACGTCTTCATGGGCGACGGTTGTATGATGGAAGGCGTATCGCATGAAGCCTGCTCGCTTGCCGGTACTTTGGGCTTGGGCAAACTGATTGTTTTATATGATGACAACAATATTTCCATCGATGGTAAAGTGGATGGTTGGTTTACCGAAAACATTCCGCAACGTTTTGAAAGCTACGGCTGGCATGTGATTCCAAATGTAAACGGTCATGATACTGATGCTATTCAGACGGCCATTGAAGCGGCCAAAGCCGAAACTGGCAAACCTTCCCTGATTTGCTGCAAAACCTTAATCGGTAAAGGCAGTGCCAACAAAGAAGGCAGCCATAAAACCCACGGTGCGCCTTTGGGTGCGGACGAGATCGAAGCCACGCGCAAACATTTGGGTTGGGCTTATCCTGCGTTTGAAATTCCTCAAGAAATCTATGCTGCATGGGATGCAAAAGAAAAAGGCGCGAAACTTGAGGCCGAATGGAACAAACTCTTCACTCAATATCAAGCCAAATATCCTGCTGAAGCCGCAGAATTTGTGCGCCGCATGGATAAAAAACTGCCGGACAATTTCGACGCTTACGTTCAAGCTGCATTGAAAGAAGTGTGTGCCAAAGCAGAAACCATCGCCACCCGTAAAGCCAGTCAAAACAGCATTGAAATCTTGGCAAAAGAGCTGCCTGAATTGGTGGGCGGCTCTGCCGACTTGACCCCGTCCAACCTGACTGACTGGTCAAACAGCGTTTCCGTTACCCGCGAACACGGCGGCAACTATATTCACTACGGTGTGCGTGAGTTCGGCATGGGCGCAATCATGAACGGCCTTACCCTGCATGGCGGCGTTAAACCGTTCGGCGCGACTTTCCTGATGTTCAGCGAATACGAACGCAACGCCTTGCGCATGGCGGCACTGATGAAAATCAACCCTGTATTTGTGTTCACCCATGATTCCATCGGTTTGGGCGAAGACGGGCCAACCCACCAACCTATCGAACAAACTGCCACTCTGCGCCTGATTCCAAATATGGATGTATGGCGTCCATGCGATACCGTTGAATCTTTGGTAGCGTGGTCTGAAGCCGTTAAAGCGGCCGATCATCCGTCCAGCCTGATTTTCAGCCGTCAAAACCTGAAATTCCAAGCGCGTGATGAGCAACAGTTGAACGACATTAAACGCGGTGCTTATGTAATCAGCGAAGCTCAAGGCAATGCGCAAGCTGTTGTAATTGCTACCGGTTCTGAAGTTGAATTGGCTCTGGAAGCGCAAAAGGTATTGGCAGAACAAGGTATTGCCGTGCGCGTTGTTTCCATGCCTTCTACCAATGTATTCGACCGCCAAGATGCCGCCTATAAAGCCGCGGTTCTGCCGGAAGGCTTGCCACGCATAGCCGTAGAAGCCGGACATGCTGACGGTTGGTATAAATACGTCGGTTTGAACGGTGCAGTGGTCGGTATCAATCGCTTCGGCGAGTCTGCACCTGCTGACTTGCTGTTTAAAGAATTCGGCTTTACCGTAGACAATGTGGTTGCCACTGTTAAATCCGTTTTGTAAATCAGATTTTTGATTGAAATAAAAAGGCCGTCTGAAATTTCAGACGGCCTTTTATTTTTTAACCGGTTAAACAGTTTCTGCTTCAGGTTTGACCTTGCTTTTCTTAAACTTCAACACGGCTTCTTCTTTTGCTGCATCCCAGTCTATCAGCACAAAGCCGCCTTCGGCGAGTTTGCCGAACAGGAGTTCGTCGGCGAGTGGTTTGCGGATTTTTTCCTGAATCAGTCGGTTCATCGGGCGCGCACCCATTTGTGGATCGAAACCTTTTTCTGCCAGATATTTGCGCAATGCCGGTGTGAATTCGGCTTCGACTTTTTTGTCGAGGAGCTGGTGTTCGAGCTGGAGCAGGAATTTGTCCACGACTTTGACGATGATGGGTTCGGACAAGGGCGCAAACGGGATAATCGCGTCCAAGCGATTGCGGAACTCGGGCGTGAAGAGTTTGTTGATTGCCTGCATTTCGTCGCCGCGTTCGCGTTTGGCGGTAAAGCCGAGGCTGGGGTGGCTGAGGCTTTCCGCGCCTGCGTTGGTGGTCATAATCAGGATGACGTTGCGGAAATCGGCACTCTTGCCGTTGTTGTCGGTCAGTTTGCCTGCGTCCATGACTTGCAGGAGGACGTTGAAAATGTCGGGGTGGGCTTTTTCTATTTCGTCTAAGAGCAACACGCAATGCGGCTGCTTGTTGACGGCTTCGGTCAAAAGGCCGCCTTGTTCAAAGCCGACGTAGCCCGGCGGCGCGCCGATGAGGCGCGATACGGCGTGGCGTTCCATGTATTCGGACATATCAAAGCGTTGCAGCGGTACGCCCATCGAGTAGGCAAGCTGTTTGGCGACTTCGGTTTTGCCGACGCCGGTCGGGCCGGAGAAGAGGAAGCAGCCTATGGGTTTGTCGGGTAGGGCAAGGCCGGAGCGCGACATTTTGACGGCGGCAACCAGCGCGTCGATGGCGTTTTCCTGACCGTAAACCATGTTTTTCAAATCGCGGCCGAGGAATTGCAGCACTTGTTTGTCGTCGTTCGATACGGTTTTTTCAGGAATCCGCGCAACTTTGGCGATGACGGTTTCAATTTGTGCTTTGCCGATGACTTTTTTCTGTTTGGATTTGGGCAAAATCCGTTGCGCAGCGCCTGCTTCGTCCATTACGTCGATGGCTTTGTCGGGCAGGAAACGTTCGTTGATGTAACGCGCGGAAAGTTCGGCGGCGGCTTCGAGTGCGCCTTGCGTGTAGCGCACTTGGTGGAAGCCTTCGAACATCGGTTTCAAGCCGCGCAGGATTTGCACGGTTTCGGCGACGGTGGGTTCGACCACGTCGATTTTTTGGAAGCGGCGGCTTAAGGCGTGGTCTTTGTCGAAAATGGTGCGGTATTCGTCGTAGGTGGTCGCGCCGATGCAGCGCAGCGAGCCTTTTGTCAGCGCGGGTTTGAGCAGGTTGGACGCATCCATCGTGCCGCCGCTGGTACTGCCCGCGCCGATGATAGTGTGGATTTCGTCGATAAACAAAATGGCGTGCGGGATTTTTTCGAGCTGCTTTAAGACGGACTTGACCCGCGCTTCAAAGTCGCCGCGGTATTTCGTGCCCGCCAAAAGCGAACCCATATCCAGCGCGTACACTTCGGCTTCTTTCAGCGCGTCGGGAATGTCGCCGTTGACGATTTGATGCGCCAAGCCTTCTGCCAGCGCGGTTTTGCCCACGCCTGCCTCGCCGACCAAAAGCGGATTGTTTTTACGGCGGCGGCACAGGATTTGCACCAGTCGTTCCATTTCGTGTTTGCGACCAATCAAAGGGTCGATACGGCCGGCTTTGACTTCGGCGTTGAGGTTGACGGTGTAGTCGGAAAGGGAGCCGGTTTTTTGTTCCGCTTCCTCACCCTCGCGTCCCAGGCCGTCTGAATCATTGCCATCCTCGTCATCGGGCGAGCCATGGGCAATGCAACGCAAGACTTCAAAGCGCGTAATGGATTGCAATTTGAGGAAATAAACCGCATGGCTTTCGGATTCACTCATCATTGCAACCAAAATATCTAAAGGCTCTACTGCGGCTTTGCCGGCAGACTGGGTATGCACCATTGCCCGTTGGATGACGCGTTGGAAGCCCAATGTCGGCTGGGTTTCGACCGTATCTAGAAGATGATCGGGAATTTGCGGCGTGTTTTCAGCAACGCTGGCCGCAAGCTGCTCGGACAGGACTTTTAAATCCGCACCACACAGTTTCAAGACGTTCGGCACAGCCGCATCTTCTTCTATCAACACCAAAAGCAGGTGTTCCAAGCTGATAAACTCATAACGGGCGTTGCGTGCTTCACGGTAGAGCAGTTGCAGGATGTGTTCCAATTCGGGTGAAAGCATGATTTAAACCTCTTCGACTATACATTTGAGCGGATGTCCTTCAGCTTTAGCACGTTCCATGACCTGATGTTGCTTGGTCTGGGCAATATCGCGCGTGTAGGTGCCACACAGGCCTTTGCCTTCGTGGTGAACCAGCAGCATGACGGCCACTGCCTGTTCCTGTGCAAGCATAAAGACTTCGGTCAGGATCTCGACGACAAATTCCATGGTGGTGTAATCGTCGTTCAATAAAAATACGCCGTAACGTTTCGGCGGCTGTGTGTTGATATCGCTGAGCAGGGTATCGGATTGGTGGTCGGTATTCGGATGGTTCATAATCTTAGGTTTCAATTTTCAGACGGCTTGTTTTGATTGCAAACCGTTTTCTGTTGTATTTCGGCAATTTTTTTCTATTTTCCCACTTTTTTGAAAACATAGCTTGACGTTTTGTCTTAACAAATGTAAAAAGACGGTTAAGCAGAAGTTGGCACTCGACCGCGTATGCAATACGGGGGAGAAACGCTGAACGTTTTAGTTTGCTGTATGCCTTGTTTTGCTGATTTTGTTAATTTTTAAGTATAGGAAGTTTCTAATGGCAACCGGTATCGTAAAATGGTTTAACGACGCTAAAGGTTTTGGTTTCATCACTCCTGACGAAGGTGGCGAAGATTTGTTCGCTCACTTCTCAGCGATCAACATGGAAGGTTTCAAAACCCTGAAAGAAGGCCAACGCGTGTCTTTCGACGTAACCACCGGCCCTAAAGGCAAACAAGCTGCTAACATTCAAGCTGCTTAATCAAATACGCGGCGTAAGCCGTAAAATCATGGCGGGGTTTCCCGCCATTTTTTATGGGCGTTCGAGTCAAAAATTATGAATCAAAATTCATCTTATCAAAATGCTTTAAACCAGTTGGACGAGCTTATCCGTCATTTTCGCAGCGAAGGCGAGGTCAGCTGCGCCGTTGCCGAGCGTGAAGACCAAATCTTGATCCGCCTTGCCGATTTGAAACTGGATTTGCGCCCTGAAGATGAAAAAGCGATTGCTGATATCGACCGCTTTTACCGCCGCCATGTTTTAAGCGAATAAACGTTTCAAAACCGTTTGCCGTTTTATTTTTTAAGCATGCCTGATAAAATAGGCCGTCTGAAAAGTTTGTAAAGAATCAGCACAATGAGTATTGCCAATAATAAAAAAGCCTTTCACGATTTCTTTATCGAAGACCAAATCGAAGCCGGTATAGTATTGGAAGGATGGGAAGTCAAAGCCATCCGCGCTGCACGCGTGCAATTAAAAGAAAGTTATATCTACTGGAAAAAAGACGCATTCTATTTGGTGGGCTGCCACATTACCGCGTTGCCCACTGCCTCGACACACGTCAAACCTGACCCTGTCCGTCCGCGTAAGTTGTTGTTGAAACAATCGGAAATCAATAAGTTAATCGGCAAAACCGAACGTGCCGGCTATACGATTGTGCCCTTAAACCTGCATTACACCCGCGGTAGAATCAAAGTGGAAATCGGTTTGGCTAAGGGTAAGAAACAGCATGACAAACGCCAAAGCCTGAAAGAAGCGGATTGGAAGCGTGAGAAACAGCGTTTAATGAAAAACGTACGTTGATTTTTTCAGACGGCCTTTTTATAAAGGCCGTCTGAATATTTATTGTTTGAAAATTTTAAAAAGGAAAACAGATGAAAACCATGATTTTAGCCGCGGCTTCAGCCGTATTGTTGTTGGGCGCGTGTTCCACTACGGAACAACGAGTATTGAAACCTGAAGAGCTGACCAGCATCAAACATGTCTGCATCATTCAAAATGCAAAAGTAAGGCCGCATGATTTGGATCGTGCTTTGTCTAAAGCTTTGGCAAAACGCGGTATCGGCAGCACGATTGTGACAGCGGATAACCGCGGCAAACTGTATGATTCTTCTTGCCCGTATAATCTGCGTTATAAAACCAAAGGCAATAATGAAATCTTGCGTAAAGGTGTATTTGTGTTGAGAAGCACGAAGTACGCGGTTTCGACTGTCAGCTACTCCTTGAATGATGAAAACCACTTCCGAACCAATCCTGATTTGGTGAAACAGGCTGAAGGCGTTGTGGCTAAATTGTTGGAAAAAAACAGCAAATAAAAGCCAGAATAAAAAACCGGCTTGCCGTGATAGAGAATATCGGGCAAGCCGGTTTTATTTTCAGACGGCCTTAAATGGATTTGATTTTTTCCCAAAGGGTTTTAACCGTACCTTGGTAGTAGGTTTCGGAAGTGCAATAGACTGTTTCTAAAGCGCATTGTCCTTGTGAGCCGTATTTTTTGATACACTGGTTCAAGGCAATTTGATGCACGGTTTTGAAACGTGGAGAGGTAATGGCCACTACGTTTTGCGCAGTCAATTTGCCCATGGCTTTAGGGTAGGCAACAGCGATACAGGTGTTGTGCAGAGGGACAACTGTTTTACAGCCTGTTGCTTGGCCTGCGCTGATACCGGCTAAGGCATCTTGGCCTTTGCAGAATGTTTCGAGTTCGGCTGTCGCATCCAGTTGGGTGGCATTTTCTTTGGTGGTTTTGATTTGCAGCACTTCATTGCTGTCGGCAGGGTTTTGCCACATGGCCAGGTAGCCGTAAGTATCGGCAGCCAGGGCGGCAGGAGTCAGTGCGCAAAGGATAAGTGTCGTTAGTGTTTTTTTCATGTTTGTTCCCTGTTTGTTGGGTATTTGTCGTTATTATAAAGCAAAAGTTCTTATTTGATATAAATTTGCTTTTAAAATGAATATTTGAGTGTGGTAGATAGATTATAGGCCGTCTGAAATTTCAGACGGCCTTTTATTATGTTTTAAAGAATAGGGCGTAGCTTAGAGGCTTATACGCCGTGGCGGTCGAGCCAACGTTCGGCATCCAGCGCGGCTTGGCAGCCGGAAGCTGCGCTGGTGATGGCTTGACGGTAGGTATGGTCTTTGACGTCGCCTGCCGCCCATACGCCTTCGATATTGGTTGCACCAACATTGTCACCGGTGCCGCCTTTGGTTTTCAGGTAGCCAGTTTCATCCATATCGAGTTGGCCTTTGAAGATATCGGTGTTGGGTTTGTGGCCGATGGCGATGAAAACGCCTTTTACCGCGATTTCTTCAGTGCTGCCGTCATTGTGTTTCAGGCGTGCACCGGTAACGCCACTTTCGTCGCCCAAGATTTCATCAACCGAGCTGTTGAGCTTGAGGATGATTTTGCCTTCTTCGACACGTTGCATCAGTTTGTCCACCATGATTTTCTCGGCGCGGAAGCTGTCACGGCGGTGAATCAGGGTAACGGTGTTGGCGATATTGGCAAGGTAGAGGGCTTCTTCCACAGCGGTATTGCCACCGCCTACTACGGCAACATCTTGTTTTTTGTAGAAGAAACCATCGCAAGTTGCGCAGGCGGAAACGCCTTTTCCGGCAAAGGTTTCTTCGCTTGGCAAACCTAAATATTTGGCGGATGCGCCGGTAGCAACAATGAGCGCATCACAGGTGTATTCGCCCATATCGCCTTTGAGGGTGAAAGGACGGTTTTGCAAATCAACGGTATGGATTTGGTCGAAAATCATTTCAGTACCGAAGCGTTCGGCATGAGCTTGGAAACGGGCCATCAGTTCCGGACCTTGTACGCCTTCTGCATCGGCAGGCCAGTTGTCCACTTCGGTGGTGGTCATCAGTTGTCCGCCTTGTTCAACGCCTGTAATGATCACAGGGTTGAGGTTGGCACGGGCGGCATAGACGGCGGCAGTATAGCCGGCAGGGCCGGAGCCGAGGATGATGAGTTTGTGATGGTTGCTCATGATGGTTTCCTTGCTGATAAATGATTGAATTTTGTCGTATCTAAGCTTTCAGACGGCCTGAATTTTACTTGAATCTGCCGCCGTCTGAAATATGTTTGTTGCTTGGGTTTAGTGGCTGTCTTTCCATTGATAGTATTTTGAGCCGAGGAAAGAGCCGAGTTTGCGCAGGAAAGGCTGGGTAATGATATTGCTGTGGCGCAGTTGCTCAAAAGGTTTCAGACGGCCGTCATCGCCCATGATGGCTTCGGCAATCGCCAAACCGGCAATGCCGGTAATCGCCATGCCGTGTCCGGAATAGCCTTGGGCGTAGAAAACAGTAGGGGCGAGGCGGCCGAAATGTGGGGCGAGATTGCGCGTGATGTCGCATTCGCCGCCCCAAGAATGCTCGATTCTGATATCGGCAAGTTGCGGGAAAACTTTCAGCATGTCTTGGCGGACGAGTTCGGTCATGCGGTCAGGATCGTCGATAAACTCGTTGTCTTTGCCGCCGAAGAGCAGGCGGCCGTCGGCGCTGAGGCGGTAGTAGTCGAGGACGTGGCGGTTGTCGCAGATGGCCATATTGTTGCGGATCAGGTCTTTGGCACGCTCACCCAGAGGCTCGGTGGCGATGATAAAGGTGCTGACTGCAATGGCTTTTTGTTCCAATACTTTGAATTTCGGGTGTAAGCCTGCATAAGTGTTGACGGCATAAACGAGGTTTTTGCATTCAACGCTTCCCTTGGGTGTATGAACCAGCCAGCCGTTATCGCATGGCTCGATACGTGTCATCGGGGATTGCTCAAAAAGTTGTGCGCCTGCATCGGCTGCCGCTTTGGCAATGCCCAGGGTGTAATTGAGCGGGTGTAAGTGGCCGGATAAAGGATCAAATTGCGCGCCTTGATACATATCGCTGGCAAGTTGCTGCTTCAGCGTGGCTTTATCCCAAAGCTGGTAATGGCTTGCGCCATAATGTTTTTGGGCGTGTTCGTGCCATTGTTGCAATTCTTCCCAATGCTGAGGACGGACGGCGACGGTAGCGTAGCCGTGTTGCCAATCGCATTGGATATTGTGTTTTTGAATGCGCGAGTCAACCAGTTCAACGGCTTGCAGAGATTGCTGCCAGAACCATTGTGCCTGTTCCAAGCCGATTTGCTTTTCGATTTCTTCCATGCCGCAAGCAAAGTCGCTGATGACTTGTCCGCCGCTGCGGCCTGATGCGCCGAAACCGATACGGGCGGCTTCAAGCACAATGACGTCATGGCCGTTTTCGGCAAGCGGTAGGGCGGTGCATAAACCGGACAGGCCGCCGCCGATAACGCAGGTTTCAGTTTTCAGACGGCCTTCAAGCGTCGGATAAGACGGATGGGGATTGGCCGTGCTGACATAGTAGGAAGGAAGGTATTCTTTGAAGCTGGGATTAATCATGATTTGAGCTTTAGGTTGGTTTTCACTTCATTGAAAATAGGTTTTCAGACGGCCTGGAATGTGGATTTGGGTTCAGGCCATCTGAAAGGATAAGATGCAGTTAATAAAACAGGCTGTTCCGACGCTTTATCGGACAGCCTGTCTGCATATTAGGCGGCTTTCTCGGCTGCCAATTTTTCTTGGCGGTAGGCTTCGGCAGCCTCGCGTTCCCGTTTGGTTGCCTGACGCATCATCCAATAGTTGACGACAATCACCAGCGTACCGATGATACCGATCAGGATGGTTGCCAAAACGTTCATCTGAGGGTCAAGACCGAGTTTGATTTTGGAGAAAATCACTTGCGGTAATGTCGATGAACCCGGGCCTGACAGGAAGGAGGTAATCACCAAGTCGTCCAAAGACAGGGTAATGCCCAAGAGGAAGCCGGAAGCAATCGCGGGGGCAATCAACGGCAGGGTAATCACGAAGAAAATCTTCAGCGGACGGGCACCCAAGTCCATAGCCGCTTCTTCCAAGGATTGATCCAATTCTACCAAGCGCGAGCGGATAACGACGGTAATGTATGCCATGCAAAGCGTGGTGTGTCCGAGGAAGATGGTGAAGAAGCCGCGATCGAAGTAGAGCGATTGCAGCAATTCACTGCCTTGCAGGAACATTTGCACCTGAATAATCAACAGCAGCATGGACAAACCGGTAATCACATCAGGCATCACCATAGGCGCGGAAATCATACCGGCAAACAGGGTACTGCCGCGGAAGCGCTTGATGCGCGCCATGGCGTAACCTGCCAATGTGCCGAGTGCTACGGCGGCAAGCGAGGAAACGATGGCGATACGCAATGACAGCCAGGCCGCTTCCAAGATGGTGTCGTTTTCCATCAATGCGCCGTACCATTTGGTTGAGAAACCGCCCCAAACGGTAACCAGTTTGGATTCATTGAAAGAATAGACGACCAAAACCACCAGCGGAATATAGAGGAATGCCAGCGAGAGCAGGAGCATCAGTTTCAAGAACCAGGATAATTTGGTTTTCTGCATTATTTGCCTCCTTCTTCCAATTCGCGGTTTTCATAGTGCTGGAACAGGGCAATTGGTACAACCAGCAGGGCAACCATAACGACGGCGACGGCAGAAGCCAGCGGCCAGTTGTTTTGGTCGAAGAATGCCTGCCACAAGACTTTACCGATCATCAGGTTTTCAGAACCACCCACCAATTCAGGAATCACAAATTCGCCGACGGCCGGCACGAAGACCAGCATAGAGCCTGCAATGATGCCTGTTTTGGATAAAGGCAGGGTAATGGTAAAGAAGGATTTGATCGGACCTGCGCCCAAGTCGGAAGCAGCTTCGAGCAGACGGTTGTCCAGTTTTACCAGTTGTGTGTACAGCGGCAAAATCATAAACGGTAGATAGGCGTAAACCATCACCAAATTCAGCGAGAAAGCATTGTAGAACAGGTCTAAAGGCTCGCTGATGATTCCATATTTGATTAAGAAATTATTGATGATGCCGTTGTGTCCCAATAAACCCATCCATGCGTAAACACGCAACAGGAAAGAGGTCCAGAAAGGCAGCATGATTGCCAATAGCAGGCCGTTACGCGCAGCCGGATTGGCGCGTGAAATGGCATAAGCGGTCGGATAACCAATCAGCAGGCAGATGATAGTCGTTGTCAGCGCAGTCTTAATCGAAGACCAGTAGGTCATCAGATAGATATTGCTGTTTTCACTGTCGCCAAACGGATTGAGCGTATTCCAAAAATTTTGGAAGATGTCGGCGTAGTTCTGATAGCTGATGGCAATGTTCAGACGGCCTAAGTCTTCATCAATCGTTGTCAACGGCGTAAATGGCGGAATGGCGATTTCTTGTTCGGCAAAGCTGATTTTCAAGACGATGGCGAACGGAATCAGAAACAGCACCAAGAGCCAGATATACGGCACGGCAATCACTGCACGCTGTCCAGGGCGGCGGAACAGTTTATTTTTCAGTTTTTTAAGGTTCATCACATTTCCCTCAAATTAACTGAACAGAGGTGTCGGTTGGTTTTCAGGCCAGCTGATATAGACGGTTTCATCCCAAGTCGGCGGCGTAATGTTACGCACATACCAATAAGGTGCGGGAACTTGGCTCTTGACGACGCGGCCGTTGGCGAGTTTGATGTGGTAAATCGCAAAGCTGCCCAGGTAGGCAATCTCTTTGACTGTGCCTTGAGCCCAGTTGTGCGCGCCTAAGTGTTCTGGTTTTTCTTTGTGCAAATCAATGTCTTCAGGGCGGATGCTGATCCAAATTTCATGGTCGTTCGGAACGCCCAAGCCGTGGTCGATGCGGACGTGGTTTTCCAAGCCGTCACATTTGACGATGGAGAAATCGGCGCGGTCATCAACAACGACGCCGTCAAAAATATTGGTTTCGCCGATAAATTCGGCAGTAAAGCGGCTATTAGGATAATCGTATACGTCGCTAGGCGTACCAACTTGGCGCAATTGGCCGTCAGACATAATGGCGATACGGGTCGCCATGGTCATCGCTTCTTCTTGGTCGTGGGTAACCATGATGCAGGTTACGCCGACTTGTTCCAGCGTGTTGACCAATTCCAGTTGGGTTTGTTGGCGCAGTTTTTTATCGAGTGCGCCCAAAGGTTCGTCAAGCAGCAGGATTTTAGGACGTTTCGCCAGGCTGCGTGCCAAAGCGATACGTTGTTGCTGACCGCCGGAGAGTTGGTGCGGCTTGCGTTTGGCGTATTTGGTCATTTGCACTAGGCGCAACATTTCTTCCACTCGGGCGTCGATTTCGCCTTTAGGCATTTTGTCTTGTTTCAGACCGAAAGCGATGTTTTGCTCAACGCTCATGTGTGGGAACAGAGCATAGCTTTGGAACATCATGTTGATTGGGCGCTTGTACGGAGCAAGCTTGGTAATGTCTTGGCCGTCGAGAATGATTTTGCCCTGATTTGGGCTTTCCATGCCTGCCAACATGCGCAGCAGCGTGGATTTGCCACTGCCTGAGCTGCCCAAAAGGGCAAAGATTTCATGTTGGTAAATGTCCAAGTCGATGTTATCGACAGCGTAATTGTCACCAAACTTTTTCACCAAACCTTGGATTTGCAGATAAGGTTTGGCTGAAGACGCAGTGGTTGCGGTCATAATGGCAATACTCCAAAAAGAAAGACGAGTACCGGCAAAACGGATTTTCGAATGGGTGATAAAAAGCTGTTTGATTGCTGGCGGGAGTCGGACGGAGGCCGTCTGAAACTCTTGTAAAGCGCACGGGCAGCGTGGATAGAAAGCAGTTTAAGCCTAAGCTTTTGCTCTCGGCAAACTCGATATTATATTAGCCTAAGCCTCATAGGGGCAATATGAAATTGCTTGTATCGGCTGATTTGAAACAAATATGAAAGGAAAGGCAGGCAGGGAAACACGATAGTAAAAATGGGTAACGTTGTTTTTCTGCACAAAGTGGCTTAATTGTTATTTATATGTCTTAAATAATTATTCAAAATAGAATAAAATACGCAAATTGCATTTATTTGCTAAAACCATAATGGATTACGTTTTATATCGGGCGGGGCAGTTTGCTCAAAATTGAAACTAAATCCGCTATATAAAAAATAAAGGGACTGACATAGATTAGCAGTTATGCTAGGCTACGAAAA
>NZ_KV821671.1:0-553 GCF_001815685.1 Neisseria sp. HMSC056A03
TAGCGGCGGCAGCCCGGTTACTGTCGACGGCACTGCCGGTACGGTTACCGGTCTGACAAACAAAACTTGGACCGGTACGCCGGTGAGTGGTCGCGCTGCTACTGAAGACCAATTGCAGGTTGTGGCAAATAAGGCCGCCGCCGCCAAAACCATCGTGGCTGCTGGCAATGGTATCTCTGTAGGCACACCGACACTTAATGGGGATGGCAGCACTACCTATACCGTGTCCGCAGATCCTGCCGCCATTACTACCGGCACGGACGGCAAAGCCGCCACAACCGGTAATACCAACCAAGTCGCCACCGCGCAGGATGTGGTTAACGCCATCAACAACAGTGGTTTCAACATCACTGCCGGCGGCAACACCGTAGGTACACCCGCTGCCACTACAGCCAAATCAGGCAGCACCCTGACCCTGGCTGCAGGCAACGGATTGACGGTGCAACAAAATGTTGACGGCAACGGCAACCAGACCTATACCTATGCTGTAGACGCCCAATCCGTGGTACAGAGTGCCCAAGCCCCGGTTGCATACACCAAAGCCGACGGCACC